>CAMCWM010000024.1 GCA_945882215.1 Akkermansia muciniphila | reverse complement strand
GTATCAGACGGCTCCGCTGAACTTTGACTACCTCGATCGTGATGATCTCGTGACGCAGACCATGGGCGCGTTTGTGAGCACGACGGCGAACTGCGCGCGATGTCACGCGCACAAATTTGATCCGATCACGCAGGAGGACTACTACGCGCTGCAATCCGTCTTCGCGGGTGTGATCGAGGGCGACATTCCGTTTGATGAAGATGTGAAGGTCGCGCAGCAGCGGAGGCGCTGGCAGTCGCTGGCGGAGACTGGCGACAAAGGCGTGTTGCTCGCTGCGGAGAATGCGGCTCTGGTGAGCGAGTGGGCAAAGCAGCAGGGGCCGCCGGTGAAGTGGACGACGCTGGGTTATGAGAGCTTTGTCAGCACTGAAGGCGCGACGCTTTCGCGCAGCGGCGATGTCATCATCTCAGGCGGCGCAAAGCCGGACAAGGACAGCTATGTCATCACCTCCGCGACGACACTGCCGCAGATCACAGCGCTGCGGCTTGATGTGATTTCAGATGCTTCACTGCCGAGCGGCGGACCTGGCAGGCAGGACAACGGCAATCTGACGCTTAGCGAAATCGAGATGCAGGTGTTTGATTCAAATGCTGCTCAACCAGCGAGAGTGAAATTCTCACGAGCGACGGCGGACTTTGATCAGGCAGGCTGGACTTCGGCGATGGCGATTGATGGCAAAGAGGACAACGGCTGGGGCATTCATCCAGCGGTCGGGAAGTCGCATCATGCGGTGTTTGAATTGGAAAAGCCGATGACGCTCAAGCCTGGAGCAAAACTGACCGTGACGTTGAAGCAGCTTTCGGGAAGATCGCACCTGATCGGCCGCTTCACACTCTCTGTGACGGATGCTCCGGCCGCACGCGCTTCCGCGATGCCAGTGCTGGCTCAGGAAGCGCTCAGCCAGCCTGCTGACAAGCGCAGCGAGGCACAAAAACTCGCGCTCGCGGTTCATGCGCTCCGTCTCATCGCCACCGAGCAGTTGCAGAAGCTGCCCGCGCCCATCTTCACCTATGCCGCCGGAAAAAGAGCAGACGTTCTGCTGGCTGTCGGCAAAGGCACGCCCACGAGCATCTTGAAGCCAAAGACGGTGCAGGTGCTCAAGCGCGGCGATTTTGAAAAGCCGCTCAGAGAGGCAGTCAGCGGCTCTTTGAGCGCAGTCACGTCGCTGCCAGCACGATTCTCGCAGGCTCATGCCGGTGATGAATCCGAGCGTCGTGCGGTGCTCGCCGACTGGATCGCCGATGAGAAGAACCCGCTCACCTGGCGCAGCATCGCGAATCGTGTGTGGCATTATCACTTTGGCCGTGGCTTGTGCGACACGCCGAATGACTTCGGTCGCATGGGCGGCGCGCCATCGCATCCCGAGCTGCTCGACTGGCTGGCGTGTGAACTGCGCGACAGCGGCGGCTCCTTGAAACATTTGCATCGCCTCATCGTCACCAGCGCCGCGTATCGACAGAGCAGCGAGCTGCGCGAAGACGCGTCGAAACTCGACGCCGACAATCGCCTGCTGTGGCGCATGAACCGTCTGCGGCTTGATGCCGAGACGTATCGTGATTTCGTGCTCGCCGCTGCGGACAGACTCGATTTGGCACTCGGCGGCCCGAGCGTGCGGCAGTTCGTCACCGGCCCGGCCGTGCAGCTCACGCCCACGCTGGATTACACCGCCTACGACTGGTCCAAGCTGCCCAAACATCGCCGCAGCATCTACCGCTTCGTCTGGCGCGGCGTGCCTGATCCCTTCATGGACGCGCTCGACTTCCCCGACCTCGGGATGCTGGCTCCTGCGCGCGGATTTTCCGCTTCTTCTCTTCAATCACTCGCGCTCTACAACAACGCCTTTGTTCTGCACTTCAGTGATGAGCTTGGGAAGCAAATCACCTCACCTGCCGAAGCTGTGCGCCGCATTTTGCTGCGCGAACCGACGGGCGATGAAGCACGTCAGTTCAGCACGTATGCTGAGAAGAACGGACTCGCCGCGCTGTGCCGCGTGCTCATCAACAGCAACGAGTTTTTGTTTGTGAACTAGATCATCCTTCATGAAGCCCCACATCCTCAACCGGCTGCTTGCACTTCTCCTCGCCTTTGCCGTGGAGTCGCGCGCCGAGCCCGTGCGCTACAATCGAGACATCCGGCCCATTTTGTCGGACAACTGCTTCGCTTGCCATGGGCCGGACAAGGCCAATCAAAAGGCCGGCCTGCGCCTTGATGTGCGCGAGCATGCGCTGAAGCCCGCGAAGTCGGGAGACGTGGCGATCACACCCGGCGATGTGAGCAAGTCGGCGCTCATCAACCGCATCGAGACCACCGATGAGGACGAGGTGATGCCGCCTTTGAAGGCGCACAAGACGGTGACGAACGCGCAGAGGGAGAAGCTGAGGCAATGGATCGCCGAGGGCGCGAAGTATGAGCAGCACTGGTCGTTCATTCCTCTCGCGGCAACGAAGGCTCCGTCCGCAAAGAATGGCATGTGGCCACGCAATGACATCGACCGCTTTGTGCTGAATCGCCTGGAGGCCGAGGGACTTGCGCCTTCAGCGGAGGCCACCAAGGAAGCGCTGATCCGACGTGTGACGCTCGATCTGACGGGCTTGCCACCGACGCTGGCGGAAGTGGATGCCTTTGTCGTCGATGCTTCACCGCAGGCTTATGACAAAGTGGTGGAGCGGCTGCTGAGGTCGCCGCATTACGGCGAGCGCATGGCCGTGGACTGGCTGGATGCGGCTCGCTACGCGGACTCGAATGGATACCAAGTCGATCGCGACCGCGAGCTGTGGCCGTGGCGCGACTGGGTGATCAAGGCGTTCAATGTTAATAAACGATTTGATCAGTTCACCATCGAGCAACTGGCCGGTGATCTGCTGCCGGATGCGACGCTGGAGCAAAAGATCGCCACCGGCTTTCATCGCAACCACATGCTCAACGAAGAAGGTGGCGTGCTCGCGGATGAGTTCCTCGCTGAATACACGGCGGACCGCGTGGAAACGACGGCGGCCGTGTGGCTCGGCCAAACTTTCAACTGCGCGCGGTGCCACGATCACAAATACGATCCGTTCACCCAGCGTGATTTTTACTCGATGAAGGCCTTCTTCCACAGCATCCCGGAGAAGGGCGTGGGCATTTACTCCAACCCCATCCGCATCAATGCGCCGCCGTTCGTGAAACTCCCCGCGCCGGAGATCGAGGCCAGGATCGTTGCCTTGAATACGAAGATGAAAAGCGTGAATGACAAGCTCGCGGCGCTCACGAGCCAATCGGCTTCTGGTGTCGAAGCTTGGGCTCAGCGCGTGGCTTCGGCCTCGGTGAAATGGCAACCGGTGGAACTGCTGACGGCGAACGGCGGTGATCAGCCTCCGCATGTTGATACGAAGTCGAACACACTCGAAATCGGCCCGCAAGAGACGCGCCGGAACAACATCAGGCTCACGGTGCGCGCACCCCAAGGGCGCGTGACGGCCCTGCGCTTTGAATGCGGCACCAAGGCCTCATCCGCGAGTTTTCAGTGGAGTGAGCTGAGTGTGGGCAAGCTCAAGCTCCGCGCGACGGCGCTCGATGATTCGCTGGCTGAGGCTGAAGTGGAGAAGGTGCTGGATGGTGATAGGAAAACGAAGGCTGCGCTCTCGATGACACCGGCCAAGCCGGTGAGCGCGGTGTTTGAGATCGATTCAGGCGATGTCTCAAAGAATCTCGTGATTACCATCGGTGTCGAGAACGCCGGTGGGCCGACGCGCTGGCAGGTGTTCGCTACTGACGCCGAGAAAGATGTGTTCGTGCCGGCAAAGATGCTCGCCATCGCGAAGAAGGACGTCGCCAAACGCACAGCGGATGAGAAGAAGCAGCTCGCCGAGTTTCGCACCTCGCAGCAGCCGGAGCATCGGATGCTGAATGATGAACTCGCGGCGCTGAAGAAGCAGCTCGCCACTGCCGAAGGCGAAATCCCCACCACGCTGGTGATGGAGGAGATGAAGGAACCGCGCCCCACTTTCATCCTGATGCGCGGCGCGTATGACAAGCCGGGCGAGCCGGTCACTGCCGCGACGCCAGCCATCCTGCCTGCTCTGGACAAAGGCTTGCCGCACAACCGGCTCGGCTTCGCCAAATGGCTCGTGAGTCCTCAGAATCCGCTGACGGCACGCGTGACGGTGAACCGTTTTTGGCAGCAGGTGTTCGGCAGTGGATTGGTAAAGACGAGCGAGGACTTCGGTGCGCAGGGTGCGCTGCCGAGTCATCCTGAGTTGCTCGACTGGCTGGCGCTGGAGTTCATCCGCAGCGGCTGGGACGTGAAGCACCTCATGAAGCTGATGGTGACGAGCGCGACGTATCGGCAAAGTTCCGCGATCACGGTGCGCGGTTCTCAGTTGGACCCGGAAAACCGGCTGCTGTGGCGTGGCCCGCGCTTCCGCATCATGGGCGAGTTCATTCGCGATCAGGCGCTCGCCACGAGCGGACTCCTCGTTGAGAAGATCGGCGGCCCGTCGGTGAAGCCTTATCATCCGCCCGGCATCTATGAGCAGATCACCGCCGGCAACGGCTACAATATTTACATCCCCGGCAAAGGCGATGAACTGCACCGCCGCAGCCTCTACACGTATTGGAAGCGCTCGGTGCCGCATCCGGCCATGCTGCTCTTCGATGCGCCTTTCCGCGAGACCTGCACGCTGCGCCGACCGCGCACAAACACGCCGCTCCAGGCGCTCAACCTGCTCAACGATCCGACGTATGTCGAAGCCGCACGCTTCCTCGCGCAACGCATGATGAAGGAAGGCGGCCCATCGTTGGACTCGCGGCTCACGCATGGTTTTCGCCTGCTGCTTTCAAGACAGCCGAAGCCACAGGAACTCGTGATCCTGCGCTCAGGCTACGAACGCGCATCGAAGGGCTTCAAAGCCGATCCTGAGTCCGTGAAAAGCTTTCTCGCCGTGGGCGACGCCAAAGCCAATGCCACGCTCGACCCCACCGAACTCGCCGCCTTCACCTCGGTGGCCAGCACCTTGTTCAATCTCGATGAAGCAGTCACCAAACCCTGATCGCATGAACGCAGGCTCTATTTACACCGATCTTCAACGTCGCCATTTCCTCAAAGGCATCGGCGGTGCAGCGCTGGCTTCATTGATGAATCCCAATGTCTTAGCCTCGACGCAGTCGCCGCACTTTGCACCGAAGGCGAAGCGCATCATCTGGCTCACGCAGGCGGGGGCTCCGTCGCAGTTGGATTTGTTCGACTACAAGCCGGGGCTCGCGTCGCAGTTCGACAAGGACTTGCCGGAATCGATCCGCAACGGCCAGCGTCTCACGGGCATGACGGCGGGGCAGAAGCGCTTCCCCATCGCGCCATCGGTGTTCAAGTTTCAGCAGCACGGCCAGTCCGGCATGTGGCTGAGCGAGCTGCTGCCGCACACGGCCAAGTTTGCCGACGACATTTGCGTCATCCGGTCGCTGCACACGGAGGCGATCAATCACGATCCGGCGATGACGCTGTTGCAGACGGGGCATCAGATCGGCGGGCGTCCATCATTTGGATCATGGGTGTCTTATGGACTGGGTTCGGAGAACTCGGATCTGCCGGCCTTCGTCGCGATGATCTCGCGGCCCAGCGGACCGACGAATGCGCAGCCGTTGCATGAGCGCATGTGGGGCGCGGGTTTCCTGCCATCGCGCTACCAAGGCGTGCGCTTCAACTCCGGCAAAGATCCGGTTTTGTTTCTGTCGAACCCGCCCGGCATCACGACCGAGGGACGTCGCGCGATGCTCGATGATGTGGCGGCGCTGAATCGCATCAACATCGCCGAGCATCACGATCCCGAGACGCAGGCACGCATTGATCAATACGAGATGGCCTTCCGCATGCAGGCCGCCGTGCCTGAGCTGGCGGACATGTCCAAAGAGCCCGCCTCCATCTTCGAGCGCTATGGTCCCGAGTCGAAGAAGCCGGGGACGTATGCGGCGAACTGCATTCTCGCGCGGCGGCTGGCCGAGCGCGACGTGCGGTTCATCCAGCTTTATCATCGCGGCTGGGATCAGCACAACAACCTGCCGAGCGGCATCAGGAGCCAGTGTCACGATACGGATCAGCCCACCGCCGCACTGCTCGGTGAGCTGAAGGAGCGCGGCATGATGGATGACACATTAGTCATCTGGGGCGGGGAGTTTGGGCGCACTGTCTATTCACAGGGCGTGCTCACGCAGGACAATCATGGGCGCGACCACCATCCGCGCTGCTACAGCATCTGGATGGCCGGCGCAGGTGTGAAGAAAGGCCATGTCTTCGGCGAGACGGACGACTTCAGTTACAACATCGTGAAGAATCCCGTCCACATCCATGATCTCAATGCCACCGCCCTGCATCTCATGGGCATGGATCATCTCAGGCTCACCTATCGCTTCCAGGGCCGCGACTATCGGCTCACGGACATTCATGGTGAAGTCATCAACGGAGTGCTCGCATGATGAATGAGGATCACCAGTTCACGTTGGATCGTCGCCGTCTCCTCGGCGGCTTCTCGGGCCTCGCGCTGTCGCAGATGCTCGCGCGTGATGCTGCGGGCTCGTTCACAAAGCCGGAACTGAACGGCGGCGTGCATCATCGCGCGAAAGTGAAGCGCGTGATCCAGCTCTTCATGAATGGCGGCGCGAGCCCGATGGACACCTGGGACTACAAACCCGCGCTCACAAAGCTCGACGGGCAGAAGCTCGGTTCGAAGACGAAAATCGAAGGCGCGACTGGCATGCAGGGAGCGCTGATGAAGAGCCCGTTCGAGTTCAAGCAGCACGGTCAATGCGGCCGCTGGGCCAGCAGCCTCTTTCCCGAGCAGGCGAAGCTCGTCGATGAAATGGCCTTCCTCATGGCGATGCAAGGCCGCTCAAACGTACACGGCCAGAGCGCCTACTTGATGAACAACGGCTTCCTGCTTCCCGGCTTTCCTTGCATGGGCGCGTGGATCTCGCATGCTCTCGGCAACCTCACCGAAAACCTGCCCACGTTCATCGTGCTGCCAGATGCGCGTGGACTGCCCTACAATGGGCGCGGCTGCTTCAGCTCCGGTTTCCTGCCCGCCGTGCATCAGGGCACCGTCATCAAAGCGGACTCGCCACAGCCGATTCCAGATCTCTTCGCCAGTGACAAGTTTCCCTTCGCCACACGGCAGGCCGATGCCGAGGGCTTGTCGTTGCTGAATGACATCAATCGCCAGCACGCCGACCAGCATCGCGGTGACTCGCGACTCGCGGCGCGCATCGCTGGATACGAACTCGCCGCAAAGCTGCAACTCAGCGCGCCTGAGGCCTTCGATGTCATGCGCGAGCCCGATTCCGCTCGCAAAGCCTACTGCCTCGACAGCGCCGACAAACCCACCGCCGACTTCGGCAAACGCTGCCTACTCGCCACACGCCTCATCGAACGCGGCGTGCGTTTCGTGCAGGTCTGGAGCGGCCCCGAAGGTGCCGTGAACAATTGGGACAACCACGGCGACATCCCAAAGCAACTGCCGCCGATGGCTGCGAGCATCGACAAGCCCATCGCCGCGCTGCTGCAAGATCTTCGTCAGCGCGGACTCGCTGAGGATATGCTCGTGATCTGGACCACCGAGTTCGGCCGCACGCCGTTTTCGCAAGGCTCGCTAGGCCGCGATCACAACTGCGGCACTTTTGTGTCGTGGCTTTGGGGTGCTGGGATCAAGCAAGGCATCGCGCACGGCGAGAGTGACGACATTGGTTATCAAGCCGCGCACAACATCACCACCGGCTACGATCTGCACGCCACCATCCTGCATCTGCTTGGCATCAATCACGAACAACTCACCGTCCGCACGAATGGCGTCGATCGCCGACTGACGGATGTGCATGGCCATGTGATCCAGGAGGTGCTCGCTTAGCATGAAGCGGCTTGTTTCCATCTTCGTGATCGTCAGCGGCTCAATCGCGAGTGCCGATGATCTATTCTCATCCAAAATCGAGCCGCTGCTCAAGCAACGCTGCTTTGAGTGCCATTCGCATGAGCATAAGATCAAAGGTGGTCTCGCGCTCGATTCGAAGAGCGGCTGGGAAAAGGGAGGCGAGAGCGGGCCGGCGATTGTTCCGGGCAAACCGGAGGCGAGTTTGCTCATCCAGGCGGTGAGTCATGTGGAGAAGGACCTCAAGATGCCGCCGAAGAAGATGCTGCCCGCATCGGAGATCGCGCTGCTCACCGAGTGGGTGCGTCAGGGTGCGCCTGATCCGCGTGTGGCGGCTCAATCGACCGCGCTCGCTGCCGACGATGCTTGGGAGGTGGAGTTTCAGAAGCGTCTCGACTGGTGGAGCCTCAAACCGATGCGCCCCGCCACGAACGGCAGCGTGGACGGCTTTATCCAAGCAGCTCAAAAGGCCGCCGGACTCGAAATGACTCCGCAGGCTTCGCCGGAGGTGCTGCGTCGTCGTTTGAGCTTTGTGCTCACGGGGCTTCCTCCTTCAATCAATAGGTCCGATACGTCCTATGAGTCCTATGTTGATTAGCTGCTGAATAGCCCCCACTTCGGCGAACACTTCGCCCGCCACTGGATGGATGTCGTGCGCTACACGGACACCTACGGCTACGAATGGGACAATCCCGCCAAAGGCTCCCACGAATACCGCGACTACCTCATCCGCGCCTTCAACGACGACATCGGCTTCGACGAATTGCTCCGCGAGCATCTCGCGGGCGATCTGCTGCCGAAGCCGCGCATTCACGCGAAGGCGCAGACCAACGAAAGCCTCATCGGGCCGATGTTTTATCACCTCGGCGAGCATCGCCATGGCAGCAGCCTCATGTTCAATGGCATCCATCAGGAGATGGTGAACAACAAGATCGACGCCTTCTCGAAGGCCTTCCTCGCCACCACCGTCGCCTGTGCGCGTTGCCACGACCACAAACTCGAAGCCGTTTCGCAACGTGACTACTACGCGCTCGCCGCCATGTTCACCACGCCGCGCTGGACCTCGCGTGTCATTGATACGCCGGGCAAGAACGACGCCGCCATCGCGCAGCTCATACAACTGCGCCAAAGCATCCGCGATGAACTCGCCGCGCTCTGGACAAGGAAGGGCGCTTTTCAAGCGCCCACACTCAAAGCATGGGCGGTTGTAAACCGCCCCTCCTTGGAAAACGCGAAGCCACATGACATCGCGTATCCGCTCGCACGCCTGCTGAATGACACACTGTGGCTCACATCGCAAAATCTCCGCGCTACGGCGAAGCAGACGACCTTCATCATCGACAAGGATCACTCCATCCTCGCCACGGGCACCGCGCCGGACAAAGACAGCTACACGGTGAACTTCACCACCGAGCCCGGCGCGGTCAGCGAGATGCAGCTCGAAGCGCTCACGCATCCCACCTTGCCCGAGCGCGGCCCGGGTCGCACGAATCGCGGCAACTTCGTGCTCAATGACCTCCGCATCGAGGTGAAGCCCCACCTAGCCGCTGGCAGCACGGGCACGGCGAAGCAGCTCAAGCTCGCCACCGCACGCGCCAGCTATGCGCAGCCTGGTTACGAAGTGGAAGGCCTGCTGAAGCCTGCCGCAGGTCGTCGCGGTTGGGCGGTCGGCCTCGCACCAGCGAGCATGGATCACACCGCGCGATTCACCTTCACCGAGGCCATCGATCTGCCGCATGGTGGCGACTGGACGATCACGCTGGACCACTCGTATGGCACCGATCATCTGCTGGGCCGCTTTCGCATTTCGATGGGCCGCGAAGTGGCCGCGAGCACCGATGCGGCTCAAACCGCTCGCTGGAATGAATTGGCCGCCGAATGGCAAAAAGCTCGCGAAACGGCGAAAACAAGGAACGGCGCTTTTCAAGCGCCTTGGGCGGCTACAAACCGCCCTTCCTTGGGTTGGGTCTTTGAAGGTGATGGCTTCATCCATGGCCAAACCGACGACGGAACGCCTCTCATCGCCCTCGAAGGCGAAAACGTCGTCACAGGCTTGTTGCCGCGTGGACGGCATTCGCATGCTTTAAGCTCGAAACTGCCTGGAAGCCTGCGCATGCCGCCGCAGCATCTCGTTCCAGGCAAGTTCGTGAGCCTCAACCTCGCTGGAGGCGAGTTCGCCGGCCATCTCGTCGTCGATGATCATGCGTTTCAAAACGAGACCATCGCGTTCTACACGAACCCCAAGCCGCAGTGGCGATCCTTCACCGACGCCGAGCTGAAAAATGGAGCGCAGCAGGTCACCATCGAGTTTTGCACCTCCTCGCTGAATCCGAACTTCCCACCGCGCACCGGTTTGGCCAAGGGCCTCAAGAACAATGACTTCGGCTATGACAAACGCAGTTGGCTGAGCATCACCGGCATCGTCACGCATGACACCGCCGGCACGCCGCAGGATGAACTCGATGTGTTCGCCAATTTGTATCCCAACAAGGCCGCCACGCCTTGGGAAAGCATCGCTGCATGGTTCAATGCCGCCGTGAGCCGCTGGTGCGAAAACAAACCGCAGCCAGGCGACCGCGAGGTGCTCGATTGGCTGCTCGCCAACGCTTTGCTGCCCAACAAAGCCGACCCTGGCTCCCAGTTCGCCCAACTCATCGCCGACTATCGCCGCGTCGAGTCCGACATCGCCTTCCCACGCACGGTGAACAGCATGGACGAGCGTGATGTGATGCCCGTGAAGTATCCGCTCAACGTCCGTGGCAACGTGGACACCACTGGCGAACTCATCGAGCCCGCCTCGCTGAAAATGCTGCATGGCGAAGGCATCACCAACCGTCTCGCCCTCGCCGAATCGCTGCTGCATCCCGAGCATCCGCTCACCGCCCGTGTCTATGTGAACCGCGTGTGGCAGTGGATTTTCGGCGCCGGCCTCGTCGCCACACCCGATGACTTCGGCCGTCTCGGCGACAAGCCCTCGCACCCCGAACTGCTCGACTGGCTCGCCCGCGAGTTCATTCGCGAAGGCTGGTCCACGAAGAAGCTCGTGCGGAGGCTTGTGTTGAGCCAAACTTTCCGTCAGTCCAGTCTCGTCGCCGATGCTGCCCGTGAGCGCGACCCCGCGAATCGTCTGCTCCACCATTATCCGACACGACGCCTCGAAGCCGAGTCGATCCGCGACTCGCTGCTCGCAGTTTCCGGCAGGCTTGATCCACAGCTCTATGGTCGTCCGATTCTGCCCCTTCGCACTGCCGAAGACGGTGCCAAGCGACTTTTCACTGGTCCACTAGATGGCAACGGAAGACGCTCGATCTACCTGCAAATGTCCATCATGGATCCGCCGAAATTTCTCGTCGGCTTCAACCTCCCCGATCTCAAACTGCCCACTGGCAGACGTGATGTGACCAACGTGCCATCGCAGGCCCTCATCATGCTCAACGATCCTTTTGTGAACGCGATGGCGAAGCACTGGGCGGGTGAGTTGTCGAAGCAAAAGTCCGTGAATGTCGAAGAACGTCTCCGACTCATGTTCACCCGCGCCTTCGCCCGCCAACCGAACGATGAAGAAGCAAAGCGCTGGCTAACAGCGCTCCATGATTTCGGCGGTGACACACCCGAAGCTTGGGAGCGTCTCGCTCACGCGTTTTTCAACGCGAAAGAGTTTATCTATTACCGCTGATATGATCACGCACGACCACTGCCTTTGCTCACGCCGCCAAGTTTTGGCCTCCGCCTCCGCAGGCTTCGGCATGCTCGCCCTCCGCGCGATGGCCGGGATGCCGCTGCACAATCGCGCACGGGCGAAGAACATCATCTTCTGCTTCATGGACGGCGGGCCGAGCCATGTGGACACCTTTGACCCGAAGCCGATGCTCAAAAAGCACGAGGGCAAACCCATCGGCGAGAGCGCGGTGACGAAGCGCTCGCAGTCGAATGCAGGTCGCGTGTGGTTCGGCAGTCCGTGGGAGTTCCGGCAGCGTGGACAAAGCGGCCTGTGGGTGAGCGATCTGCTCCCGCACATCGCACAAGTCGCGGACAAACTCTGCGTCGTGCGCTCCATGGTCGGCGAACTGCCTTTGCATGGTCAGCAGAACCTTCTGCTCCACACCGGGCGCATCCTCGGCCAGGCACCCAGCTTTGGCGCGTGGGTGTCGTATGGACTCGGCACCGAGAACGCGAACCTCCCCGGCTACGTCGTGCTCAACAACGACTGGGTGCCCAATGGCGGCCTCGAAAACTTTGGCAGCTCGTTTTTGCCCGCCAGCCATCAGGCCACGATGGTGCGAGCCAAAGGCGTGCCCGTGGACAACATCGCTCCGCAGGACGCCGCGACAATCCAGCGCCGCAAACTTGCCCTGCTGGCCGAACAAGACTCCGAATTTGCCGCCATCACCTCCGACGCACGCGCCATCGAAGGTGCCATCGCGAACTACGAGACCGCTTTCCGCATGCAAAGCGCCGTCCCGGCCATCGCCGACATCGCCAACGAACCCGCGCATATCCGCCAGCTTTATGGCATCGATTCCACCGACGAGCACCAGCGCTTCTACGCCACGCAGGCGTTGCGAGCTCGCCGCTTGGTCGAAGCCGGCGTGCGCTTCGTCGAGATCACCTGCCCCAGCTTTGACGGCAACAACTCCCCCTGGGACCAGCACGGCCTCCTGAAACAAAACCACGAAAAGAACGCCCGCATCACCGATCAAAGCGTCGCGGCGCTCATCACCGATCTCGATCAACGCGGCCTGCTCGATGAAACCATCGTCCTCTGGGCCGGCGAGATGGGCCGCACGCCGCACACCCCGAAAATCAGCGACACGGCTGGCCGCGATCACCACGTGAACGGCTACAGCCTTTTCATGGCCGGCGGCGGCTTCCGCGGCGGCATGACCTTCGGCGAGACCGATGAGTTCGGCAACGCCGTCGCCAGCAACCCCGTCAGCATCCACGACATCCACGCGACGCTGCTGCACCAGATGGGCATCAACCACGAACGCCTCACCTTCCGCCACGGCGGTCGCGACCAGCGGCTCACCGATGTGCATGGGCGCGTGGTATCCGAGTTGCTTGCATAGTTTGGCGGCGAAAGGGCGTTTATGCCGCCATGAAGCTTGTTTTCACTCTCGCATGCCTGTTGGCAGTTCGTTGTTTCGCCGATGATCCCGTCGCGGCATGGTCCAAGGATGTGCGCATCAAGCCCGTGTCATCGGTGGAGGGCAGGCATTCGATTCACACGTATTATGTGACGAATCCCGAGAGTCCAGATGGCAAACATGTGCTGTTCTTCACCTCGACCCACCCCGCTGGCTATGTGGGCGAGGTGCGCATCCTGGAGCGGGCCACCGGCAAGGAGACGGTGCTGGCGGAGAATGTGCATACCGAGGATGCGCATCGTGCGGCGTGTCAGCAGTGGCTTTCCGGCGGTAAGCGCGTGGCGTTTCATGAGGTGATCGGGAAGAAATGGCGCGTGGTGGTGGTCGATGTAGCGACTCTGGAGAAGAAAGTCGTCGCTGAAGATCATCAGGTTGGCTTTGGAAGGCCGGAGGGCGATTTGCTGCCGATGTATGGCTGTCATTGGAATCCAGGGCCGTTTCGTGATCTCGAAGTGTGGGATGCGACGACGGGCCAAACGACCACACGGGCCAAAATAGCCGAGGTGGAAGCCAAATACGGCGAATGGCTCGCCAAGGAGTTTAGCGGCAAGCCGTGTTCGATTTTCTTCCCCGTGATCAGCCCGGACTTGAAGCGTGTGTTCTTCAAAATCGCCGCAGGCAACGGCGGGGACGATTTCATGGCGAAAAATGCCAGTCACCGGCAGGGGCTTGTTTGTTACGACTTGGAGAAAGGCGTGTGCATCTGGCAGCACGGCAAGTGGGGGCATCCGGGCTGGACACCGGACTCGCAGCACATCTTTGAGATGGGGAACGTGAACTTCGACATTCACACCGGTAAATACACGAAGCTCAAAGACGTGCCGAATCTGCGTGGATCGCATCCCTCCGTGAGTCCCGACGGCAAACTCATGGTAACCGACGGCCTGACCGAGCCGGTGGGCGGCAAACCGAACGAGTGGGGCATCATGGTGGCCGACATGAATGGCGGGAAGTGGACGCTGCTGCACAGCTTCGAGCAAAATCGCGGCGCACGCTCCTGGCGGCGCAATGATCCGCATCCTGTCTTCAGCGCGGATGGGAAGCGCATCTACTACAACACGAGCGACGGCCAGTTCACGCGGCTGATGGTGGCGGAGCAGCCGTAATTTGACTGCAGCAGGATGCGTTTGATGGCGCATGAAACTCATTCTTGCATCGCTGATGCTGCTGTCCGCGAGCGCCTTTGCCGCGAAGCCGAACATCATTTTTATCTTCGTGGATAACTTCGGTAATGGCGATCTTGGCTGCTTCGGCTCCAAACTGCATCGCACACCGAACGTGGACCGGCTGGCGGCGGAGGGGACGAAATTCACGAGCTTTTATGTGGCGAGCGGTGTCTGCACGCCGAGCCGGGCGGCGTTGATGTCGGGCTGCTATCCGCGCCGGGTGGGCATGCATGTGAGCGACACGGGGGGTGCCGTATTGCAGCCGGTGGCACGCAAGGGGCTGAATCCATCCGAAACGACGATCGCAGAGGCTTTGAAGGGCGCTGGTTATGCAACGATGTGCATCGGCAAATGGCATCTCGGTGATCAGCCGGGCTTTTTGCCGACGAAGCAGGGGTTCGACGAGTTTTTTGGCATTCCCTACAGTGATGACATGATGAAGGAGAAAAAACCGGAGGTATGGCCGGAGCTGCCGTTGATGCGGGGAGCGAAGGTCGTCGAAGCACCGGCGGACCGCGATCATTTGGTGCAGCGCTGCACCGAGGAAGCGGTTCGATTCATCGAGAAGCACACGGCGGAGCCGTTCTTCCTTTATTTGCCGCACACGATGCCGGGATCGACGCCGCATCCGTTTTCGAGTGAGAAGTTTCGCGGCAAGAGCGCGAATGGCGATTACGGCGACTCGGTGGAGGAACTGGACTGGAGCACCGGTGAGATCATGGCCGCGCTGAAACGCCTGAAGCTTGAGGACAACACGCTGATCGTCTGGACGTCCGACAACGGTGCGGTGAAACGCAATCCTCCGCAGGGCAGCAACGCACCGTATCGCGGTTCCGGCTACGACACGTCCGAAGGCGCGATGCGCATGCCCTGCGTGATGCGCTGGCCGGGAAAAATCGCAGCCGGGGCCGTGAACGACGCGTTGTGCTCCACGATGGACATGCTGCCGACTTTTGCCGCGCTCGCAGAGGCGGGACTGCCGCCACACAAGATCGATGGCCATGACATCCGCCCGATTCTGTTCGATGCGGCGAGCACCAAGTCGCCGTGGGATGATGACGGCTTCTTCTTTTACCGCATGGAGCAGCTCCAGGCCGTGCGGGCGGGCGATTGGAAGCTTTATCTGCCATTGGACGGCAAATTCTCGAATCTCCAGCGCAAGCGTGAGCCATCGAAGCTCGCCCTTTACGATGTACGGCATGATGTGAGTGAGGAGCACGAGGTCTCCGCACAACATCCGGACATCGTTCAGCGTCTCACGGCGCTTGCCGAAAAAGCCCGCGCTGATCTCGGCGATGTGAACCATCCTGGCAGCGGACAACGCGAAGCGGGCCTGGTGGAGAAAGCGGAGCCGCTCTTGCCCTGAGACGCATTGCCTGCTGTGTTGAAGTCATGACTCGTGGCAACCGTGCGCTCATCCTTCTGATTCTTGTCGTTCTCACGGGAATCATCGTGCCTTTTGTGATTTGGGGGGCGCTGTTTGACGAGACGCTCAGTCTGGAAGGAGCGCGGAAGTGGATGGAGGGCTACGGTGGTTGGGCGTGGGCAGCGGGCATCGCGCTGCTCGTGGCCGACATTGTGCTGCCGGTGCCTTCGACGGTGGTGATGTCAGCGCTCGGCTGGAAGTATGGCTGGTGGTTGGGCGGGTTGATCTGCGCGGCGGGCTCGATGCTGGCGGGAATCATCGCGTATGCTGCGTGTCGCTGGCTGGGGCGTGGTGCGGCAGGCTGGATCGCGGGTGAGGAAGGTTTGCGGCGCGGCGAGGAGATTTTCGAGCAGCGTGGTGGCTGGCTGGTGGCGATGTCACGCTGGATACCGGTGCTGCCGGAGGCGGTGGCGTGTCTCGCGGGTCTCTCACGCATGAAGTGGCGCGTGTTTTTACCGGCTTTGGCCTGTGGGTCCGTGCCTCTGGGTTTCGCGTTTGCAGCGATCGGGCATCTCGGGCAGAGCGCCCCTGGTCAGGCCATCGCATTGAGCGTCGCCGTGCCCATGGTGCTCTGGCTGGGAGCGGCGAGGATGCTGCGGCGTTAAGGCATCTCGATCAGCCCGGCGGCTTTTGCGGCGGTGCGTGCCAGCCGGCTCATCTCACGGCGGATGATCCACACACCGAGTGGAACGAGAAGCGCGAGGGCCATCAGTGCCACCGCTCCGAGCATCATCAGCGTATGCAAACCTGCGACCAGCAAAATCGCGGCGACAGCGAACCACAGCAGAAGGTTCAACCACTGGCTGCGCCGGACGCGCAGGATCAGTCTCACACGCGTGAGGCAGCGTCCGTCAGCATGGAACTCAGTGACGCTCAAAAAGGCGCGGGAAAGTTCCGCCCACGGCCAGGCTTCGAGGTCGAACCAGCGCCAGCCGTCGTCCTCGCGGTAGATGATGTGCGCTGATTTGAACACTTTGCGCATCTCATGCAGCCAGGCATCGCGGGTGACGCCGCTTTCGCTCCAGAATCGCAGCGTGCCGAGAGTGATGGCCGTTTTATGCGGCCTGACAGGCGGCATGATCTCCGGCAGCGTGTGGTGCCGGCTCGGACGCGCGCCGAGCTTGAGCATGCCATGCAGCCGCGCCCATTCACGCACGACAGGCTGCAAAACACCCAGCCACCACAGCAGCAGACGATCCGGCAGACTGTGAATGTCCGCTGAGGCCGCATTGCGCGAACTCACACACCACGCAGACCACATGGCAAAGAGCAGCATGCCCAGTGAGATCCAAGGCTGCTGGCAGGCCAGCGCGAGCAGCAGAAGCGCGATCCACAGCAGACCCGTGAACCATTCCCACCAGCGGAAGCTTGATGAGGCATAGATCACCTGAAAGGCACCAAGTCCAAAGGGGCCGTGGAAGATGCTTCCCTCGACGGGATGATCGGCGGGGAGCTGATCGCCGTAAATGCCGCCACGCCAGCGGGCTCCACCGAGAAATCCGAAGCGCTCCGGATGCGTCTTCATCAGCAGCGACTCCGCCATGCCATAGCCGCGCTGCTGCTTCAAATACGCCCCGATGGTGAAGCGCCGATGATGCCAGACCATGGCACCGGGTACAAACAACAGCCGCCCGCCTGCTTCGCGCAAGCGCCAGCAGACATCCACGTCATCGCCTGCGGTCATGAATTCGGTGCGAAAGCCGTTGATGTGGCCGAGGGCCTCCTTGCGTATGGCGAGATTGCAGCCGGGCAGGTGCTCTGCCTCGGTGTCATTCAGCAGCACATGCGCGGGTGCGCCTGGAGCGGCGGCGACGACACGTTCGATGTGATTGCGCGGGGGCGGCGGGATGTTCGGACCACCGGCGGCGGTGATGGCAGGATCGGTGAAGGCGTGGCTGAGATGCAGCAGCCAGTCCGGGTGCGCGATGCAATCATCGTCCGTGTAGGCGATGATGGAACCGGTGGCGATCTGTGCGCCCAGGTTGCGGGCGACACTGAGCCCGGCGTGTTCTTGAAACTGGTACCGCACCTGTTCAAAGCTTTGGGTTATCTCCGCGGTGGCGTCTCGCGAGCCATCATCGATCACAATAACCTCGTAATCTGGATAGTTCTGCACCGTCAGCGACTTGAGGCAGGCGGGCAACGTGTGGTCTCCATTGCGCGTGCAGACGACGACGGAGATGCGTGGTGGTGCGGCGGGCGGGAGAAATTGAGGTTTTAACTCACGCTGCAAGGCGCATGCGGGACGCTCCTTTCTCTCCGGGTCCACGATGCCAAACTGCCAGCCAGTGACATCGCGTCCGCCGCGGTGCCACTCGTCGGTGTAGGCAAACCAAACGCCGCCCGCACACCCGCCTCGCAGCAGGGCGTCGTGCTGCCATCGCATGACCTCCACCTGCTGCTCCGGACCATGAGCGGCGACATCGAGACCGAATTCGGTGATGAGCAGCGGTTTGTTGCCCGCGAGATTCTGCAAACGCGCGAGGCAGGCGCTGAAGGTGGCCGATGACTCGAGATAGACGTTCACCGCGAGAAAGTCGGCGTTTCGCGGCACGAGATACTCGGTGGATGGATACGTGGCGTAGCTGACAAGTGTCTGCGGGGCGTTGTCGCGGGCGATCTCGATCAGATCCTCGATGAAAGCACGCACGCGTCGTGGTTTCATCCAGCGCACGAGGGTCTTCTCGATCTCATTGCCCACGAGGAAGGCCATGATGCAGGCGTGATCCCGCAGTCGTGCGGTGGCTTCGGTGATTCGTGCTTTGATCTCGCGGCAGAGCGCGCGCTCGGCGAGGAAATCGACATGTTCGGTCCACGGGATGCCAGCGATGAGGCGCAGGCCGAGCGCTTCGACCTCGCGCAGCACACCGGGCGTGGGGAGTTCGTACAAACGCACCGTGTTGAACCCGAGCGATGCGATGTGGCGCAGGTCGGCAGCCAGACGTTCATCTTCAGGGAAGGGTTCGCCGCGCGAGTTTGGCCTGAAGGGGCCGTAGCTGACCCCTCGCATGAAATGCGGCGTGCCGTCGGCCAGTTGGAGGAATTTTCCAGCCGTCACCACACGCGACCCGTGGATGACGGGCGGAGGGGTGGAAGACGGCGGCGCGGGATTCATGCAGGCTTGAGGTTCACGTTCGGAAGGACCGAAAGATGAAACATGGACGCCCCTACGGCCAGTTAGATTCAGACCTCGGAGGCTTTGGCCGCAGATTCCTGTCCAGCGGCGGGCGGATCTTTCTCCTCCGTGGGCTGCTTGACTTCCATCTCCACCCAGCCATCACCTTCGCGCTCGAGGCGGCGGTTGTTGATGGCGATGACGACGCACAAACCCACAAAAGCCGCCGTGGCCTCGAGGATGAACGGCGTGGTCATGAAGGCAAAGAGATAGGCCAGGCCCTGCATCAAGACCTCACGCACAGTCTCATTTACATACGCGGCGATGCCGACTGCCACGGTGATGCCAAGAGACCAAAGCAGCGATTCCAGCCACCACGGTGATTTTGCAGGAATGGAGTCAGGCGCGGGCATGGGCATCAATCCACCGGGGTTGCCTTGCGGACCGAGACTGGGAAATCCACATGCTTGGTTTTCACAGGCGTCGTATCGACTGTGGCGGGTGAGACCGTCGCGGGTGTGGACTTGGCATCGTCGTCCTCCACAGGCAGAGCCTTCAGCGCGGCAGGTTCCACCATCTGGCGCATGTCCATCACATGCTTGCCCCACATGGCGGTGCCGGCCAGGATCAGCACAAAGACCGCGATGGCAGCAGGAAGCGGCGATTTGATGGATCGCACACGACTGGAAGCAGGCGCGGTGATGCGCTCGACACTGGCCGCGCTTTCACGCAGCCAGGGGCCTTGGGACTGTGTCAGGTAACGATAATCACGCTCGCCGCCCAGCACGCCCTCGGGCAGCTCCTGCAGTATGTCCGAAGCATCCACATCGAGAAAATCACTGTACCGCCGGATGAAAGAACGCGCGTACGTCATGCTGCCGAAGGCTGCCAGGTTGCCGGACTCCAGCAGACGCAGGCGCTGCACCGGAATGCGCGTTTCAAACGATGCATCCTCAATCGACAAGCCACGCAATTCGCGTGCTTCCATGAGCTTTTGTCCAAAGGCGGCTGGCATAGTTTTGACTGTGACACCTTTGATGGGCTATGCGATGAAAAATTTTCACCACGCGGGGCAGCCCCCTCGAAACAGCGGGCGCCAGATTCCAGAGTTCTTGTAATCAAACCAAGCAATTCTAGAATCGAGCCATGAACCCGCTCCACGAGACCCGTCTGAAGATTCGTCGTGAACTCGAGGCACCGCCCGCTCTGCGGAAATTCGGCAGCGGCTGGATCAGCGGCGTGCTCGGCATGATGTTCGGGCTCGCCGCGCTGGGCAGTGTGGTGATGATGCGCTTCCCCGGCGTCTTCACCATGCGGGAAAACGCCGGAGTGATCGGGCATCCCGCGTTTCGCACTGGCATGTTTGTGCTCATGGTCCTGGCGTTCGTTTTTTCGCTGCTGAACCTCATTCTGCGCCCCAGCAAGGCACTGGGCATGACGGGAATGATCGCCACGCTGCTGGCCGTGACCTTCGGCGGCACGTCTGCCTCCGCCGTGGCCCCTGATCTCACGCCGGTCTATTTCGGCCTCGATTTCTTCGTGCTGCGCCTGCTCTTTACCGGCTTCCTCTTCATCCCGCTCGAAACGCTGTTCCCGAATCGGGCCGACCAGGGCATCTTTCGTTACGAGTGGCGCGAGGACCTGTTTTACTACCTCATCAGCAGCATGCTGGTGCAGGTGCTCACCTGGCTGAGCTTCATGCCCGCGCAGATGCTCTTCAAACTCACGTCATGGACGGAATTTCGCGCCTGGGTCGCCGCGCTGCCTTTCCTCGTGCAGCTCGTCTCCATCATGTTTCTCACGGATCTGGTGCAGTATTGGGTGCATCGCCTGTTTCATCGCATCCCGGCGCTGTGGCGCTTCCATGCGGTGCATCACTCGGCCCAGCACATGGATTGGATGGCTGGGGCGCGGATGCACTTCCTCGAAATCCTCGTCCTGCGTGGCACCACGGTCTTCCCGATGATCCTTCTCGGCTTCAGCCAGACCGCAGTGAACGCCTACGTCCTCGTCGTTTATCTCTTTGCCACCTTTGCGCACTCAAACCTCGGCTGGCGGCTCGGCTTCATGGAAAAGTTCTTCGTCACGCCGCGCTTCCACCACTGGCATCACGGCATCGAAAAAGAGGCGATCGACGTCAACTTCGCCATTCACTTCCCGCTCTTCGACAAGATCTTCGGCACCCACCACATGCCCGAAAACAACCGCTGGCCCTCCGGCTACGGCATTGGCGGTCATCCCGTGCCCAAAGGCTACTGGCAGCAGTTTCTTTATCCGTTCCGGCGGAAGAAATAATCACTCATACTTCAACTGCGCCGTCGCCGTGCATGCCGTGCTTGTCGTCACACGCATCCACCGTGCCTGCACCGCAGGTTCGAAGGTCAGGCTCGTGGCTTCGCCGGGAGAGACTTCGCGGTGCTGGTAGGTCACCCAAAGGCCAGTGCCAGTGAGGTCGAGCTCGATGTGGAAGCTCACGGGCTCGTTTTGGTCGTGGCTGAGGGTGAGCGTGCGCTGATCGTAGGCCCACATGAGATACGGGTCGCTCTTCTGGCCGGGTTTGACCTTCGTGTTCTTCCACGGTCCGCCTTCGCCGCGGGGTTTGCCGAGCTTCCAGAGATCGTCGATGGCTCCGGCCCAGAGGGCGGCCTTGCCGTCGTCGCTGCGGAGGATGTGGTCGCTGGCCTTGGCATCGGTTTTGATGCCGCTCATCAAAAACAGGCCGCGATAGCCGCCGAAGTCGGTCACGCGCAGATCGTGCGAGCAGATGGGCCGGATCTTCGCGAAACCATCGGCGTTTTCGGCGGGCAGCTCGAAGAAGGTGCCGCAGGCGCTGAGCATGTCGCGCTCGGTGGCGACCTCGCGGCAGATGCGCAGCTCGCCGGCCTTTGTGGCGGCATCGTAGGCCTTTGATGCACGCGGCAAGCGCCAGCGACGGCCGCGATCATCGACGACGAGCACGCTGGCCTCGTCGAGCGTGATGACGTTCTTCGGCAGGGCGACAGCCTTTTCGACAAAAGCCTTCGCTTTGGCGTCTTCGACGCGTTTGAGGGCCAAATCGGCTCCCAGCTCGAAGTAGCCGTCTTTCGTCGCGAAACTCAGCGTGCGCTTGTTTTCGCCGCGTGGCCGGAAAAGGCCGGTTTGAGCGTTTTCATCGCCAATGCGGGCGATGCCGTCAAAAATCGCGTCGGGCTCGGTTCCTCGTGAATCGCCGTTGGTGAGCGTGATGAGCACGCTGAAGTCTTTGGAGTCGGCTCCAGCCTCGGTGCGCAGCCAGTCATCGTCGCTCGTCAGATCTGTGCGAGCCGACTCGCCTGTCACATGGTTGATGACCCACAGGCTACGATGCTTCCAGCCTGCGATCAGAAAAGGCTCCCCCTTCTGCCCCTTCGTCACACTCTCATGCAGCCACACCGCGCCGCTGGCGTGTGCGGGGCCGAGCTTGTCTGGCGTGTCGGGGCTGGTGAACCACAGGTTGCTCTGTGACTGGCCCACGCTGTCGATACCGCCTTTGACTTTGCGCTTGTTGAGAAACTCGGACTTCGCCGAATCATCGCAGCCGAAGACAAGGCGGTCGTTCCAGCGGGTGAAGTCGCCGATGACTTTCATGTAAGCGCTGCGGGCGCGGATGCCGTTCGTGTTCGTAGCGGAGAAGGTCTTTGGGAAGCTCCAGAAGGCACCGTGCATCGTCATGAGCAGGTTTTCTTCGCCGATGTTGCGGATGCGCGGCCACTCGGTGTTCCAGCCGTGGGCGCCGTCGTAGCTGTGGCTGACCTTTGGCAGGCGAAACGATTGCCATTTGCCACCATCGAGCAGCATGAGGATGAGCGACTTCGCATCCCAGCCGATGCTCCACAACGGGGCGTTCGCATCGCTACCGCTGATGCCTCCGGGGCCGGTGACTTCAGTGAATTGGTTCCGCCGCACGAGCTGCCAGTCGCCGCTGCCGGTCCATTCGCCGAGGGCACCGCTGGGCGTGGTGGGATCGGTGAGCACGCGTTTGTCGCGGTCGCCGTTGTTGGCGTAAATGAGTCGGCCTTGGCTCGAATACAGACCTTTGCCGTGATAGCCGGGCAACTCTGAGTTCAGATTCGAAAGCTGCGTTTCGACTTTGAAGCCCTTTTTGACGCCGTTGCCGTCACGGATGAGGTTTTTCACGGCCAGTGACTTCACATCCACCTCGTAAAGCCCTTCCTCCATCGTGGCGTAGTAGATCTTGCCCGCGGGATCGGTGAGGTGCCGCGCATTGCCGGTGAGACGGCCCGGCATGATGTAGGGCGGGATGACTCGCACTTTGCGTTCGGCGTCGATGATGTATGGCCCGATGAAAAGCTGCTGCGACTCGGGATGAATCATGCGGTTCGCCGGTGTGCCGCCGACGCTTTCTGGTCGCACGATTTGCGTCAGCTCCGGCGTGATCTCGTAGAGCCTGTCGCTCGATCCAAAGGGCAGATGCGGCCCATACGTGATGACCCACAGCCGGTCCGCCCACGGCACCACCGCGCCCGTGCCGCACTCTCCCTCGTCGTTGAACATGGCGAGCGAAGGGTAGATGCCGCTGATGCTGCGCGGCTCCTGCGCACTGAGCAGGCCTACGGAACACGCGGAAAACACGGAAAGCAGAAGGTTGGGCTTCATCCGGGCAGCAAAGCAGAGTCGGCAGGGCAGACAACCGCCGTGTGTTATGCTAAACGGAAATCACTTACACATGCCCCGACCACCTGAATTCACTGCCGATGCCTGGCGCAGCCTGCGCTGGGAGTGGCTGTGGGCGTATCGCGGGGCGGTGCCGGTGTGCGGGGTTTGGTCGGCGGAGATTCCGGTGCCGGCGGGTGTGTTTTTTGTCGAGCAGGGCAGCGGACGGATTCGTGCGGGTGGGAAAGAGTTTGTCGTGAAGCGCGGCGAGGCATTTTTCTCGGCTCCAGGGCCGCGGCAGCATTGGTTTGCGTCGGGAACGCGGCTGCTCTCGGTCGGTTTTCGCTGCCAGTGGCCGGATGAGCGGTCGGTGTTTCGGCGTGGGCTGAATTTTACCGCGAAATCGGCTCCACTGCGTGCGGCGACGCTCGAACTCTTCCGCCGCGTGCATCGCGGGCGCAAGGCGGTGTCGTTTCGCGAGGCGGTGAAGCCCGCCACGCAGGCGCTGGCGACGTGGTCGGCGCATGAGGCGGCGTTTTTGGATTGGTTCGCAGTTTGGAGCGCGGCGCTGCATCAAAACGGCATCGAGCCGGAATCGCGTGTGGCCGCGAAAGGGCGTCGAGGCCGCGTGGAGCAGCTCATCGCCTGGCTGGACACGCGTCCGCTCGATCAAACGACACCGAGTTTGCCGCCGGGCTTCGGTTTGGGCCTTCGTCGTGCCGATCAACTGCTGCAACAGCAGCTCGGTACGAGTCTGCGCCGCTACTTGGAGAAGCGTCGGCTCGACGTGGCGCGGGAGCGTGTGCTCGCGGGAAGCGGCACGCTGAAGGAAATCGCCTTCGAGCTGGGCTTCCGGCACGCTTCGCACTTCACGGCGTGGTTTCGGCGGCAGGTGGGCGTCTCGCCGTCCGTGTATCGGGCGGGTGGAATGGAGGCGGCGTAGTCAAGGAGGTCACTTCTTCCCGCCCTTGATGTATTCCTCGCGGCTCAGGGTGCCGTTGCCGTCTTTGTCGAAAATTGGAAAACGTTTGGGGGCCTCGTTGGGGTCGGGTTGATTGACGAGAAATTCCTCCTGGGTGAGCTGGCCGTCCTTGTTCGTGTCTCGTTTGTCAAAGGCGGTTCCACGATCCTGTTTCGAGCTCTTCTTGGTATCGGCTTTCTTCGGCTCGGGCTTGTTGCTGATCTGCGGCCTGGCCTCGGGATGCGTGGCGAGCAGCTTGCGCAGCTCGGCGACGACTTCGGGCTGCTCGGCGGCGAGGTTCTTCGTTTCGACTGGATCGGCCTCGTAGTCGTAGAGTTCGAGGATCGCCGTTTCAGGAGCCTCGCCGGGCTTTTTCCACTCGACGAGACGATGCCGCTGTGTGCGGATGGCACGGCCGATCAAACCGGCGCTGCGTGGATAGACGTGGATGGCATGATCACGCGTGTTGGTGGCCGGATTCTTCAAAACAGAGACGAAACTGCGACCGTCGAGTTTCGCGGGAGCAGGCAGGGAGGCGAGTTCAGCAAGTGTGGGATAAATGTCCACCGTCTCCACGAGCGCCTGCGTGCGTTGGCCGCCTGCGATGTCCGGTGCCGCGACAATCAACGGGATGCGTGCCGCCTGCTCGTAGTTCGTGTGTTTGCACCACATGCCGTGGTCGCCGAGATGCCAGCCGTGGTCGCCCCACAGCACGATGATGGTGTTTTCAGCGAAGCCATTAGCTTCGAGAGCATCGAGCACCTTGCCGAGCTGCGCGTCCATGTAGCTCGTGGCCGCGTGGTAGCCATGGATGAGGTGAAGCGCCTGTTCCTTCGTCACAGGGCCCTTTTCGGGCATGTCTTTGTATTGGCGCAGCTCGCCCCAAGTGCTCGGAGCGAAGTCCGGCGCTCCTTCGGGGGCTTTTTGCAGTTCCGGCAGCTTGAAGGACGCGGGATCGTAGAGGTCCCAATACTTCTTCGGTGCCACAAAAGGCAGATGCGGCTTCAAAAAACCGACGGCGAGGAAAAACGGCTCGTCTGGCTTCGCTTTGGCCCCTTCGAGGCGCTTGATGGCCTCGTCGGCGATCATGCCGTCGCCGTAGCGATTGTCCGGCACATCGGCGTTTTCCGTCGGAGCACCACGCGGCAGTTTCCAGGCCTCCTTCTTGTTTTCAAACAACGCCTGCTCACGTGTCGATTCCGGCGGGTTGTTCTCCTTTAGCGCGTAGCTGATCGTCCTCGGGCTGTAATGCGGCACGCTCCACGAGGCCTCGTCGTTCACGTTGCCATGGCCGACGTGGAAGATTTTGCCGAGGCCCTCGGCGCGGTAGCCGTTCGCCTTGAAGTACTGTGGCAGTGTCACTGCATCCGGCACGCTTTTGCGGAAATTGGTCGGCAGATCGTAAATCCCCAGCGTCTGCGGCCGCAAACCGGTCGTGAGCGCATTTCGCGACGGCGAGCACACCGCCTGGTTGCAAAACGCCTTCTCAAACAACACGCCGCGCGCCGCGAGCCGGTCAATGTTCGGTGATTTGACGATTTTGTCGCCATAGCAGCCGAGCAACGGCTTCAAGTCATCGACGCAGATGAGCAGGACGTTGGGTTTCGATGCCGCGAAGAGCGAAGGGCAAAGGGCGAAGAGAAAAAAGGCGGCGCGGATCATGGGGAGGGTCAAGGGGGCAAAGATCAATAAGGTGGCGGGATGTCTTAACGCACGACTCTTGACCATCTTGACTCAACTTGACGGCGTAGCCGCCTTGACGCGCCTCCACCGCTACTCCGGCAGCTTGTCGAAATGAAACTGGCAGCAGCCGAGGTCGAGAGTTTTCGCGTTGTTTGACAGCTTTTCGCGAAACGCGGCGGCGAGGGCGTAGATGCGCTGCTGGCCTTGTTTCTCGACTTCGAGCAGACCGGCCTCTTTGAGAACACGGAGGTGCTTGGAGACGTTGTAGGGCGTGACGTGGAGCGTGTCGCACAGCTCGGTCACGGGCTTCGCCCCGGCGATCAGCTGGCGCACGAGGCGCAGGCGCGTCGGCTCGCCCAGCGCGCGCATGGCGCTGAGGCAGTCGAATGATTTGCGTCCGGGCATGCGGAGGGAATACAGCGCGGGGGATTTTTGTGCAAGAAAGGCAATTGGCGCTTGTTTATTTGCCACATCTGGCAAATACCAAAACGGAATGTCTCAACGCGCACGCTACATCATGATCGGCGGCTTCCTCGGAGCCGGCAAAACCACCACCGTCGGTCGTCTTGCGAAACATCTCAGTGATCAGGGCCTCAAAGTCGGCCTCATCACGAATGATCAGGCCGGCGGCCTCGTGGACACGAAGCTGCTGCGCGGCCAAGGTTACGCGACGGAAGAAATCGCGGGCGGCTGCTTCTGCTGCCGCTTCAACACGCTCGTCGATGCCGCCAGCAAGCTTACGAACACCACAAAGCCGGATGTCTTCATCGCCGAGCCGGTCGGGAGCTGCACGGACCTCGTGGCGACGGTGACGTATCCGCTGCGCCGCATGTATGGCGATTCGTTCACCATCGCGCCGCTGAGCGTGCTGGTGGACCCGATCCGTGCACGGCGTGTGTTTGGTCTCGATGCAGGCGGCACGTTTTCGACGAAGGTGGCCTACATCTTCAAGAAACAGCTCGAAGAAGCCGACATCATCGTCATCAGCAAAAGCGATCTCATCGACGACGCACAGCGCGAGGAGCTGCGAGCCGTTTTGACGAAAGAATTCCCGCTCGCGAAGGTTGTGACGGCCTCGCCACGTCAGGAAACCGGCCTCGACGAGCTTTTCGCCAGCCTCATGACCGATGAGCAGGCGCGGCGCAATCCGATGGCCGTCGATTACGAAGTCTATGCCGATGGCGAGGCGCTGCTCGGCTGGCTGAACGCCACCGTCACGCTGAAATCGGATGATGAGTTCGAGGCGAACGACTTCCTCAAAAAGCTCGCCACCAACGTGCAGGGCCGTTTGCAGCTCGCGGGTGTCGAGATCGCCCATTTCAAGATGACCTTCAGTCCTGACGACGGCATCGCGGGCGAGCTGGCGAGCATCAACCTCGTGCGCAGCGACTACGTCGCCGAACTCGGGATGGAACTCGACGAACCGAGCACCGGCGGCCAGCTCATCATCAATCTGCGTGCCGAGGCCGATCCCGCCTCGCTCATGGAAGCCGTGAAAGCAGGCCTCGAAGCCACTGCATCGCAATTCTTCGGCCTTAAAGCCACACTCGATCACGAAGAGCACTTCCGCCCCGGCAAACCCACACCGACGCATCGCGATGGGTGACCGTTAGGCACTGCCGATGCGCTCCCGCCAACCAAGGAGGCGCAGGGCATTCAACACGACCACGATGGTGCTGCCTTCGTGCAGGACCACCGCGACGCTCAGCGGGATGACGCCAAACCCTGAGGCGATGAGGAGCAGGCCGATGACGCCGAGCGCGATCACAAGGTTCTGGCGGATGATGCGTGCGCTGGCTCGGCTCAGGCCGATGGCAAAGGGCAGCTTGCCGAGGTCATCGCCCATCAGGACGACATCGGCGGTTTCCAAGGCGACTGCGGTGCCGCCTGCGCCCATCGCCACTCCGACGGTGGCGGCGGCCAGCGCGGGCGCGTCGTTCACACCATCGCCAATCATCGCGATGACACCGCGATCCTGCTCCAGTTCATGGACGACCGTCAGCTTGTTTCCCGGCAGCAGTTCCGCGCGAACATCGGTGATGCCGATCTGTTCTGCGACTCGATGGGCCACGGAGGCGTTGTCGCCCGTGAGCATCACCAGGCGCTCTATGCCTTGCGCTCGCAGACGTTGCATCACTTCTTTGACCAAAGCGCGTGGCTCGTCAGCCAGGGCGATGACGCCGATAAACTTGCCCGCACGTCGGATGATCACCGTGGTTTGTCCTTCGGCTTCGAGCTTGGCAATCGTGTCTGCAAGCGGCTGGCCTTTTTCGGTCGCAGGATCGCCCGCAAAGGCTCGCATGGCTCCGACCAATACCTCCGCGCCTTCGACACGCGCCTGGATGCCTTTGCCTGCGAGGTTTTCGATCTCGGTGGCCGAGGGGAAGGTGATGTTCCGCTCTCGCGTCGTCTTTACGATGGCCGCAGCCAGCGGGTGACTGGATTGTTCTTCGACCGTAGCAGCGATGCGCAGTACTTCGTCCTCTGACGTGTCTTCAAAGCCGATGACTTGCGTGACGGCGAAACGACCGGTGGTGAGCGTGCCGGTTTTATCCAGCGCCACGGTATTCAGGTGGCCGAGGTTTTCCAAATGGATACCGCCTTTGATCAGCACCCCACGACGTGCCGCCTGGGCGATCCCCGCAAGCACGGCAGCAGGCGTGCCAATGGCCAGCGCACACGGCGAAGCGGCCACGAGCAGCAGCATGCCGCGATAAAAACTCGCGCTCCACGTCCAGCCAAACACGAGTGGCAACAGCACGATGACGAGCAGCGTGCCAACGAGCACCGCTGGGACGAAGCGACGCGCGAAGACTTCGGTGAATCTCTGGGTCGGGCTCTTTTGCTCCTGTGCCTCAGCTACGAGCTGCATCACGCGGGCGAGCGTGTTGTCGCGTGCCAGCCGGGTCATGCGCACGTCGAGCGCGTTGTCTTGATTGATCGTTCCCGCAAACACCTCGTCGCCGGGCTTGCGCTCCACCGGCACGCTCTCGCCTGTGATGGCGCTTTGATCGATGCTGCTTTCGCCAGCGGTGATGATACCATCCACCGGCACGCGCTCGCCGGGTTTCACGACGACGACTTCATCGACCGCGAGCTGTTCCACCGGCACTTCTTCGAGTCGGTCGCCACGCTTGGTGAAGGCTGTGCGGGGCATGAGTTTGCCAAGCACGCCGACGGCGTTGCGCGCGCGATCCATCGCGTAATGCTCACCCGCGTGGCCGAGCGAGAAAAGAAACAGCAGGAACGCGCCCTCCGCCCATTCTCCCAGCAAGGCAGCGCCTGCCGCTGCCGCAATCATGAGCAGGTCGATGTCGAACTTGCCACGAAACAGCGCGGGCAAAGCCGCACGCGCCACATCGTAGCCGCCTGCCAGATAGGACAAAACATAGAACCCAAGTGCCACCGACGCGGGCAAGCCAAAGAACTTCTCACCGAAGAACCCGATCATCAGCGCCGATCCGGCGACAACCACCGTCAACGCAGCCCAGCGCTCCTGCATCCAGTGCGGTAGAAACTGCGGGGCAAAGCCGTGATCGTGATCGGGCGCTGGTTGTTTCACACCAGCACCGGTTGAAGATTCGACGAAGCCAGTCTTGCCAGAGCATCCGGGCCGATGGGTTCCTCGGCTTGCCACGGCAGCCATGCGGTTCGCTTGGCTTGCTTTTCCACGACCTCACGCAGGTAGCGATGCTCAGACGCTTCACGGCATTGCAGCAGCGGATCGCAGGAGCCGCTGTTGAGCAGGCTTTGATTGATGACCCACGCAAAGGGCTCGATGTGCGCACGACGCAGGTCTTCCTGCAGCGCAGCAGCTTCATGCACGGGCGTGGCCTCGGGAAGAGTGACGAGCAGGATGCGGGTGAAGTCGGGATCGCGCAGACGTTCGAGGAGTTTGAGCACTTCCTCGGGCTGAGTGCTGCGGGCCTGGCGTTCGAGTTCGCGCTGGTAGGCCTCGCTGGCATCGAGAAGCAGCAGCGTGTGGCCGGTGGGCGCGGTATCGAGCACGACGAAGCGGCCCGTGCCTTGTCCAACCTCACGCGCAAAGGCGCGGAACACGGCGATCTCTTCGGTGCAGGGCGAGCGCAGGTCTTCTTCGAGCAAAGCGCGGCCTGCGTCATCCATCGCCGCACCTTGGGCCAGCATCACTTCGCCTTGATAAGCGGCGGTTTCCGCAGCGGGATCGATCTTGCTGAGCGTGAGGCCCTCCACCTTGCCATGCAGCGTCTGCGCCACATGCGCGGCGGGATCGGTGGTGCTGAGATGCACGGAATGACCGCGACGCGCGAGCATGACCGCGATGGCGGCGGCGACGGTGGTCTTGCCCACGCCGCCTTTGCCCATGGTCATGATGGCGCCGTGGCCTTGCTGCTCGATGTCGGTGACGAGATCGGCGAGGCTTTGCATCTCCGGCGGTGTCCAGCCGCTCTCATCCGCCTTCACGCACTTTCCCTGCGCATCGCCGCTCAGCAGCACACGCAGGCCGCCGATGCCGAGGATGTTGATGGGCCGCAGCGGCACGATGAAGCTCGGCATCGAGCTGATGAACTCACTCGCCGCCGTCAAAGCCGACAAACCACGCTGCTGCATGGCCTGCGCGGTCACATCTTCCGGGCAGTTCGTTTCAAAGGTGCCGTTGACGACCAGGCATTGGTTGCCCACGCCGATGGCGCGCAGTTCTTTGGACGTGCGTTCGGCTTCGCGCAGCGCGGCACCTTGAGGACGGCTCACGAGCACGAGCGTCGTGGCTGTGGCATCTGCCAAGGTGTTGACGGTGGCTTCATAAATGACGCGCTGCTTCTCCAATCCGGCCAACGGTCCGAGACAGGACGTGCCGCTGGTGTTCTTGTCGAGGAACTGATCCCATGCTTTCGCCAAACTCATCAAGCGCAGCGTGTGGCCGGTGGGCGCGGTGTCGAAGATGACGTGATCATAGTCCTTCGCGGCGTCTGGGTTGCCGATCAGCCCCGAGAACTCATCAAACGCCGCGATCTCGACCGTGCAGGAGCCGGAAAGCTGCTCCTCCATGCTGCGCAGTGCCGCCTCCGGCAGCAGTCCGCGCATGGGACCGATGAGACGCTCGCGATACGCGGCGGCGGCTTCGACAGGGTTGATGTTCATCGCATCGAGACCCGGCGCACCCGCGATGGGCGTGGGCTGGTTCGTGAGTTTTGTTTCCAGCACTTCATCCAGGTTCGAAGCCGGATCGGTGCTCACCAGCAGCACGCGTTTGCCCGACTCGACGAGTTTCAAGGCCGTCGCACAAGACAACGAGGTCTTCCCCACGCCGCCCTTGCCGGTGAAAAAGAGGAAGCGTGTCGAGCTGGCGGCATCGGGTTGGTAGAGCGGCAGTTTCATGCCGCAGCCTCCTCTTGGACGCCCAAAGCGGCGCGGAAGAAGGCCGGACGTTCGTCATGATTCGGATAACGACCCTTCATATAGACTTCGCCATCAAGGAAGATGAGCGGCAGCACCGTGGTGCCTTCTTTTTCGAGAAAAGTCTTCACCACCGCGTTCTGAGCGAAGGCCATCGGCTTCTGTCCGAGGTTCTGGCGCTCAATCTTGACGCCCTGATTGGCAAGCTGCGAGAGCATGGCGGCAAAATTGACGAGGTCGGGATCGACACTCGGCCCGCAGATGCCGGTGGAGCAGCACATGGGAGGATCATAGACTTGGATGGTTTTCATGATGGGAGGAGGAAAGGTGTTCGGCTCGCGACTGTGTTGCCATGGGGTGCATACCCCACTTCCAGTGAGTCATACTACTTGGCTGAATTGCCAAGTAAAGCAGGGGCTGTGTGCCTATCTTGCGGTTGGGTGTCATCAAGAGCACTTTACGGCGCAGTTCCGGGCTGAGTCAGGGGGCGAGGTTATTTCAACTGCGGCTCTCCAGGCACCACAGCGGCCTGATGCTTTTTCACCGCCTCCTGGATCTGCGCGAGCACGTCGGCGTGCTGCGCGGCGACGTTGCGCTTTTCGGACGGATCGCGGCCGAGGTGGAAGAGCAGCGGCGGCTCGTGCTCTTCGGCTTTGGGCTGGCCATAGCCGGTTTGGCTTTGGAAGTGAGCTTTCCATTCACCGAGGCGGCAGGCGAAGAGCTGGTCGCCACGGTAGTGGAAATAAGGGCGTGGCGGCAGCGGCTTTGATTCAAACAGCAGCGGCGCGAGGTCGGTGCCGTCGAGCGTGACATCCTTTGGCGTGGATGCTTTGGCGAGGGCGAGCGCGGTGGGCAGCAGGTCCATGGTGCTGGCGAGCTGGGTGGTCACGCCGGGCTTGATGCGCCCTGGCATCCAGGCGATGCCGGGGACTCTCATGCCGCCTTCCCAGGTGCTGCCTTTGCCGTCCTTGAGCAGTCCGGCGCTGCCGCCTTGATCACCCATGATGAGCCAGGGGCCGTTGTCGCTGGTGAAGAAGACGAGCGTGTTTTCCGCGATGCCTTCCTGGCGCAGTGTTTGCATCACCTGGCCGACGCTCCAGTCGAGTTCTTCGACGGCATCGCCGTAGATCCCGGCGCGGCTTTTGCCTTTGAAGTCGGGTGAGGCAAACATGGGCACATGCGGGAAGGTGTGCGGCATGTAGAGGAAGAAAGGGCCGCTCTTTTTCTCGCGGATGAACTTCACGGCCTCCTCGGTGTAGCGCTTCGTCAGCGTGGTTTGATCCGCTGGCTGCTCGATGACTTTGCCATCGCGCAGCAGGGGCACGTTCCAGCCATCGTGCGGCGGATTCGGCGAGCCGGTGCTGCCTTTCGGCAGATCCGGGCGGCCATCCATGTCGTTCGAGTAGGGCAGTCCAAAACTGTGTTCGAAGCCTTGGTCGAACGGGCGCGAGCCAGCGTGGATGCCGAGATGCCATTTGCCGATGTGCATGGTGGCGTAGCCTTTTTCCTTCAATGCCTCGGCAATGGTGATTTCCGCAGGAGGCAGGCCGCCTTCGGAGTTTGGAAAGAGCACCCGGCGGTTTCCACACATGCCGCTGCGGATGGGGAGCCGGCCCGTGAGCAAAGCGGCACGGCTCGGCGTGCAGACTTCTGACGCGGAGTAAAAGTCGGTGAAGCGCAGTCCCTCCGCGGCCATGCGGTCGAGATTCGGCGTGCGGATGACCGGCGAGCCGTAGCAGCCGAGGTCACCGTAGCCGAGATCATCGGCGAAAATGATGACGACATTCGGCGGCGCGGCCTGCAATAGGCAGGCAGACAGGACCAACGTGGAGAAAAGGAGGGAGCAGAGTTTCATAGCTGAAATGCAGGTGTCGGATGTCAGCGCCACACGCCGGGTTCGTCGGTCCATTTCGTGAGCACCTGGCGCTCTGTCACCGGCCACCAGGCTTGCAGCTTGTCGGCGAGGCGCTGGACGATCTCCGGGTTCTTGGCGGCAAGGTTGTTGTCCTCATGCGGATCGGCGAGGAGGTCGAAGAGCTGGGGGCGTTTCTCCGTGCGCGGATGGCTGCTGGCGTAGCGGTCGAGCTTGCCGTCGTAGGTGAGCAGCAGCTTCCACTTTCCATCGACCACCCAGCGGTAGAGCAGCGTGTCCTCGGGCTTGTCGATGTTTGCCACGTCATGCGCGAAGGTTTCGCCGAAGCACTCCTTGCGGGCGGTGGGCTCGCCAGATTTGAGCACGGGCAGCAGGTTCAGGCCAGGGAGCTTTTTCGGTGCCTGCGCACCGGCGGCGGCGAGTGCGGTGGGCACGATGTCGATGCTGGAGCAGAGCTGCTCGCCGCGCTTGCCGGGCTGGATGACGCCGGGCCAGGAAAACATGATGGGCTGGCGTGTGCCGCCTTCATTCGCGGACTGTTTGGAGCGAGGCGCATAGCCCTGACTGTTCGGGTCCTGAATCCAGCCGTTGTCGGCGACATAGACGAAGAGGGTGTTTTGAGTGAGGCCCTTTTGCTCGATGCGGTCCATGAGCTGGCCGCAGGTTTCGTCAAACCACTCCACCATGGCGTAATAGCGGGCCACATGATCGGACTCAATGCCCTTGGCCTTGTACTTTTGGAACAAACGATCCGGTGGTGTGTGCGGCGTGTGCGGCATGAAGGGCGCATACCAGAGGAAGAAGGGCTTCTTTTCCGCCGTGGCGTGGTCGATGAACTCAAACACCGGCTCCATGCCCTCGCGGCCGATTTTCAGGCCGTCATCGCCATGACGACCGCCGGGATTCGGGAAGCCGCGAGTCATGGCGTGGGTGAAGCCCGCACGCTTCGGCTCGCCTTCCCACCATTTGCCAGATTGATGGCTGAGATAGCCCTGATCGGCGAGGAGTTTTGGTAGCGCAGGATGCTGGTAAAAATTACCGATGAGCTTCTCACGCAGTGCTGCATAAGCGGGGGATTCTGGTCCTTTGCCTTTCCCCTTCGCCTTGCCTTTGGCCTTCGGAGTGGCCTCATTTGATGGCAACGGTGAAGGGTCGTTGCCGGTGACGCGATGCTGATGGGAGTACATGCCATTGGCGAACGAGGCGAGCGCAGGTCGGCATAGCGCGGTGGGTACATAGCCACGGGTGAAGAGGGCGCTGCGTGAGGCCAGTTTGTCGAGGTTTGGCGTCTCGATCTGCTTGTGGCCCATGAAGCCGTAATCCGTCCATGCATGGTCGTCGGAGATGATGAAGACGATGTTGGGCTTTCCATCCTTCGCTAAAGCTTCGGAGGACGGGGCTGCGGCGGAGAGCAGAGGGCAAACGGACAAGAGGATGAGGAGCAGGAGTTTCATGGTTGGTGGAGAGATGGAAGACAGCAGAATGGGGACAGCAGAATCAAGAAACAGGTAAAACGGGCAGATAAGCTTTCAGAAAATCATTCTGCTGTCTTTTCCGGGTCTGAAGTCACAGTGGTGATCTCGAGACGGGAACGGTTGAGATTGATCCACTGAATTCCATCAAGCGACGGAGCGTGAGTCAGAAGTGCCTGGAGATGCCGTTGATAGCCCTCCTGTGGCCGGTGGAAACCTGTGACGACGAAAGCGTGGCGGGGGCTGTGAAACTGCACGGGATGTGTGCCGAGAACCAAATCGCCAGAGATGATGTCGGCTCGGTGCAGGCAGTGCGCCTCGCCTCCGAAATGATGCACGAGTGCCTCATTGTAGAGCCTGCTGTCGAGATGTGTGCCCCAGTCCCGGATGAGTTCCTTCAGGTGTGATATGAGCCGCTCGCAATTCGCGCTGAGAGGATGCCAGCCGGAGCTTCTTTGCGTGGGTTGATGCCGACTCATGCCATGCAGGGCATTTTTCAGCAGTTTGCCGCGCACATCGTCTTCCCCGAAGTTGATCAGCTTCACGAGCCGGATGTCCTGCAGCATCGCATAGTGCAAAGCCTGCGCGGAATGCTCCGAAATCAGCGCCGCGACGGCTTTGAGCTCATACAGCATCTGGTTCACCACAAGATCGAGGTAGTAGGTCTTTTCAAAGCTGCCGTGAGTGACTTTTACAGGCACCTGAGTGAACACTTCCAAGCCCTCGGCCCGCAGTCGGGCAGCGATGTCGTTCTCGTAAATCCGTTCGTCAAACAAGCGTCCGAAGTGATTCCTCGAGGCATAGGCGCAACGCATCACGGCAGCATCAATCTCGGCAAACTCGCTGTCCGAGACGCTTTGGAGTTCGATGGTGCGGTGGATGGGCATGATGAAAAAGGACAGCAGAATCAAGAATCAGGTGGAACAGGCCGATGAGAAATCAGAAAAATATTCTGCTGTCCCCATTCTGCTGTCTTTATCTGAATTCACGGGTCTTTAGCCGCCTGGACCGCCTCGGCCACCGACTTGGTGCCGGTGGCCTGATAGGCATCCCAAGGGCCGTCAGCGCTGCCAGCGGGCCAGGTGGCGGGATCGGCGTAGAGGTTGTCGGTGTCTTTGTACTGCTGCTTCAGGCGGGCGAGCTCGCTTTTCAGTTCGGCGAACTTGGCGGCGATGGCCGGGTTTTGCGCATCGCCTGGCGAATGAAGTAGATTGCGCTGCTCATTCGGGTCGGCGGTGAGGTCGAATAGCTCATACGCATCCTGCTTCCAGTAATGGATGAGCTTGTGCGTGGCGGTGCGCACGCCGAGGTGGGCCATGGTGTTGTGATGACCGGGGTCGTGGTAGTAGCGGTAATACATTGAGCTGCGCCAGTCCTTCGGCGATTCACCACGCAGCAGCGGGGCGATGGAGCGGCCCTGCATGAACTCCGGCACCGGCAGACCGGCGAGGTCGAGGAAGGTGGGCGCGAGATCCGTGTTTGCCACGAACTGCGTCGGCACGCTGCCTTTCTGGATGCCGGGACCGCGGGCGATGAGCGGCACATGCAGGCCGGCCTCATACATGAAGCGTTTGTCGTAAAGGCCGAGGTCGCCGAGATACCAGCCATTGTCGGCGGAGTAGATGACGATGGTGTTTTCCGCCAAACCAGCCGTGTCGAGATAGTCGAGCACCTTGCCCACGCCATCATCCACGCCCTGCACGCAGGCGAGGTAGTCGCGCATGTATTTCTGATACTTCCACTTCACGAGTTCTTTGCCGGTGAGGAGCTTGCCATCGACCTCCAACTCCATCGGCTTCTCATTCATCCACTTTTGCAAAGCGGGGCCTTTGAGATCAGCGGGCGGCGTGAGTTTCAAATCACGACGCGTGAGATCACGCGCCACGGTCTGCTCATTGATCGGCAAAGCGGTCGGGCGTGTGGCGTAGTCGTCCCACAGCGTCTCCGGCTCGGGGATGACCTTGTCCTTGAACATCTCGATGTGCCGCGTGGCCGGTTCCCAGGCGCGATGCGGGGCCTTTTGATGCAGCATCAAAAAGAAGGGCTTGTCCTGCGGCCGTGTCTTCAGCCACTCAATGCCCAGATCGGTGGTGATGTCCGTGCAGTGGCCCTCAATGTTCAGCTTCTTCTTTCCGGGCAGCAGGAATTGAGGATTCCAATACGCGCCCTGACCCGGCAGCACAATCCAGCGGTCAAATCCAGTCGGATCGCTGCCGAGATGCCACTTGCCGATCATGCCGGTGTGATAGCCACCCTTTTGCAGATGCTTCGCCACATGATCACGGCTGCCATCGAAGCTGTTGAACACGGGCACGCCATTGAGATGCGAATACTGGCCGGTGAGCAGTGTGGCGCGGCTGGGCGTGCAGATGGAGTTCGTGACGAAGCTGTTCGTGAAGCGCGCGCCGCTCTTCGCCAGCCGGTCCAGATGCGGCGTCTGGTTCACCTTTGATCCATACGCGGAGATGGCATGCTGCGCGTGATCGTCAGAGAAGATGAAAAGGATGTTCGGGCGCGGCGAGGCCGCGAATGTCGAATGCGAAATGCAGAATGACGAAATCAGAGTCGTCAGGAGGGTGTGTTTCATGATGGGTGAATGAATTAGACAGCAGAATGGGGACAGCAGAATCAGAGGCAGGTGTTCAGTGATCAGAAATTGATTCTGCTGTCCCCATTCTGCTGTCCATAAAATCAAAAGTTACTTCTTCCCCTTCTTCGCGGCTTGCCACTTCGGTTCCCATTCGGGCAGGGGATCACGCGCAGTCTTGAGGTAATCGCTGATCTTCGCGGAGATGTCGGGATGCTTGTCGGCGACGTCGGTGAGCTCGGCCACGTCGTTTTGCTGATCAAAGAGCTGCACGGGAGCATCCGGGCGGCCCATGCGGATACCTTTCCAGCGGCCTTGATACAGCGCCGCCTGCTTGAAGCCACCTTCGTGAAACTCCCAGTAGAGAAACTCATGCTTCGTCTGTGCATCGGCTTTTCCGGTGAGTACGGGCACCAGGCTGATGCCATCGGTTTTCTCCGGCGCGGGTGCTCCGGCGAGTTCGGTGGCGGTGGGCAGCCAGTCGGGGAAATAGCCGACATGATCGGACTCACTGCCCGGCTTCACCTTGCCAGGCCACCAGACGATGAAGGGCACGCGGATGCCGCCGTCCGTGAGGCTGCGCTTGATACCGGTGTAGGGGCCATTCGGGTCAAAGCGCTCCAGGTCGTGCTTGCTCTCGTTATGCGGGCCGTTGTCGCTGGTGAAGATGACGAGTGTGTTCTCCGCGAGGCCGAGAGTTTTGAGGTGTGCCATCATGCGGCCCACATAGCTGTCGAGGCGGGTGATCATCGCGGCCTGACCTTTGTCCTGCTTCGGCCAGTCTTTGTCCGCGTAGGGGCCGTAGTCGGGCACATGTGCGCCATCGCCGAGGATCTTGCCGCGCTCGTTGTTCGCATGCGGGATGACCATGCTCCAGTAGAGGAAGAAGGGCTGCGCTTTGTTTTCGCTGACGAATTTCAGCGCATCGTCCGTGAAGAGATCGTCCGCGTAATGAATCGCCTCCGTGGCATAGCCCGCACCATCTTCGCCGACGGGCACGATCACGTTCGAGAGCGGCTCCTTGCTCTCATTGCGCCACAAATAGTCCGGGAAGTGGTTGTGTGCGTGGTGCTGGCTCAGGTAGCCGTAAAAGTAGTCGAAGCCATGCTTGCGCGGCAGACCGCTCTCCGCCTCGCCGACATTGCCGAGGCCCCACTTGCCGATGAGCGCCGTTTTGTAGCCCGCCTTCTGCAAAACACCCGCCACAGTCACATCACCTGGCTTCAATGCCTGCGCTGCCGGGTTCGTCTGGCCCGCATTGCCACGAACTCGAGTATGGCCGTGATGCAGGCCTGTCATGAGCACTGAACGCGATGGCGCACACACCGTGGCCCCGGAGTAGAAATGCGTGAAGCGCATGCCCTCCGCCGCCATGCGGTCCAGATTCGGCGTGGTGATCACTTTCTGCCCGTAACAGCCCAGATCCGCGTAACCGAGGTCGTCCGCCATGATCCAGATGAGGTTCGGCTGCGCCGAGAAGGACGAAAGCGGAAGGATGAATGACGAAAAGAGAATGAGGGCACGGAGTAGCTTCATGGAGCCGCTGCGAACGAAAGGCAGGGACTGTTTCTTCCACTTCATGCGCCCTCTCGCTGAGCGGGCGCTTAACGAGGGGTGTGGCAAAAAAGACAGCAGAATCAAGAAACAGGTATCGCCGCGGCGGCGGCATCGTGGACTGCGAACCGAGAAAGAAGGCCGCTTGTGGGGAATGCTGAGCTTGAAACGAGATGATAAAGCATTTGCCATCGCCCATTATTTGGTTAAAAAGCCAAATAGATGCCCAAAGCCTCCGCCAAAACCTCCGAACGCCGCGCTGCCGTGATCAAGGCGCTCGGGCATCCGTCGCGCCTGCTCATCGCGGAGACGCTGATGAAGGGCGAGATGTGCGTGTGCGACCTCAAAGACCTCGTCGGCGCGGACATGTCCACCGTGTCAAAGCACCTCACGCTGATGCGCGAGGCGGGCGTGCTGAACTGCGAAAAGCGCGGCCTGAACATCTACTACTCGCTCGCCTGCGACTGCCTTGGCGACTTCCTCCGCTGCGTGGACAAGCTGGCCTGCGGCGGAAAAAAGACCACCTGCTGTTGATTACTCATGACCATCACTGACTTCCTCACCGAACTCCGCTCCCACGCTGACAAGCCCGTGCGTTTCCTGCTGCCGGATGGCGGCTTGATCCCCGCGCACTTTCACATCACCGAGGTGGGGCACGTTTTGAAGCGCTTCATCGACTGCGGCGGCACGCGGCGCACGCTGGAGACCTGCCTGCTGCAAACCTGGGTGCATGACGATGTCGATCATCGGCTCGTGGCGGGCAAGCTGGCCATGATTTTTGACAAAGCGGGCGATGTGCTGCCGCATCACGACCTTCCCGTCGAAATCGAATACGAAGATGGCGTCGTGGCGCAGTTCCCGGTCGAAGATGCTGAAATCATCGATGACATGCTCGTCTTCCGCTGCGGCTGGAAGCACACCGATTGCCTCGCGCGTGGGATTTGCCTTCCCGGCGAGTGCTGCGCACCTGCACCGCTGCCGCAGACCTGCTGCACGCCCGGCTCGAAATGCTGCTGAGATGAACAAGCTCCTCTCCGAACTCCTCGGCACCTTCACGCTCGTCTTCGCGGGCACGGGAGCCATCGTTATCAACGAGGTCAGCGGCGGCGTGATCGGCCACGCGGGCATCGCGCTGACCTTTGGACTCGTCGTGATGGCAATGATCTACACCTTTGGCGATGTCAGCGGCGCGCATCTCAATCCGGCTGTCACACTGGCCTTTGCGGCGGCAAAGCGTTTCGCATGGAAGGACGTTCCCGGCTTCATCGGTGCTCAAATTGGCGGCGCATGTCTCGCCAGCGTTGTTTTGCGGCTGCTGTTTCCGACGAACGCGAAACTTGGTGCCACGCTGCCTGCGGGAGGCGCGATGCAGAGCTTCGTGCTCGAAGTCATCCTCACCGCGATCCTCATGCTCACGATCCTCCGAGTCTCGAGCGGCGCGAAGGAGAAAGGCATCACCGCCGGCATCGCTGTCGGGGGTGTGATCGCGATGGAAGCGATGTTTGCCGGCCCGATCTGCGGCGCGTCGATGAATCCCGCCCGTTCGCTGGCCCCGGCACTCATTTCTGGTCATCTCGAGCATCTCTGGATCTATCTCGCTGCTCCCACGCTTGGCGCCTTGCTCGCTGTGCCTGTGTGCTTCGGAGTGCGTGATCCTGGCTGCTGCGGAGGCCAATGCGGGTCTGCGGCCGATTCAAACTCCCAATCCTCATGAAACCCCTCGTTCTTATTCTCTGCACCGGCAATTCCTGCCGCTCCCACCTCGCCGAAGGCATATTGCGTTCGGTAGCTGGTGACATCCTCGAAGTCGCCAGCGCCGGATCAAAGCCCGCAGGTTACGTTCATCCGCTCGGCATCAAGGCGATGGCGGAAATCGGCATCGACATCAGTGCTCACACGAGCAAACACATGAATGACTTCCTCGTCCGCGATGTGGAAACGGTCATCACCGTCTGCGGCAACGCGGACCAGGCCTGCCCCATGTTCCCCGGCCAGCTCAACCGCCACCACTGGCCCTTCGACGATCCCGCGCATGCCACCGGAACAGAGGAGGAAATCCTCAATGTCTTCCGCCGTGTGCGGGATGAGATCAAAGCTGTCTTCAGCGCCTATGCGGACGGACGTCGTGATGCGATGAAGGCTCACTGAGCGCCAGTCGGCTTCATGGACATGAGACGCGTCGTGACCTGCTGGCGCACGGGCATCGGTTTGCCCTCCACCTTGAGCTGGATGGTGGCGGAAAAGACCGCCAGGGAGATGGTTTTGCGTTCGAGGTCGAAAAAGACATGGCCGTTGACCTTGGAATCGTCGCCGAGGGTCACCGGGCGCTCGGTGCGGAGTTCGCGGCCGTTGCTGTCCTTGTCGCGTTGAGATTTCATGGTGCCTTCAAAGGAGATCTGGGCCTGGCGGCGGCCTTCACGATC
>CAMCWM010000023.1 GCA_945882215.1 Akkermansia muciniphila | reverse complement strand
TGCGGGTAGAGTTCTTGGTTCTGAGTTCCTGGTTCTTGGTTGGCGGGCGGGCGTAGGCGCACTTGCCAACGTGCGAGGGCGGGGCCTTCGCGTTCTGGCGAACGCGCCTACATCCGCAGCGGGGTCTCCACTCGCGGTGGCGGGGTGCTCACTGGCACTGCCGGGGTGCGCCATGCTCGCGGCGGGGTCTTCCACGAGTGCGCCGGGGTGTTCCCTCCGGGAAATGGGGAGCCGCCCCGAGCGGCGGGTGGGCCACCCCGCGCCGGGGATGGAGCACCCCGGCTGGCGGACCTGCGTCCATGAGCGGGCCGTGGAGCACCCCGCGCCGCTGATGGGCCACCCCGAGCGGCGGAGTAGCCACCCCGAGGCGTTCATGGAGCACCCCGGACGAAATGGGGCGGCGGTTTTCCGGGGGAAAAGCGTCCTTCCGGGCCGGAAAGCGGTCCCTGGAGGGTAAAACAGGCGAATTGGGCGGGAGAACGGGTTCATCGCGGGCGTCGGGTGGAATGGCCGTGATTAGAGCACGGACCCCGCGAGGGCGGTTAGTCCGACATTCAGGACGGCCCGGTCCGATCCTCAATCCCGCCAAAGAACTTCTCCAACGTCACGCCCAGCCCCCACGCCAGCCGCGCCAGCACATGCACACCGGGGATGGTCTCGCCGCCCTCCACCCGGCTGATCGTATCGGGCGAGACTCCGCATTTCAGCCACAACGCATACATGCTCAGGCCACAGCGCTCCCGGAGTTCCTGATGCCGCCTCGGCAGCCGCTCGCGGATGCGCTCGGCGTAGTCGTAGGCGTCGTGGTTGTCCGGCGCGGTGGGCATCGTTGGTCATCCCCAGAGTTCGTTGAACATGAGTTGCTTCTCGGCGGCATTCAGCGGCGAGCGCGAAACGGCATTCCACGCGGCGTTGATGTCATGGCGTGCCCAGTTGTGGGCGATGAGTGAGGCGAGTTTCCGGCGAGTGTCAGGGCATGCGATGCTTGGCAGCTTGCTGAGAGCGAGCGCAGGAGCGTGAGGCAGATGAGCAAGGATGCGCTTCGCTTGTTGTTCACGACCCTCGTCTCGAACGATTGGGCCTTGCACCGTGTCACCTTGCATCCTGTGAGCCTGGGAGATGCCCGTTCTGATAGTCAGCCAGGTCATCTCCAAGCCGTGTCTGCTCATCAGGGCTGGTGGCACTGTTGATGGCGTGCTGCTGCGATTCGATGGCCTCTCGGTGCTTTCCCTGGCGGAATAGGACTCTGGCAAGGGTCTCCAGGATCCGGGGCTCCCTCCCGTGAGTGGCTTCGTTGGCCTGCTTAGCAGAGGTCTCGGCAAAACTCAGCAATTCAGCCGGAGGATTCTCAGCTTGGCCGATCATCCAGGCGAGTGACATAGCCGAGGCGGTGTCACTCTTTTCAGCCGCGAGGATGGACTCGCCCAGCTTGATGGATTCCTCTGTTTTACCCTGCGCGACGAGAAACCTGAACCGCTCCTTCTCTATGGAAGCCATCCATTCCACATCCTCGCCAGGCACGATCGACCTCATCTGCTCCAGGGCCGCATGAGCGTCGAGCCAACGCTTGTCCTTGATGGCTGCCGAAAACTTCTGCGCCGTGGCAAAGTAGGATTCGCTTAACTTTTTACGCATCGGCCGAAGGCGTCCTTCTTTGGCTACGTCGAACGTTCCAGCCAGCACCTGCTCGATCACTGTCTCGGAAAGCCCCGAGGAATGGTCAATCCAGGCAATCTTGCCATCCTTGCCGACAAGAAAAGCCGTCGGAATACCGTCCTCCCCAGCTGCCTTCAGCCAGTTCTTAGCCATCGTTCCTTTGTCGTCGTCCAAGGCGATACGAAAAGTCATTTTGTCGCCCATCTTCTCGACTAGCGGCTTTACTTTGCCCACGTCCTCCTCCCAGACATCCTGGCCGATCACCACCAGCCCCTGGTCTTTGTATCTCTGGTGTAAATGCTCGATGTGAGGGATGGAAGCCAAACAGGGGCTGCACCACGTCGCCCAGAAATCGATGAGGTAGGCTTTACCCCTCTCGAATTCACCGATGGGCCTGCCTTGGACCCATGTTCCACAGGCGAGCTGGGGAGCGGCATCGCCGATTTTGAGTTGAGCGTCGGCAGCGAAGAGTCCGGCCCATGAAGAAATGAGCAGAGAGGTGAGGAGAGCGTGAGTGGTTTTCATGAGAGCATCTATTTGTTTACCGGTAGCGGCTCGACACGAATGTCGTCGAACCACGAGGCGAGAGGTTTTTGGCTTTTCCCGCCAGGCTGGAGGCCGATGTCGTTCTTCGGCACATCACCACAGAGCGTGGTGTAGGTGAGAGCCAGTTTGCCATCCAGCGTGACCCGCAGTTCTTTGCCTCGAAGTTCAACGACGAGCGAGTGCCACACGTCGGAGGCGATATTGAGCTTCTCGGTCTTCGCGTAGAAGAACTTGCGGTTCCAGATGCCTTTGGCCTTGAGTTCTGCGGCTTCAGGCGAGCCTTTCGGCTGCAAGACATCGTTGTCCCAGGCGGTGATGCCATCGGGACGGATGTGCAGTCCGGCTACATTGAAATCTCTTTCCACGATGGGATTCGGCCCGCCGATGCTGATGCCGATCTGGCCTTCGGCAGCCATTTTGAAGCGACAGTGGAGCCGAATGTCGATCCCTCTGATAGCTCGGCGCAGTCCAGGCGGATGTTTCTCCTCTGGGAAGCACTGACCACGCAACGCACCGTCCACGATCTGCCACCATTCAGGCCGCGCCTCCTTGCCACTCACAGTTTTGCCGAGCGGATGCGCAGCATCAATGCCGCTGGCGAGAAAGCCATAAGCTCGCCAATTCACGGCAAAGGAAGCGGCGTCTGAGAAGTCATCGCTCCATGATGGAGGGACGGAAGGTTTGTCAGTGGCATGTAGCGCGGCGAGTGGCGCAAGGAGCAGGGCGGTGAGAAGCGATATTTGCATGATTTATATCACTTGGTTGAGGTTGGTAGCTTGCCGGACCTGTAGCTGTCTAGATCAGCCTGAATGCGCCTCTTCATTTCAGGATCATCGGTGAGGCGGAGTGCCCTACGGGCTGTCTCAGCAGCTTCTGAGCGGCGGCCTTGCAGAAACTCTATACGAGCCAAAACGGAAAGATGTCCAGCACGGCAGTCACACAGCAATTCTCCCTCATTGGCTGCCAAGGCGATTTCATGTGCTAACTTGGCAACCTCCTCTTTTAAACGTTCAGAATTACCGATCAATGCATGGGCTACGGCATTCAGACTGCAGCGGTCCTTGTCACTCTCGAGAGCATTTCGTGCAAGCAAACATGCTTTATTCATCTCACCTTTCTCGACTAGAATTTGAATACGCACCGCCAACAGGGCGGTTTGTGCCTGCGGCTCAATCTGGATCAGCTCGTCGAGATGCTTTTCGGCAGCATCCCATTTCTTTTGCTCGAGAGACCGATTCAATAAGATAGTGATGGAAGTTGCCTGTAAGTCGTCTTTCAATTTTGGTTCAAGGGAAAGAAGTTCCGCCAGTATTTCTTCTGCCTCGTTCCACCGGCCATCCTCCTGCACCTGATTTAGCTGGCGAAGCAAGCTGCTCACATCCTGTGCTTTCTCTCCTTCCGCGTTTGGCTTCGACTTCTTCGCCGCCGCCTCCTGTGCGGCGGCTTCAGCGCCATTGGTGGGCTCGCCCTTCGGCGGTTCGGAGGCGCGCAGTGCGGCGCAGGACGCAAGCGTGATAACAGCAATGAGGATGGTTGGTTTCATGGGAAAATGGAGGTGTCCGCTACGGCGGCAGCATCACGTTTGGTTCGCATCTGTGCATCGAGGTCCGCCACTTTCGCCACCAGGGCTTTGTAAGCCGGATCGTCCCAGCCACCCGCTTTTTTGAAGGCACCGTTACGGAGCGCATTCACAGCGTTGTTGCGGTCATTCGCCGCCTGACCGCGACGCTGGATCAGTTGCTCATGCCATAGCCTGGCTTCGTCAGCGGTCTTGATGAGAGATTCGACTTCCGCCGGCGTGGTGGGCAGTTTGGCAGGCGGAGCCATCGGCGGCTCGGCATGGAGCGTGACGGCAAGCATGGCCGTGCCAAGGAAGGCCAGTGTCGTTGGTTGGGTGCGTTGGTTCATTATCGGTCCAAGGTAAAATAATGTGAGTCTCACCGCGTCGCGGGCTGATAAACGAGTCGTTCCATCTGCTCGACGATGCGCCGTGCATACGCGGCTTTGTCGGGCGGGTGGTTGATCGTGCTCAAGCCCTCGTGATCGGCGCGCGCTGTGTGCGGGAGCATTGCCAACGCATCACGATGCGCGGCGGTGAAATTCTTCTTGTTCACATAGATGAAAGGCAAAGCGCTCTTTCCCCACGCAGCTCGCCATGATCTCACGAGAGCGGGCATCACGGCGGTTTGATCCGCGCCTGCGATGCCCGTGCCGCTTTCGCCCTGGTCCCACACGATGCCGCGCACGGCGAAGGGAGCCAGGTTGGCGATGCGCAAAGGGTAATTCGCACCATAGTGCTCGAAGCGTCCTTCGCTTAAGAACGACGCGGGAAATCCGCCAGGAAGCGCCGGTGCCGAAGGTTTTGCGGGCAGACCTTTACCTTGAGCTTGCGCCTGAACCACAGCCGCTTCCCACGCCTTCACTTTATCAGGATAATCAGCCACGAGCTGTGGATACAGGTTCTCCGCATACTCGCGAATTTGGCGCTGGATCTCCGCTTCGCTCTCCACGGTGTCGCGGCTGAGCCAGATGCCCGAGGATGATGAACTCTCGCACCGCACGACGATACCGATGGGCACGTTGAGCTTCTGCCGCAGCAAGACGGCGGTGCAGGACATCAAGGCGGGCACATCGAGACAGTTCTCGCGAGAGAGCTCGACCCAGGCCGGAGTCTTGTTGCGGTCGCGGGTGACGGCCGAGATGCGGATCTGCGGATGCACGCCATTCTCAAGCAATTGCTTCGTGTCCTCGTCGCATTCGAAGGGGGCGCCGGATTTGGTGAATTGCGGAAGGAACTTCACCGCCACTTCCATGTTCGACTGGCCCGAGCCGAACCACACCTCGCCGACGAGCACATCGGTGAAACGCAAGGTCTTGGTGCCATCACCCACTTCGAGTTCAAACGGACCGCCCGCTTTCAGCGGGTCGAGCTTCACCGCCCAGCGGCCTTCGACATCGGTCCTGACCTGCTTTGTTTGTCCGGCAAACTTCACGGAGATGTCTGCACCGGACACCGTGCGACCCCACACCGGCACTGGCATGTCCCGTTGCAGCACCATGTGATCGCTGAACACGACTGGCATGAGAAGTTCCGTCGGCAGCTTGCGCGGCTTCAGCTTCGCAATGGCCGCGCGGATCTGCGGCTTCGTCATTGCCTGCTGGTCGATGGGGCGCAAATAGATGGAACCGACGGCCATCCATGTCTTCTCCACGGTCGTGGTGTTAAGCAGCGTCACCGTTTGCAAACCTGCGGCCAGGTCCAATGTTCCCATTTCAAACAAAGCCAGTCCGCCTCTCGTGTCCGGCACGAAGCCCGCGAGTTTCTGCGGCCCGCACCGCAACTCGAAGGCATTGCCATGTCTCGTGTGACTGAACTCCAGTGTCGCGAGATAGCGGCCGGCCTTGGGAACCTCCACCGCCCAAGACAAAGCTCCCGCCTCCGGCGCGATGGACTGCACCACTTGATTCACCTGAAACCCATCGCCATCGAGCACTGGCGCGGGCTTAGCTTTCACTGGAGCACTTTCGGCCCCAGGTTTGATCATATTCGCCTGCTCGGCTCCCAGGAAGATTGCGCCATCAAGTGGTGCCCCTTGGGTCGTGGCCAGCGGCGCGAGCAGCAGGGCGGTCAGAAGTGCGAGTGTGTGTTTCATGCAATGTTCTTTGGAATTTGTTTCGTTCACCGTGTCCTGAAGGCTTCGCTCTCGATCACGGCGAGCAGCAGATCGCGGAAGCCGCCTTTTTCCTTCAGCACCCGGTTGGCGGCGAGATGGAGTGACTTGCGCTCGGCGTAGTCCGGGACTCGACCGGTGCCGTAGAGGAAGAGCTTCTCAGCGAGACAGCCGGCAAACTGGTCGATGTGCGCGACGACATAGTTTTTCAGGTCGAGCACATCCTTGAGCGGGGTGCCGTCGGGCATCGTCGCGGTGGCGTCCACGGGTGGGCCGGGCTTGATGACGGTGGTGGCTTTGGGGCCAGCCGTGTGGATGGGGTAAACATCGCGCCATTGGCCGATGGCGTCGTAGTTTTCCAGCACGAAGCCGATGGGATCGAGTTTCTTGTGGCACCCGGCGCACTTCTCCTCGCTGGTGTGCGCCTTCATGAGGTCGCGGATCGTCTTTGCGCCGCGCGTGTCAGGCGTGATGGCCGGCACCGAGGCCGGTGGGGGTGGCGGAGCATCGCCGAGGATGTTTTCCAGCACCCATTTGCCACGCACGACGGGTTGGGTGTCCACGCCATTCGCGGTGGCCATCATCACTCCGGCCATGCCGAGAAGGCCGCCGGGACGCCCGTCGCGTGGCAGGCTCACGCGCATCATCGTGCTCAGGTTCCGCCTGGTCGGTATGGGAATGTCCGGGAGTTTGTAGAGCTGGTTGCCGAGCGGCGGATTCACATGGGTGAAGTCCGGCTTGATGAAGTCGTTGAGCGGTCGGTTATCGCGCAGCATCTCCGCCACGAAGAGATTCGCTTCCTGCGCCATGCCTGTGGAGTGACTCGTGGAGAAGGAACGGGAGAGCGACGGATCGGGCATGATGGTGGGCAGCACGCGGGTGCCGAGCCACTGGCTGGTGAAGCTGTCGATGAAGACCGCCGCATCCGCGCTCGCGAGCAGGCGCGTGGCGTGGGATCGAAGTGTGTATGGCTGGGCGAGGCTGCCGTCAGCAGCAGCGGTTCGCAGCGGCTCGTCCGGAGGTCCCTGGGTGAGCATGTAGGACAGTCGCGAGGCGAGTTCGTAGCTGTCGAAGCTACGGTCGGCGGTCTCGCGATAGAGGAAATGCGGCGAGATCAGGACGGTCCGCAGTGCCAGATGGAACGCGTCGTCGAGAGAGCCGCCGCTCGCGCGTGTGGCGGCTAATTGGGCAAGCACACGCCGCGTTTCCTCGAGCGCGGCGTCACGTCGGTAGGCGGTGCGCAGCATCCGCGTGACGCAGGCTTCCAACCACGCGGAGTCTTCCATGTTCGCCGGGCGCTTGCCGAAGAGTTTCAGTTGCAGCCGACGGGCGAGCTGGTCGCGATCATCCTCGGCTGGCGCGAAGGGACCTTCGATTTCCAGTGCGTGAATGTCGATGCCCGGGCCTTCGCTGTAGCACTGGCGAATCCACGACTCCACATACCAGTGCAGCTTGAAATTCCCGTTCCCGTCCGACGCCATGATCGCTTCCACGAGTCGTTCGATGTTCTCCTTGGTGGCCTTGCTGGTGTCGAGATCGCTGCGGGCCATGGCTTCCTCCATCCCCTTGATGACGATGACCTTTTTCGTCTCGAACGAGACGCCGGGAGGAAAACGCAGCGTCAGCTCCTTCTTGCCATCGGCAGCGGCGACTTCGTCGTGCAGGGTGAGCAAGGCCGCGCACAGGCGTGGATGCCGCGCGAGTCTGGTGCGCAGTTCGTCGGGCAACTTCGGGGTGGGGAAGTTCGCATTGATGCCCTTGTTCGGGGAATCCGCAAACATCAGGGTGACACTGCGTCCGTCGTAAATCGGCGCTTCGATCGTGAACTCCTGAGCCTTTTCCGAGGTGATCGGACAACTCATGAGCTTGCGCAGGTTCGGGTAGGTGCCAGAGACAATGTCGAGCGTCATTGCCTGACCCGCCTCGGGCTTGAAGGCGGATACGTTGACCTTAACGCGGTAAATGCCAGAGCCCTTTGCTTCAAAATTGGCTGCCGTGGTTGAGCCATGATAGCCAGCCAGAGCGAGCCGCATCCGGCCATCGACGATCAAATTCTTTGGTCCGTATGCATCTCCGCCAGACATGTCCTGCGGAGTGACAGGCACGAGACGACTCGGTGGCAGGGGCGGCTTCGGCGGTGGAAAAAACTGATCCGCGATGAGCGCGGCGCTTTCCGCATACGCTTCCAGCAAAGGTGGCGAGAGCACCAGCGCCTCGGCCACATTGTCGAAGCCGTGCGATAGCGTGTCTTCGGGGAATCCAGGCGGCAGCACGAACTGCACACCGAGCGTTTTGCGAATCGTGCTGGCATATTCCGCACGGCTCAGGCGGCGAAAGGTGGTGCGATGAGGCGGCACCTGCCGGACCAGGGCATCATCCAACCACGCGAGCAGCGCCTCGCTGTCGGCCTGGGGTGGGCGCGGTTTTTTCTTCGGCGGCATTTCGCCTTTGCTGATCGCCTGATGGACCCGCTCCATGAGCCGCGCGAAGTCCGGTTTGGTCCAGTCGGCGGTGGTGAGGTCCAGATTGATCTCGCCCTTGGCGGACGAGCTGTCGTGGCAGTCGAGGCAGTTGTCGCTGAAAAACGTGAGCGCGACCTCTGGCAACGGCTCGGCTGCCGCAGCGGCCTGCACCGATGCAAATCCCAATAAGGGCAGCGCGAAGAAGGTGAGTCGGTTAAACATGGAGCACCTCATCCAATCCGTGTTTGGCCTGCGCAAAGCCCTCGCACTTGATGCCTAACTGCCTCTGAAGAGTGATGAACAAATCCCCGAGCAGCAGATCCTTTTCCGCCGAATCGGTGCGCTGGAAGTTGAGGTGGCGTCCATGCTTGAAGCCGCCGCCCGCGATGACGATGGGGAGATCATGGTTTGAGTGCCGACTCGCATCGCCCATCCCGGTGCCCCACATCACGATGGTGCTATCCAGCAGCGGACGGCCCTCGGCATCGGTCTTCGACTTGAGCTGCGCGAGGAACTTCGCGAAGGACTTCATGTGCTCGGCATCGATCTTGGTGAGTTCCGCGATCTTTTCGGGGTCATTGCCATGATGCGACAGCGCGTGGTAGCCGAAGCGCAGCATCTCCCCGCCAATCGTGAAAACCTCGCCACCGCCGCGGAGACTCATCGAGAGCACGCGGGATGAGTCTGTCTGCAAAGCCAGGGCGATGAGGTCATACATCACTGACTCACACTCGATGAGCAGATTCGAGGCGAGCGGATCGGCGTCGGGCAGCTTGTAGTCCACCTTCGGCACGGGATCATTGGCGTGGCTGAGCTGCTTGCCGATCCGGTGTTCGACCTCGCGCAGCGACGTGAAATACTCCTCCAGCTTGTCCTTGTCGGCACCTGAGACGCTCCGCTGGAGCGACCTGGCATCCTCCAGCACGTAGTCCAAGGCACTGCGTCCGCTCTTCAGCAGATGCTCGGTGCGTTTGCGGTCCGAGTCCGAGGCAAACATCTTTTTGTAAAACAAACTGGGCCGGTCAATCGCAGGCAAAGCCACGCCGCCCTCGGTGAAGCACATCTGGGGACCGCCACCTGCGGAGAGCACAAAAGACGAGAAACGCGTGGCATCCCCGATCTTCGCCGCCACCTGCTGGTCCAGTGATACCGAGCCGACCAGCTTCGGCCCGAGCAGATAGTTCCGCCAGCCGCCATGAGCACCACCAGCGCGATGATCGAGGCCGGAGAAGAGCGTGAAATCCCCGCGCATCGCCTCCAGCGGCTGCAACGTGCGAGTCATCTCGTAATCGGCGCCCACCTTCTTTGGATACAGCGCCGGCGTGTGCATGCCGAGTTCGGCACCGACACAGACGAGGCGTTTGGCCTTCAATGCGGTGCCCGCCGCCGATGCAGCGGCGTGTGTTTGCGATGACTCCAGCATCGGCAGCGCGACGAATGCGCCCGCAGCGCGAAGGAACTGGCGACGATGAATGGTTTTTGATGGGTTCATGGGATCGGAATAAGGGCAGGTGTCTGGGCGCGCTCAGGCGATGAGCTCCTTGATGATGCCGGTGCTGTCGCCGTGGCGTTCCGCCGGGACGCCCGAGCCTTGCAGCAGGGTCAGCCAGGCGTTGCAGAGCGGGGTGCCCTTGGGCAGCACCAGATTGTGCCCCATCTTCAGGCCCGCCCCGTGGCCGGCCAACAGCGTCGGGCAGTTGTCGCCGTTGTGCTCGGTGCGCGTGTTGGTCCCGAAGGCGAGGGTGGTGTGGTCGAAGAGGCTGCTGCCGTCGGCTTCCTTCATGGCCTTGAGCTTGTCGATGAGCCCGGCCAGCAGCTCGCTGTTGGCCAGGTCACGCCGCTGGGAGGCGTCGAGCTTCTCGCCCATGGTCGAATGGTAATGGCTCATGTCATGGGGCGCGACCTTGATGTCGAGGCTTGTCAGGAGGGTGTCCACGGGCTGGCGGTAGCCGATGACGCGGGTGGAGTCGGTCTGCAGGGCGGCGGCCGCAATGTCATACATGAGCTTGATCTCCTCGTAGCCGGCCAGGCCCGCTTTGGGTTCGCGGATGGGTGCCTTGGGCCGGGGCACTTCCAGCCATTGCTCGTCCTTTCCGAGGCGGGTCTCGATGTCGCGGATGCCCTCGAAGTATTCCTCCAGCTTGGCGTTGTCGTTCTTGCCCAGGCCGCGCTGCAGGTCGCGCGCTTCCTCCAGCACGGTGTCCAGGATGCTGTGGCGCTTTTTCAGCAGAGCCTTGCGCCGTTCGAGGGGAATGTCGTCGGAGGAGAAAAGCCGGTGGAAGGCCTCCACTGGGTTATTGACTCCTGCGACCGGTTTGCCGCTCTCGTCCCATGCGAGGGAAAGGCCCTGACCATGCCCCGAGTTGCCGGCGTAGGTGCCGCAATCGAGTTGGAAGGAGGTGAACCGGGTGTGTCGGCCGAAGTGTTGTGCGGCGACTTGGTCCACGGAGACTGTGTTGTGGAAACTCTTGCCGGGGACGGCGAACTGGTTGGCCCCGGTCAGCCAGAAGGTGCTGCCCTGGTGGCCGGCGTTGACCATCTTGTGGGTCAGGCCTTGCAGGACGGTGAAGTCGGCCTTGTGCCTGGCCAGCGGCTCGAGCCCCTTTGGCATCACATAGTTGGAGCCCGGTTGGTTGGCGTCGGGGAACCAAGTTTCAGTGGTCAGGCCCCAGCCGAGCCCGAGAAAGATCATGCGCTTGGCCGGTGCTTGAGCAGCGGCAGCGGAAGCAAAGCGCCGGAAGCCGAGTGACTCCAAAAACGGCAGGGCGATGAGTGCGGAGGTGGAGCGCAGGAAGCGACGGCGGGATGATGGAATGTTCATGGTTTGGTTTTGGAATGGGTGAGTTATTTGCGCTGGAAAGCTTCGCTGCGGATGAGGGCGTGAATGAACTCGCGCAGGGCATAGTTCTTGGTGCGGGCCTGTGCGACCATGGCGTCCACCAGCGGTTCGTCGCTGAAGCCGCAGGGCCGCCCGAGCGCGTATTCGATGAGCGCGGCGCTTAGGCCGCGGCTAAAGGGCTCGGACTTGGTGGCGATGGCCTCACGCAGTTCTAGGAAGCTGGCGAAGGCAGGCCCGTGGTGGAGCGCACCGGCAGGGTCAATGGTCCAACTGATCTTTGCGTTGGGGACCGCTTTGCCCTCGTCATCTTTGACGTGGTAGGAATCCTCGGTCCGCCAGAGTCCGACTGCGTTGAAGTTCTCCAGGCCGAAGCCGATGGGGTCGATCTTGCGATGGCAACTGGCACATTGCGCCTCCTCCTGATGGGCGAGGACGCGATCGCGGGTGGTGAGCACCTTGCCGGCCAGCCGGGTCAGAGCGGGCACGTTGGCGGGGGCTGGCGGCGGCGGATCGTTGATAAGCTTGCGCAGCACCCAGGCTCCGCGTTCCACCGGGCTGGTATGTTCCCCGTTGCTGCCCATGGCCAGGACGGCAGCCATGCCGAGCAGTCCGCCCCGGGGCGAATCCTTGGGAAGGCTCACTTTGCGGAAGGCATCGCCGTGGACGCCCTCGATCCCGTAGTAATTGGCGAGGGCTCCGTTGATGACCACGTAGTCGGCGCGGAGCAGATCGCTGGCCGGGCCATTCTCGCGCAGCAGATTGGCGAAGGTTTCGAAGACCTCGTTCCTGGCCGAGAGCTTGGTGGCGTAGTCGAAGCGCGGATAGAGGGCGGGGTTGAACTCGAAGAAGTCGAGCCGGTCCAGATTGAACCATTGGCGGGTGAAGGCTTTGACGAACTCCATGGAGCGGGGGTCGTCAAGGAGGCGCCCGGCCTGCGCGGCGAGGACTTGAGCTTTGAGCAGTTCGCCGGAGTTGCCGAGGGCGCGCAACGTGGGGTCGGGAGGCGCTCCCCACAGGAAGTAGGAGAGCCGGGTCGCCATTTCAGGGCCATTGAGCGGCCGGCGCTCTTCGCTCGGGGAGGGCTCGGCCCGGTAGAGGAACTTCGGGGAGGCAAGGACCAGGGCGAGGGCCTCGCGCAGGGCAATGCTGTGCCTGCTGCCGTCGGCCCGCGATTCTTCGTAGCAACCCACCAGGCGATCCAGGAAGCGCTCCGAGGGTTGGGCTCCGCGAAAGGCTTCAAGCGCAAAGCGTTCGAAGGCCGCGCGCAGCTCGGGAGCCTTTGGCGGGCGCGTTTTGTCGTCGAGCGCGATGCCCTCCAACGCACGGAGGCCGGGCGCAATCTCGCTATCGGGCAGGCGTTCAATTTCGATCCAGTCCACCCAGATAGCGGGCTCGAAACCGATGCCGTTGAGCTTGCGGCCTTGCTCCTGCTTGAACTTGAGTTGTTCGAAGTTATCGGCAGTGCCTCTTTCTCGGATGTAGAGCCCGTTCCTGTTCTGATCGCGGTGCTCCAAGGTCCGGTGGAAGGGGATCTCGATCACTTCCGGGCTGGCCATCGTGCCGGTGACTTCATGAACGCTGGTGGTCGGCCGTTTGCGGCCTTTAAACCCGAAGTCGAGGAAGCGCCGCTCGGGGGCGCTCTCGGCTGTGGCGGCGGCCCGCACCCGGATGACGTAGTCGCCGGGCGGAAAACCGTCGGGAATCCGTGGAAGCAAGGCAGAGTTCAGTCCGCCGTCGATGTCTCTGATGGTGAGGTAAGCGCCGGTGTCCAGGGCCGGCAGTTCCAGGTAGCGGCTCTGGTAGGCGAAACTGGCGGGGTTGTTATTGAAGGCGCGGTTGGCTTTGTCCGCAGTATTTTCGGTGCTTATAAATCCGAAGGACTCAGGTGAGGGCGCGCCTGCAATCTTTTCCCACGAGCGTCGCACGATGGCGTCGCTTTTCGCGCTCTTGCGGAGTTCGGCCACCACGGTGGCGTTTTCCGGACGCGCCATGGCGGCTTCGACGGCCTCGACCCACTTTTTGCCCCTTTCATGGGTCTCGAGTTCCGTTCTGACGTAGTCGGAGATGGTCTTGAGGGTTTCCTCCACCTCGTAGCGGAGTTTCTTGGGCACGCCCGTTGCCGCACGCAGGGCGAAGCCTTCCTCAAGGGCGTTCCTGCCGATCGCTTCATACTGTTCGAACTGACTGCCCGACATGAAGAGGTTGGCACCGACCGTGTCGAAGGACCCCGCGTCGGTGTCGGAGGGCAGGTCGCTCACATCCACGGCGGCCCCGAGGAGCGTGATCAACGTGTTCTTAAGCTCGCGCTGGTTGAGGCGGCGCAGGGTGATGACTCCATGCTGGTCGCTGAGTTGACGGCGAGCCGAGACCATCACATGGGCCAGGTCGTCGAGGAAATCCGCCTTTTCTTTGGAAGGGGGCTGCTTTTCTTCCTCTGGAGGCATTTCACCCGAGTTAATGGCGTCGAGCACCTTCTGCCAGCGCTCTGCGGTCTGCAGGTCGTTGAGCGCAAAGGAGAGTTCATCGACCCGGAATTTGCCCTTCTGCTTCTCCGGGCCGTGACAATCCAGGCAGTATTCCTCGAGCAGAGCCTTGTGGCTGGGGTCCATCGAGGCGGGCGGCGCGTCCTCCGCGGCAGAGACGGTCGAATAGAGCGGCCAGAGCAGGGCGAGAAAGACGCAGCGGGGCAAAAGCTTCCGGATCAAAAGGAGCGAGGTCATGGCGATTATTTGAAAACGGTTGTGTTAGGCATCGCCTGCTTCATCCGCTCAACGCCTTCTGGGCTGATCTTGTCTTCGCGAATGCTGATGAGCTTGAGATGGCCAAACTTCACCAGGTCATCAAGCGATGCATCGGTCACCTTGGTCATGCCACGGATGCGAAGCTCCTTGAGATGCGTCATGCTTTGCAAAACACCGCTTTGAATTCCCTTGTCAGTGACCAGACCGCAGTATTCCAGCCAGAGGTTCTCGAGGCTGCTGAGTTGCGGCAGATGCTTCAGCGTTTCATCACTGAGGTTGTTCCACTCCAAACCCAGGGTCTTAAGATTGAGCTTCACCAAAGGCGCGAGGCCGGCGCCGCTGATTTCATTACGCTCCAGAAGCATCGTCGTGAGTTTTGGCGAGCCGCGAAGATGGCTTAACTGGGCATCGGTGAGTCCGCACTCGGTCACCTTCAGCTCCTGCACCGACTCGAACTTCGACAACGCTTCAAGAGCCGCGTCCGAAAGCTTCGCATTGGTCAGCGTTAGTCTGCGCAGCGGCACGCCGGCAGCCAGACGAGTGAGTTCCTCAGCCGTCACTTCCCGATGACCAAGCGTGATGCTTTGCAGCCTGCGGCAGGCTTTCAGATGCTTCACTGCTTCATCATCCATCACCATCGGCAAACTCAACGAAGACAACTTCGGCGCTGCCGCAAGTGCCGCCAAATCAGCGGACACGACCTTCGCATCCAGCAAGTCCAGGCTCTCCAGCATCGGGATGCGCACCAGGGTTGATAGTCCTTTACCGGTGATTTTGCGGCGATCCCCGGACTTTTGGATGAAGGGATAAGACCATTGGATGTTGCCGAAGCCTTGCTTCTCATACCGGCCGATGAGTGTGAACGAAAGGTAGCGGAGGTTCGGCAGCTTCGTCAGCGGCTCCAATCCCGCGTCATCAATGTTGGTCTCGTAGAAGCTGACGAACTGCAAATCCGGCATGGTCGAAGTCAGCGGCAGTAGTTCGTTGGTGGCCGTCACACCCCAGAGGCCCAGGTGCGTCAGCTTCGGCGGCGTGCCTGACCAGCGGAAGAAGTTCAACGAGCCGCGACGGCCTTCGACAAGCCCCGCCTCGCTCATGCGGTTCAGGGCGGCGAGCATTTCCGGTGAGGTCTCCCCTGGCGTGCCGAAGGGGTTATACTTATGCGGGGCAGCGGCAGCAGGGCTGGGTTTCGGCGCTGGTTTATCAGCGCGAGTTACTGCGGCGGCTTCGAGCAGCGCCCCTGAACCGCAGATGATGGGCAAAAGGGAAGTAAAGAAATATCTCATGGTTGGGTGTTAAGTGTGTCGAACGAAGTCACGGCAGCGGCGCACGCCGAGCCAGCGTCAGGCGCACACCGTCCAGGTAGTGACCGTCAAAGGTTTCGCGGCGCTGCGCTTTATTCGAGTGCTCCAGGCCGATGCGGATGAGGATGAAATCGGCGTTCGGAGGCAGCCGCAGCTCGGCATTGAGGCGCTGCCAGGTCGCGGGGTCGCGATCCACTTTCAAGCGGCTGTTGCGGGCCATCGCCAGGCAATCGGTGAGCAAGGTTTCTCCGACCCGCGTGGAGCCGTTCATCGCGGTCTCCGCATCCAGCGCTTGAAGCGACACCGAGCACCCAAAGGCTTCCTCTGCCGGAAACGCGAACGCATTGAACGCCGCCGACAACTTCACCACCGCCCCATCATCCGCGAACTCCCGCTCATAGGGCCGCAGGTCGATGAGCTGATACACATCCGAAATGTAACTCCCCTCCGGCTTCACCTTCCCCTCAAAATCCGCCCGCAAAAAGCGCAGCATCTTCGTCCCACTCTCCGGCTTCACCCCCTGCTGCTCGCCCACGACCTCCGTGAAGTCCCCACTCCACTTGCCCGCCTGTATCGGCACCCCAATCACCAACGGCGCAGGCCCGGACTCAAAGCTCTCTTGCAACAGTGTGATCACTTTCCCCAGCGAAGGCGCGACATAAGCAAACACTATTGAGGTGCAAAACATCCCCAGCACAATTCCAGCAGCGGCTGCGGTGAGCGGACGCCAGGAGAGCCAGCTCCCGCGAAACAGACGTTGGTTCGCCGCTTCACTCGATGCGGTCGGCAGCGCTGCCGTTACGCGCCGGAGAAAGGCGGCATCGTCATCCGCGGGTGGCTGCGTGCGTGCGGCCACAGATTCGACGAACGCTTCCGCAGTCGGCTCTGCCTCCAACCGAAGAAGTGCATCGAGTTGGAGCTGCTGACGAAGTTGCGCGCGCAGCTCGGGATTGGCACGCAGCATCTGCGCTACCAGCGCGTCATCGTGCGGCTCGGCCTCGCCCTCGATTAGGCGCGTCAGGGCCGCTTGCAGTTCATCGGGTGTGGGATTCGTGTTCATGGATTTCAGGCAGGTTGTTCCGCCAGCCGGCGGGTGATGCAGTCGTGAAGTGCGGTGCGCAGGCGGAAGAGCGCCTGCCGGATTTCATTGGCCGTGCGTCCCTCGTGACTGGCGATCACGCCGGGCGCGAGGTTTTCAAAATACCGCTGCTGCACCAGCCGCCGCCCGCGCTCCGGCAGCTCCGCCAGACAGCGTTTCAGTGCCTCGGCCTTTGCCGCCGCATCGTCGGGAACTGGCACCTCATCGTCGGTCAAGAACTCAGCCACGTGTTCAGCCAGCACGCGCTGCCGCCGATCCTCACGACGCAGTTCCTTGCTGACGAGAAACCGCGCAATGGTCCGCACCCACGCGCCGAAATTCGTATCGCGCTCAAAGGTATGAAGTTTCTCGAACGCCACGACGAACGCTTCCTGGGCCACATCGTCCACCGCCTCGGCACGCATTCCCAGGCTGCGCACAAACGCCCGCAGCCCCGCCTGCTCACGGCGGACCTGCTCAATGAACCAGTCATGGTCTGGAAAAGGGAAACTCACACCTGACAACACCCGCAATCACACGAGCGTTACGTAGTTTTTAAAAAAATGTGGTTAGCGCGAGCACCGGCATCCCGGCTGCACCTGGCTATGCGCCGAGGCAGCCGCTCGCGGATACGCTCAGCGTAGTCGTGGGCGTCGTGGTTGTCCGGCGCGGTGGGCATAGGGGCTCATGCGGCGTGCAACGCGGCCGTCGGCGCAAGCAGGAGGTCGGTGAGGAGTGCAGCGCAGCCTTTCATTTCTTCTCGATAGGTGCGCCAGCATTGGGCGGGTCGGCGATGGGAGTCTTCGAGCTATCAGCTTTGCCCGCTAGAACTTCTTCGATCATCTTCTCTGTCAGTTCATTGGGGTGGCCGATCCAAGCTAGCCTGCCGTCTTTGCCGACTAGGAAGGCGGACGGGATGCTATTCAATCCGGCAGCGTCTAGCCACGTCTTACCCATCGAGCCTTGCCCGGAGGCGCTCATGTTATCCAAGGCGACAGGATAGGTCATCCTGTCTGCCATGTTTTTGACGAAGGCTTTTACCGGTGTCTGATCTTTGCCTTCGACGTTCTGACCGATCACTACCAATCCCTTGTCCCTGAACTTGAGATGTAGGGCGTTGAGATGAGGAATTCCAGCCACGCAAGGTCCACACCAAGTCGCCCAGAACTCGATCAGATAGGCTTTGTCTTTCGCGAACTCCGTGACTGGCTTTCCTTGAATCCACTCTCCGCAGTTCAGCTTTGGGGCAGCGTCGCCCGTTTTGAGCGTGATCACCGCCTCCTGTGGGGACATGGCCGGGAGATGTCCCGCCTTGTAGCTCTCCAGGGTCACTTGGTAGGGGGCCATGTCCGCTTTGTCTGTCTTGGCATCCACCATTAAGGCGATCACTTTCTCTTGCAGTTCGACGGCCTTTCCCTTCTCGCCTTTCATGAACGTTGCACGCGCGAGAACCGCGAGATGATTTGCCCGCTGTTCGTCATTGTTGAAGTCGCCTTCATTTGCCTTCACGGCTATTTCATAGGCGTTGTCGAGCGCTTGACCGGTAAGCGACTCATTCTGAAGCAGACCTTCGGCAATGCGTTTTAGATGGCCCTTACGTTCCGATTGCTGTTCCGCCAGGAATTCGGAAGCCGCCTTCGCCACATCGAATTTGCCTGCTAGAAGCTCTTCGATCTTCTCATCCAAGGCAACTGGATAGGTCATCTTCGTTTCAGTCACTTCAGCAGGATTGCCGATCCACGCTATCCTGCCATCCTTGCCAACGAGGAAGGCACACGGGAGGCAGGTCTGACCCGCAGCGCTCATCCAAGTATCCATCATCGTGCCTTGCAGTTTGTTCACGCTATCCAAGGCGACAGGATAGATCCTTGTGTTGGCCTTCTTCCCGGCAAGCGATTTGACGTTTGTTGGATCGCCTCCCGCCAGCTTGGCATTGACGTTCTGTCCGACAACTATGAGCCCCTTATCCTTGAACTTTTGAAACAGCTCATTGAGATGCGTGATGTTGTCATCACAAGTCCACAAGGGAGTGGCCCAGAACTCGACAAGGTAGGCCTTGTCATTGGCGAACTCCTTGATCGGTCCGCCTTGTATCCATTCGGTTGCAATCAGCTTCGGAGCGGGATCGCCGGGCTTAAGCCGAGGCTCGGTCCATTCGTTGATGAGCAATAGCGGGGCGGGAACGTTGGGCTTGAGCCCTGATTCGGCAGATTGCAGTGAGGCGAACGGCAGCAGGAACAGGGTGGTGAGTAGGATGGTTTTCATTTCTTTTCAATAGGTGCGCCAAGATTGGTCGGAGCGGTGGCTTTGCCTGCGGGGTTGGTAATGCCCGCGTGTTCCATGAAGAAGCGGTTGCGCAGTTCGTTGAAGCGCGGGCCTTGGTTGTGGCCGAGGAGCTGGACGAGATCGAGCTGCTTGGGACAAGTGAGCGTGTTGTAGATCGAGAGCACCGTCATCGGTGGGCAGGCGGTGTCGATGAGGCCGCTGCTCATGAGCACGGGCACCTTCACGAAGCGGGCGAAGTTCACGGTGTCGTAGTAGGCGGTGGCGGCGATGATTTTGGGATCGGGAGTCTTCTTGTCGCGGCCCATGATGAGGTTGATCGGTGCGGCATCGGGCCGTCCGTGGAGCGGGCCGGTGTGCTCGCCGAGCGCGGGCGCGACGCTCACGACGGCGGTGATGCGCGGATCGAGCGCAGCGGCGATGATGGCGAGGCCGCCGCCCTGGCTGCCGCCGGAGCTGATAATGGCCTTGTGATTCCATTCGGGACGCGAGGTCATGTAATCAATGCCGCGCACCATGCCGGTGAAGACCTGCCGGTAGTAATAGGTCATGCGGTCGTCGCTGCCGATGTAGGGATAGCCCATGAACTTCTTCCACCGTGCCTCGTCCTCGGGAGTCCGCTCCATCGGTATGTCGTGAGCGCTCATGTCGAGCGCTAGGAAGCCCAGTGCTGCATTGCCGATGACCCAGCGCGATTCCTTCAAGCCATTCGGATGAACGCCCATGCCCGGCTGTGAAATCATGATGGGCAGCGAGGTCGCGCCCTTCGGCTTGGCGAGATACCCATGCGAGCGCAGACCGTTGATGTTGGCAAAGCTGACCTCGAAGAGGTCGATGGTCGCATTGTCCTGCGCGACGGGTTCGATCTTTGCATCGAGAGGAATCTTCGCCAGTTCCGCCTTCTGTGCGGTCCAGAACGACTCGAAGTCCGCCGGAAGTTTCGCGGTGGGCGCGATGTGGAAAGGCTCGAAAGCTGCACCCGCCATGCCAATGCCGAGCGCTTCCGCATTCTCCGTCGGCGTGACCTTGAATTGCAAAACACCGGGTTGATCAAGTGTTCCCTCCACCGTGGCCGAGCCGTCTTTAAGCGTGACAGTGCCTTGTCCCAAAACCTTCGCGCCATCGAGCGTGAGTGACCACGTGAGTTCAGCGGGCACGCTCGGAGCCTTATCTGCCAGGATCACGCGGAACACTGCTTTCTCGCCGCACTTGTAGATGGCATCCGCGTGATCGGTCTCGGCTTTGATCCAGGTGTTGGGATTGACGGGCTTGGGCTTGGGCTTGGCGGCTGGCTCAGCGGCCAGGAGCGAGACCAGTGGAGTGAGTGCGACAAGCGACAGGAGGGCAGCGTGGGAATGTTTCATTCTTCAGGCAGTGGCAATGCTGGTGTGGCGGGCATCATTTCCGTTCAGGCCGCAGGTAGGCCTTGATGTAGTCGCTGTCGGTGGCGTGCTTCACGTTCGGCGCACCGGGATAGACGATATCGCAGGGGACTTGGTGGGCGTCGAGGTGCTCCTTGAGCTTCACGCCGAAGTTCGCGGTGTGGGTGGGGTCTTTTTCGTCGTGACCGAGGTTTGGAGGGCTGCTGTAGAAGAGGCCCACAGGCGGGTCGCCGGGGGTGACTTGCTCGTATGGCGAGTATTCTTTGATCCAAGGCAGGAGGCGTTCGCGGGCGTCGTAGAACATTTGGAAGGAGGAGATTTTCTTCTTCGCATCCCACGCGATGCCGAAGGCGTGCGAGCCGTATTTGCTGTTTGGCGTCCATGCACGCATCTGATGTGGGTCGAGCGTGGTCTGGGCACCGGAGACCGCGGCGCAAAGCACGCGTGTGGACTCACGGGCGATTGGATCAGGACTTTTTGGATCGGCCATCTCATCGTGAAAGGCCAGCCAGAGACTCGTGCAGGCACCCGCAGAACCGCCGGAGAGAGCGACCTTGGTTTTGTCGAGATTCCACTCCTTGGCCTTGTTGCGGCAGAACTGGAGCGCACGAGCGCAATCGAGCATCGGTCCCTTCACGGGCGGCACCAGTCCGTCGGCGGTGGAGTCTTTGATGGTGCGGTATTCCACAGAGGCCACCGAGATGCCGGCATTGAGCGCTGGCAGGATCATGCTTCGGGCCACAGAGCGATCCCCGCCCTGCCAGCCGCCGCCATGGATGTAAACGAGCAGCGGCGTGGGCTGGTCGGACTTGGCCCGCCAAAAATAAATCACCTGCATCCGATGCGGGCCATAGGCGACGTTTTCGTCGGGTTCGACGGGAAGCTCATACTTCCGGTGCTCGGGTGCGGGCTTCTGCTCCTTGGCCGGGGCATCGGCGGCTGACAGTATTGTGAGTGAGACAAGGAAAAGGGCGGAGACGATGGCTTTCATAGGTCGAATCGCTTCGGTGATTGGTTGGATAAAAACGTGATCGAGAAGCCGGTTCACGGCACCCATTTGAAATCGGCAAAAATCACCTTGGTGAGGTCAGAGCCTGGTTTGGGTAGAAAGTGGATTTTGCCCACGCTCGACCAGTGCGACATGGGCTTTTGGTTGAAGCGGTTGATGAGCCTTTCAGGGGCGATGGACATTTCCTGCCAGTCGTCGGAGGCGGTGATCTCAAGCTCCACCGAGTTGTGGTCGGCAGCGGTGAAGATCAGCGTTTGCGGCTCGGTGCAGTAGAACTTGAAGCTCAGCCGCGAACCTGCCGGAGCCTGCCATTTGGGATCGTGGAGCTGCTCGGTGCCGGAACCGCGTCCGTTGTTCGTGGGACGAAATCCTTGGATGCCTTTGGGGCCTTCCAGCTCGGCGATATTGCTCCAGGCGCTGTAACCGCTGCCGGAAAGATCGCTTGATGGCTTGTCAGTGGCCACCGCTTTGCCGAGCTTGGCAGGGATGGCCGCGTTGAAGTCAGTCGAGCGCACGATGGTCGTGTCGTAGGTGATGTTGGCGTAACCGAAGACATAGTCGTCCACATTGAGCACTGGCATCTTGCCGATCCACTGCTGTCCCTGCCGCACGCTCGACGTATCACGCCAGGCACGGGCGTAGCTGCATGGGTTCTTGAGCGCATAATACATCTCCACCTTGTGCACGGTGTCGGGTGACGCCGGCGTGATGACGAGTTCCGGCACGCCTTCGGCATCCAGACGGATCTCGGAGCTCGGATGCTCCGGCCAGGCCACGTGTTTGCCGAGCACATGCTTTTCGAGCCAGAACTTGGTGTTGTGCCCGATCTTCTCGGTGTCGTGATGTCCGCGGGCCTGTATCGCAAACGACCACGGCACGTTCTTCGGGAACTTCTTGAAGCTCTCCAGACCGCGTTCGTGACCGCCATGATGATCGTTGGAGCCATTCAAAAACAGCGTGGCCGCCGTGATGAACGGCACATGAGCCTCAGGCACAATCGAAGCCAGGATGATCTCTTCACCCGACGACTTCGGCGGCTCGACGTAAGGCACATTGTAGAGCCAGACCTGCTTGTCGCGGTAGTAGTCGTTGTAACCGATGCCAAAGTAAGCCGCGACCGCCTTCACGCGCGGATCGGTGGCGAGATTCCACATCAACGTGCCGCCATACGAATACCCCGTCGCTCCGAGCCGCGTGCGATCCACCTCCTTTTGCTGCTCCAGATAGCTCAGCACCCGCCGCTGGATCGCATACCAAAGGTAGTCGGAGGTCTGCTTCGGATCGGTGATTTGCTTTCCGTCCAGATCCTGCGCCCTCGCTGGTCCCGCCACGGTTCGATCCATGTTCCCATGCCGCAGCCTCTCCGGATACTTCGTGAAGTGCGGACGTGTCCCCGTCTTGCCACAGTAGTCATGCGCCATCACGGCCCAGCCATCTTCGACAAACTTCCGATCCGGCTCTGCAGCGCCCATCCAGCCATGCACCACCAGCAGACCGGGAGCCTTTTCCACACCCGTCTTGACCTTGTAGCGGCAGTAAACGCGAATCTCCTCGCCCAGCACATACGCGCTGATGTAGGAGTCCCGGCTGAAGATGCCGTCACGCGTTTCTTGCTTCACGATCTCCTCTTTGAAGGCACCCTGATTAGGATCGTAGTCCTTCCACAGAGCGGCTGGAGTCGGGAAAGGCTCGGCGGCATGCAGTGTGGGCAGCGGCGCGAGCAATTGGACGCAGAGTAGAATGCTTTTCATCATTTTCACTTGGATGTAGATGCTTCGGCGCTGCTGATGGGCGGTCCAAGGATTTTGATAGAAAACGCCCCGCGAGTTGACATGCCTGCGTTTGAGGAAGCGATAGTGCAGAGCAAGCGAGCGTCCGTAGCGGCGTGAGAGACTGGGGACTCTCTTTTTGAGATCGACCGAGTCCTTGGGTAAGCCCCCCACCACGCAAATTCCATGAGAACGCAATTTTTTCGTTTCCCACTTTTTTGTTCCGAGACTGTGTTGAGTGTGGCTCGTTTTTGTGTCACAATTCATTGAATATCAGTCTTTTGCAAACAGCTATCAGAGAGCTTAGTCCGAGCTCAGAGACGTGGAAATGATGGGAAAACACGACTGGGCTGTGCGAACCGGAGACACATGTTCCCGCCAGACCATGCGGCTCCTCAGCGGCCAATGTGAACTCCGAGCCCAGTAATGAACACCGATGTTATCAATCGGTGATCGCCGAGTTCGCAGCATTTCAGCTTTTGCTGAATAGAGCTCTCGAAGTGTTTCAGTTGACGCCCCCGCCTTCGCATCTGCCCCATGTCGCTTCGATCCACACTCCGTCCCGTTGGCCTCTTGGCTCACCCCACACGCTGGCGGATCATCGCGCTCCTCGTCGAACGGCCTCTGTGCGTGAGTGACCTTTCAGCAATCCTTGAACTGCGATTGCCGAACCTTTCGAATCACCTGAAGCTCCTGCGTGAAGCCGGCGTGGTCGAAGTCGAGCGGCGCAAGTCGCTCTGCTTCTACCGGGTGCCTGGCAGGCTCCAAGGATTGATATCTTCGATACGCATTGGCCTCGGCCTCTCCACGGCATGCGATTCGGTGCTGGGGGCTGACGCCTGGAACGCGCAGCGAACATTGCGGTCGTGAGGCAAGATGTTCTCAATAACCTCAAGCAACATGCGCTCGGCGGTGTGGCTCACGCGTTCCGGAAGCCGTTCGTTGATCAAGGCCGCCACGTTGAGAGCAACGCAGCAGCGATCGAGGCGGCGTGAATAGAGTCCTTGCGCGTCAAGGAACTCAATCCAGTCCCACACGTCCCAGCGGCCGTTGATTCTGATCGGGGCGCCGGGGAGCTTTAGCCAGCGATTGATCGTGCGCCGGTTCACTCCCAGCCTCCGGGCAAGCGTGGTGGCGAAGCGGACGAGATTTGCGGAACAATCGGGTTTCATGCACCAACGCCAATGTCAACGATGCGGGACATTTCCAACCATGTTGACAGCGTGTGCAGTGGCATGGAAACCGCCAAACTCATCTCTCCTGACCTCGCCAAGAAGCTCCTGAATCGTGACTTCTCCAACCTCGCTCAGCGGGTCCATCGCGGCGGCAACCTGAGTCGGTCTGAGCGCGCAATGCTCCTTGGCATGGCCACGGCATCATTACCGACAGCCACCCTGGCTGAAAACTACGTCGAATTGGCGAAGATCCTCAGGGTGACCCGCCGCACGATTCAGAACTGGCGGAAACGCCCAGACGCTCCAAAGCCAGATGCCAATGGTTTTCACGATGTGGCGGCGTGGCGTGAGTTCATGCGCAGCGCCAAACTGGCGGGGCATTGCAGCGAGGAGGAGGCTGCGCTGCGTCTGCGGCGGCTGCAGGCGGAAACCGAGGAGCGCGAGATGCGCCTGGCAGAGCGCAAAGCCGCCTATGTTTCCGTGGCTGAGGTTAAGGCGGAATGGCTCAGAATGACGGCACGGGCTGCCAGAGTGTTCCGGCACAAGTTCGAGGTGGAACTTCCCCCGCTGCTGGTGGGTTTGGGAGCCGCAGACATTCAAGCCCGAAACCAGAGGGCGATTGATGAGGCGCTGACCATGCTGCACCGGGGAGAGTGAGGCGAAGCCGTCCGGTGCTGTGGGGAGGGCTGGCAGCCCTCGACGCGCCCGCGACTACGGGCCGCCAGCACGGGCGGGGCAGAGGGCGCTTTTGGGGCTGTCAGCGCGTGCTGCCGAACTCGTCCTGGAACTCGTCCTGACGTTGTTTGATTTTTTCACATGCGCGAACTCGTCCTGGAACTCGTCCCACCCTAAAGGGTGGGGACGAGTTTCCCGAGTTCGCGCGCGGCGCTTTTCTTTCTCGTCCCGCGCCCGAGTTTCCCGAGTTTCCCGAGTTCGCGTTTCAGCGCCGTTTTGGAGGCTTGCGGCGCTTGGCACATACCTTCAGCGGCACCTGCTCCATGAGCGAACCGGCCTCCTCACGCCGAGCAGTGTAGGCGGCGACGATCTCGGGCAGGCCGCGCAGCAGTTGACCACCCCGGCCCTCGCCGCGCACGATGGCCAGCAGACCGTCCGCCTCGGCCTGCTCGTACATGCCCTTGTAGAGGTCACGGTGCCAGCCCAGTTTTAGGAACGCCACCTTCACCTGGTCGCCGGAAAGCAGCGCCTCGCGCGGCTCCTTCTTGAAGCTGGTGGGAAAGAGCTTGAGGAACTCCTCCATCGTGGGCTTGTGACGCCCGAAGCGTGCCTCGGCATCGGGCTTCTCCCGGGCGGCATCCAGTTCGCTCTGGGGCACCTCGCGCCAGTATTGCCGGGAGGTGCTGTGGCCGATAACCTTGATGTAGGAGCGTTGTCCGTCCGCCTCCTCCCACTTCAGGCGGCCGCCGCGCTTGCCCGCATGGAGTTCGAAGATGTCGTGTCCGCCAATGGAGCGCAGGCCTAGCACCGCGCGTGGCCAGTTGGCCCATTCCGCGCTGCCGCTGCCCAGGTAGGCAAACTCACTGCCGTTCCATTTGGGTTTCTCCGCGCCGCTGGTCGGCTTGTTGGTGTGGTGCAGAATGATCACCCCGCATTGATGGCGGTGGACGATGGGATTGAGTCCGTTGCGCAAAAATGCGCCCACGTCTTTTTGCGAGTTGGTTTCGCCGCCAAGATAGGCCAGTGCCGGGTCGATCCACAGCAGGTCGGGCTTGTGCAGGGCCACCAACGGCTCAACCACCTCGTCGCAAAACTCCACAGCTGTGCGCATGTCCTCGGTAGCCACCAGCAGGTTCGCGCAGGCAGCAGCCCGCTCCTCTGACGAGAATGCCAAGCCATCGAGCACGCCGTCGCGCATTTCGGCGAGGTCGCCGTGATCGTTCTCGCTTTGGATGAGCAAGGACTTGAGCGGACGCGCCGGATGGATGCCGAAGAACTCCCGCCCGATGCCCCAGCACAGCGAGGCCTGCATCTGCAGGGTCGATTTCCCAACGCCTGCAGGACCGACCAGCAGCATTCCACCGCCACGGCAGAGATAGCGGTATTTGAGGAGTTCATTGGGATCGTTCAAAACGGGTGTTTGCAACAGCCCAATCCCCACCGCCTCGGGTGGCGGTAGCTTCGGCTTTTCCTCCTCCGCGCCGGAGGCAGGGGAGGTTGCTGATCGTGCAGGCTTGCCGGCCACCTCCGGGATGTCGTTCAACTCGGCCCACTGGGTTTGGTTCATGGCAGGTTATTGGGGTTGAAGTAGAACACGGACTGACGCACTCCGAAGGCACTGGGCCTGCGGCGCAATCCATCGGGCATGCGCACGAACTGGCAGCGGGTCCAAGTGGCAGGATCAGCGCCCAGCATCACGGCATAGCGCATGAAGCGGAGTTGCAGCGCCTCACTGCTCCCCTGGCAGGCAAACCAACCGTGCAAAGACTTGCCGCCGCTATGCACCACCGTCACCAGCGGTGCCAGGCGTGCCAGATGCCACAGCACCACGGCATGCGTATCGACCGTGCCGTGGTCGGACTCGATGACCAAGTAGCGCCGGGGGCCGGTGTTGGCGAGGCAGCGCAAGGATGGGCCGCCGTCCTTTTTGAGCCCTTCCTCAGCGGTCATGGGCGAGGGGACGATGAACTGCTGCACCGCAAGCTGGCCCCGCCATTCCTCACGGGTGCCGGTGCCAAAATCCCGGTTGATGTGCTTGCCGCAGCACAGCAATGGATTGCCGGGAAACAACGCGTCGATGAGTTCCTCAGTCTGCGGCTCCTCCCAGTCGGGACGCGACGGCGAGGCTTCCCAGAGATCCGCCAAACCGGCCACATCACTGGCTGCGACCACGGCTTCGATCTGCTCGTCGTTGCGCTGTGGCCATGCCGACAGTGAAGGGTTTGCAGTTTCTGCGGAAGCCGGACGAGAGACGGGCTGCCGATCGCGACCCGATTCAAGTTTCCCACGCGGCTGCCAGGCACAGGCCTGTGAATTGGCAATCGCCGAGAGGATTTCGGATTCAGGCACCTCGCGTCCACAGCCTGCAGACGCTTGGGCAAGCAGGTCGGCCATCCGACCTTTGTCCTCGAAAAACGGATGCAGCACCCGCGCCATACGGAAGAGCCACAGATGGACGCCACCTCCAGTAGCGGGGCAGGCGCTGAGCATCTCGTATGCAAAGCGGGGCAAGTGGATGCCGTCGTGGATGCGGAAGCTCATGGCCGCCCCTCCTTGGCTTGAGCGTCTGCCAGCGCTTCGATATAGGTGCGCAAAGACACGCTCGATATCAGCCGCGTGCCACGAACTTGTTGTGGGCTTCGCAAAGCCGCTGAGCGAATGGTGCCGGCATGAATGAGTTGATACAGCTTGGGCTTGGAAATCCCAAACAAGCGCTTCGCTTCACTGACGCGCAACCACTCGGGTGCGCTCATCTTGACCACTTCCTGTGGTCTGTTCTGGCATGAGTTTTGGTTCATGCGCACAACATACCAAACCGGCCCCGTGCAAGATCTGGCGGCACATTTGCAAGAAGGCACTGCGGTTATGCCAGACTCATGCAGAAATAAGACCTGCCGTTGTCAGAGCGCGTCCGTAAGTTGCCAGATCAAGACCCCACGGCGGACAGTTTTGCCGCCAGCCCGGGTCAAGATCTTTTCCTGACTTTGTTGCGCTTTGCTGCCTTTATTGACTTTGTGGCATCATCCTGAGACGGCTTATAGAACCTGGCAAAACGCGGACAGAAGGGTGCGAGACATTTCGCCAAATGCCAAAACTCAGCCTCGTCTTCAATCTCATCGTCGGTGCCGACGGCGGCCTGCTCAGCCGAAAAAGGTGCCAGCCCCATGGCGCTGCGTTGCCAGTTCAGCATCCTGAGCCGGAATTCAGTCCGGCGTTTACGGCTGTATTCACCACTGACATGCCGCACCGCCTCGTCGAGGGGGACCGGATATGAACGCGGAGGCCGGATCATCGACGCGCCCGGAAAATCTTTGTTTGGCACGCCGATGGAACTTACGGCCTCAACTGTATGAATGCCTGAGTCCCAGATCAAATGCATGTTGGCACATGCCAGGGGTGTGAGAGCGTTGCGCGCCTGCCAAGTGTGTTTGAGCAGCGCCACAGCCCCGGCGACATCTGGCTCCTTGTTCCCCTTGAGCTGCGCCAGATGAATGGCTACCTCCGCAAGTTCGACCGCACTCAACCAGGGCTTATCCATGGCCTCAAGCTTCGTTGCCGCCGGCGTGTCTTTTTGATAGGGGCCCAGAAGCGTGCGCATACCCTGACTACTTGAGCCAAGAGCGCAGATGTTCAAGACTTGATCTACCGCAAGTTTTTGTCCAGGTCCGCAGTTCATGCGAATCAATGCGTAGGCGGCACATGCCTGCATGACAAAACATGACAACTCAAGCTCATCAACTTGCGAAACCATGCGCATGCACCCGCGATTCCCTTTGCAGACAACGAAGGAAACACGCAGGTTTACGCATGGATCAGAAACCCAAGCAAGGCCAACGGGCTTTCGTCATGCAGCCCAGGAGTGCCGAGCGACAGCGAGTGCTCTCCTGGAAATCGCGCCACCCACGATCTCCGCCGGATCACGAACCTCAAGGAGGTTTCGTCACCCTGGAGGCGAATCCGATGCGGGGTGGCAGGGAACACCGCGTGGCCTTCCTGCCCGATGCGGAGCGCGTCCTCAAAGTCGCCGATGCCCGCATGCTCGCCACGGAGTCTCTTTTCGACTGCCTGACTGATCCGGCTGGAAGGTGGTTGCACCGAGGGCGGCCGCCTTTTCATAGTCACCACCCGCGTCGGGCGGCTGGATCAAATCGTCGGCGTCAGAAAGGCCGTTGCTGCCCCATAGGGTGGGATGGGTGCTGGCTCGTCTTAACCGCTCAATCCGTCAGAGTTTGTGCCGGCAAGCCAGGAGGCTGTCTCAAAATGCGTCTCCAGCCAGCTTGGTGCAGACATCAATCCAGTCCGATCCTTCGACAGGCTCAGCCTCTGCTCCAGCCCAAACGGGCGCATCATTTTCATCCGGCACATGAGTGGCGCGGGCAGGACAGGCGGCGGCGATAAGCAGGGTTCACAGCACCAGACAGAGCCAGCGGCGGATTTGACGGACAAACGACCCGGTGGTGATGGTTGATGCGCATTGTTTCATGGCGTAAGCAGAAGAATATTTTTTGAATTACGCCGCCATCAAGCAACAAGCCACCCCTCCAGCACTCCCTTCCCAATGACCGCCCGCGACCTGCTGACCCTGACGAAGTTCCGCCTCAGCGCGCTCGTCATTGTCACGACGTTTGTCGGATTCTGGCTGCGTGCGCCGCAGGGCTTTGACGGCTGGCTGTTGTTTCACACGATCATCGGCAGCACGCTCGCCGCCTTCGGCGCCGCTGTGTTCAACCAGCTCATGGAGATCGAGCCGGACTCGCGCATGCAGCGCACGGCTGACCGGCCGCTGCCCTCCGGGCGCGTGAGTCCTTCCGCCGCCTTCGGGATCGGCTGGCTGCTGAGCGCCTGGGCGCTCATTCATCTGACGATTCGCGTGAACATGGAGGCCGCCGCGCTCACCGCGCTCACGCTGGCGGTGTATTTGTTCATCTACACACCGCTGAAGCGTCAAAGCGCCACCAACACGCTCGTCGGCGCTGTTTCAGGTGCTTTGCCGCCGCTCATCGGCTGGGCGGGTGCCGCAGGCCCGCTGCCCGCCGGGGCCGCGACGCATTTTCGCTGGGATCTGATGCTCGAACCGGGTGCGATCTACTTGTTCCTGCTGCTCTTTCTCTGGCAGCTCCCGCATTTCCTGGCCATCAACTGGATGTATCGCGACGAGTACCGCAAAGGAGGCTTCGTGATGCTCGCCAACGATGATGAGGAAGGTGCGCGCACCTCGCAGCACGCTCTCGCTTATTCGATCAGCACGGTGCTGCTCATGTTTTACCCGGTTTATGCCGGCGTGGCTCATGCATGGTGGTTCCTGCCTCCCGCGCTGCTGCTCAGCGGCTGGCTCTGTGTGCTCGCGCTGCGCTTCAACCGCCAGCCTGAACGTCCCACCGCGCGCAAACTCTTCTTCTGCACGCTGATGTATCTCCCGGCCATCCTGCTCGTATCCATCCTCGCCTGGAAACGCGCTTAACCCGTCACCGCCATGAACGAACCTCCCGCCAAAACTCCGCTGCATCCCCTTTCGATCTGGGCGCCCATCATCATCGCCGTGCTCGGCATCGTCGTTTTTTACAACTACCTCGTCTATCGCTCACGCATCGACAATGACGTGAACCGCCCGCCCATCCTCGGTCGTCTCGAAAAAGACCTCGAACTCACCGAGCGCAGCGGGAAGATAGTCCATCTCGAAGAGCTCAAGGGCAAGGTGCTCGTCATCTCGTGGGTCTTCACCCGCTGTCCGCGTGGCTGTGCCGCCGTGATCGGCAAATTGAAGAAGCTGCACGAGGAGTTTGGCAGCGAACCCAACCTGCACTTCCTCAGCTTCACGCTCGATGCCGATGACACGCCCGAGATGATGAAAAAATTCGCCACCACCCTCGGCATCGCGGATGACGCCAACTGGTGGTTCCTCAACGGCGAAAAGGAGGCCGTGCGCAAGTTCATGACCAGTCAGGCGCAGTTCCGCCCCGTGCAGGACATGCCGGAGAAGGACCGCCTCTCACCCGATGACAAATACATCCACGACCTCCGCGTCGCCGTCATCGACCACCTCGGTCATGTGCGGGGTCTGGCCGACATTTTGAATCCCGACCCCGAGTTCGCGAAGTTCTGGGACGAAAAACTGCGCAAAGACCTGCGCTACCTGCTCAACGAGCAGAAAAAGACCCCCTACAAGCCTGCTGACACGAAATAACCCATGACCGTTTTCGAACTTCCGAAGCTCTACACGCTCTTCAACGCCGCCGCGTTGCTGCACATCATTCTTGGTCTCGCGATGATCAAGATCGGCCAGAAGAAGCCGCACATCGTCAGCATGGTCATCGCGCTGCTGTTCTCCACCGCGTTTCTTGGCTGCTACCTGTATTACCACTACCACGCCGGCCATGTGAAGTTTGCCGGCACAGGCATCACGCGTCCGATCTACTTCACCATCCTGTTCACGCACATCCCGTTGGCGGTGCTGAACCTGCCGATGATCATCATGACTGTCGTTCCCGCGTTGCGTCAGCGCTTCGACAAACACAAGCGCATGGCAAAGTGGACCGTGCCCATCTGGCTCTATGTCTCCGCGACCGGCATCATCGTGTATCTGATGTGCTACGTGTGGTATGGGCCGCCGATCCGCGGGTAAACGAAGTCACTCTTCAAATTTCCACGACTTCCGCTTCGCTGGCTTGAGATCCGTGCGGCCATGGCGCTTGCGGAAGACATCGAAGGCAGTGTCAGAGCCGTCCGCCTTCATCTGATGCACCATGCGCAGCAGTTCGCCGAGTCGGCCCTTCGGAAATCCCGCCTTGTTGGCGAACCAGCCGAGGTATTCCGCCGGGATGTCGTAAATGGGCACGCCATTCGGCGGAAAGTGCTGCGGGCCGTATTTGCCAAACGGCATGAACGTGCGCCCGATCTCCGCCAGATCGGCACGCATGCGTTCAGCGAGATCGTCCACGGCCCTGCTAACGTTTCTTCCCGGTTTTTTTGGCCGCTTTCTTTTTCACGGCCCTGGCGGCAGGTTTTTTAGGCGCTGCTTTCTTGGACGTTTTCTTCGGTGCCGCCTTTTTGGGTGCGGTCTTCTTTGCTGGAGTCTTCTTCACAGCTGTTTTCTTCTTCGGTGTGACCTTGGACTTTGCGGTCTTCTTGGCGGACGGAGCTTTTTTCTTCGACGCTGCCTTGGCTGGCGTTTTCTTCTTTGGCGCGGCTTTTTTGACCGGCTGCTTCTTCGGCGTGGCTTTCTTTGGCGCTGCCTTCCTCAAGGGAGCCTTTGTTTTGATCGTCTTCTTTGCCGGAGGCTTTGCGGATGCGACCGGCTTCGAGGCGACGCTCTGTGGGGCTGATTTCCTGGCCATGTTTGGTGCCAGCGCTGCCGGTTTGACGGCGGACTTCTTGGGGGCCACGTTGGCGGATTGAATGCCAGGCTCGGGTGCAGCGGACAGAATTTTGTTCAGTGGCTGCCACAAAGAGTCACAGATGAAGGCAAGCGTGCCTCCACCGCGGTTTTCCATGGATTTGGTGAAGTTGATGTCTCCAACGCAGACCCAGTGGACGGTTTCTGTCGGAGCAGAGATTGCGAGCTTGGCGTGATCAAAGGCATCAGACCATGAGATATTGTAGCCGGGGCTGAGGTTGGACAGGTTGACCGAGTTCATGCCAAAGACCTCGTGGCCGCTGTCATGGTCGGCCGCCTGGGGAGTGGCGTAGTGTTCCCAGGTTTCGACATCGAGATTTTCGTCCAGAATCTTGCCGACCAGGTCATTGTAGAAATCCCATTTGGGGTTCTGATCCTGTCCCCATGACTTATTCTTGGCGATGACCTGGAAATCCTGATTGCCGGGAGAGGTGAAGGGGATGGCTGACGACACAAAGGCAGGCTTTGCGGCGATTTTGTTGTTCATGAGGCTCACCAGCGCACTTGCGGCCGGGTTCTGCGCGAGCGCTGGTGGCACGGGAGAGGCGGCATACACGTTGGGCTGCTGGCAGTTGAACATTTGCGTCGCGATTTTCAAGGCGGTGGCCACATCAGGGAGCGTGACGCACAGCAGTGTCTGCGCCTCTTTGACGCCGGTTTTGGGGAACGTGAACTGCTCCGGCCACGCGAACTTCGGAACCGAGTGAATGAGCCAGATGGCCGTGTCGCTGTCGAGATCCAGGGCAAGCACGCCTTTGGTATGGCCGCGAGAACTGATGACTTCACCAGGCTTGAAGGCCAGGCCGTTGACTGGATTCTTGTAGCCGCTTTTGTCGTCTGGATTCTCGTCGTTGTAGAAGAACCAGGCGAGGCTGGGATTGTTCGCCGGTGTGGCGGAATAGATCTGGGACAGCGTCTTGAAAAGCGCGCCCTGCTGTTGATCCATCTTGTTCGGGGAGAGCTTGAGCGGTGCGCTGACTTTCGCGGCATCTGCATCGTAATAGAGATACTCAGTTCCTGTCACGGAACCTTGTGGCTGGCTTTCCTCAGAGACCTTGTAGGCGAACCACCAGTCCACGGGGGCACCGGAGTCGCCGATGACTTTAAGGCCGCTGCCCGCAGCGGCGGATTTCACGGCGAGCGTTGTTTTTGCGGCGGGTGCTGGCTTCGCGGTGGCGGCGGGTTGCAGGGGGACTTTGAAGATGAAGTCCAGGGTGGGCGGATTGTTGTACCACAGCGAGCCTTGATGCTGCACGAGGCTGCTCACAGCGGCGGCCTGGGCAGGATCGTTCCAGAACTTCTGCGCGGCGGCCCAGACGTCGGCAACGGGTTGAGATGGATCGTCGGACATGGCCTTGAGCCAGCGGGAAACGGCGAGATCTTTGATCATCTGCCCGGTGGCGGCAGGCACGTTGACCAAATTGCCGGAGCCGATTTTGTCGAAGCCCTGTGCCTGCCCATAGAACACATACGGGTGCGAGGAGGCAAGCACAGGCGTTTTCAGCCCGGGCAGGATGCCGGTGACGACGGTGGTCTGGTACACCTTCAAATTCGTGCCGTAGAGCTTGTTGAAGGTTGCCAGCGGATGAGCGCCGTAGATGACGATGGGCGCGGTGTAGCCGGACTTGGGCGAAGGATTGAGCAGGAGAGAGACCTGCGCCTTCTGGTAATCCGGGAAGTACTGAATGGGGATGAGACCGTAATCTGGGTCGTAGGTGCATTTGTCGCAGCCATTACTCGCATTCTTCTGGCAGGCGGGCTTGGAGCCTTGATCGTCCTCGGCACCGATGGGCGTGGCGTCCATGACGGTGTTGAAGAGCATGATGTCACCGCTGGCGAGATTGCCGGGGAGCGAGGCGACACCGTTGGCGGCGAGCAGTTCCTCGCAGCGCACGGGCACGGGGTCGTCGAGGTAGTCCTGATTGGTTTCGAGCAGGCGGATCGGCGGATAATGGAAGAACAGCAGCGCTTTTTGATTCAGCATGGGCATGCCGTGCGGGAGAAAGAAGCGCCAGGGGAGATAGGGAGCCGTTGACGTTGATTTGTCCGGGCATGGATCCCACTTGCCGGTCTTTTGCAGCATCGGCACGACATCGGTCCACGCGGCCCAGCCGTTGGCGAGAAACTGCGGCAGGCGTTTGGCGTAACCTGCGAAACTCGCGGCCAGGTTGTCCGGGCCGGTGAGGTCGAGGAAATAATTGCCCGTGCCATCAATGCGCACGCTGGCGCTGGCACCCGCGCAGCCATCGCGGACGAGCGTTTGCCCAAACCAATGCACGATGGTGTCTGCGAGCGATTTTGTGTCTCCCGTGAAGTTGGGATACGAATAGAGAACCGTGAGACGGTCTGCGGTGCCGAGATTGATGCTGGTGGTACTCATGTCTGTCGATTTGGTGGATGTTGGCTACGCTGAAATGAAAGCCGCCGCCTGCTCGCCGATCATGGCAGAGGGAGCGTTGATGGTGATGGCGGCGGTGCGAAGGCTGCACGCAGATGGCGGCCGGCTTCATCAAACACGCCGCGTGCGTGGCCGAGGGCACCCATGAGCCACATGAAGCCGTGAATCATCCCGGCATTGGGCAGATACTTCACGGGGACGCCTGCATCGCCCAGCGCATCGGCATAGGCCTTGCCCTCGTCGTGCAAGGGATCGAAACCGGCGGTGATGACAGTGGCCGGCGGCAGTCCGGACAACACGCCGCGAATGGGCGAGGCGTGGGGATGTTCGGCATCGTCCGGGGTGGTGAAATAGAGGGAGAAAAACCAGTCCATCGCAGCGCTGGTGAGCAGGTAGCCGCTGCCATTGGTAACGCGGGATGGATACTTGCCAGTCATGTCGGGCATCGCGTCGGTGACGGGATAGATCAGCAGTTGATACGCAATCTTTGGGCCTTGCCGATCGCGTGCCATCATCGCAACGACGGTGGCCAGGTTGCCCCCCGCGCTGTCGCCACAGACGGCGATGCGTGTCGCGTCCAATCCCAGCGCTGGCGCGTTATCCACCGCCCACTGCGTGGCGGCGTAACAGTCTTCGGTGGCGGTGGGGAAGCGATGTTCCGGCGCGAGCCGATAGCCAACCGAGACGACCGCCGCATGGGACGCATTGCTCAAACTCCGAGCGACCTTATCGACAACTTCGAGATCCCCGAAGACAAATCCGCCGCCGTGAAAATATACGACAATGGGATGAGGGCCTGCACCTGTGGGAAGGTAGATTCGCAAGGGGATCTCACCACCCACGACGGCGACAACCCTGTCGATGCAATTGCCAACCGGCTCCGCATCGCCCTCCAGTCCGATGAAGGCATAACCCGTTTGCCGCGCCTCCGCGACGCTCATTTCTTCAAAGCTCTTCATGCCTTGCGCGGCAAGTCCGTCCAATAATGCTTTTGCTTGAGGGTCGAGTGACATGCTGGTCCTTATGATGAAGGGAACCCAGAAATGAAGGCGGCCGCTTGCTCGCCGATCATGACGGACGGAGCGTTGGTGTTGCCGGTGGTGATGGTGGGCATGATGGAGGCATCCGCGACACGCAGGCCGGTGATGCCGCGCACGCGCAGGCGGGAATCGACGACGGCGAGGTCGTCGTTGCCCATTTTGCAGGTGCTGGTGGGGTGGAAGTAGGTCGTCGCGCCTTTTTTCAGCGTTTCGATCATTTCGCTGCGTCCCAGCTTGCCAGGAATGACCTCACGCTTCCGCAGGTGATCAAAAGCGGATGAAGCGCCCATTTCGCGGCAGAGTTCGATGCAGAACAGCATGGCGTTCACATCGGCCTCGGACTCGTAGTAGTTCACGTCGATGATGGGAGCCACGCTGGCATCCGCCGACGCAAGAGTGAGCGAGCCACGGCTCTGCGGAGCCACGATGCTCGGCGCGATGGCGTAGCAGTTTTGATTCGGCAGCAGCGGCGCTAGATCGGGCGTGGCGAAGGGAAACTCGATGATGACGGGCTGGATGTCCGGAGTGGCGAGCTTGGGATCGGACTTCCACCACATGGTGCTCTCCGCGCCGTTGTTGTGCGGCGCGGGGAGGTCGATTTTGCATTCGTAGTTGATGCCGGCGAACAAAACGTGGTCCTGGAGGTTTTTGCCGACGCCGGGAAGATCCAGTGTGTTTTTGATGCCGAGTTTCGCCAGTTCAGCCGAAGGGCCGATGCCAGAGCGCAGCAGAATCGATGGTGAACCGATGACGCCGGCGCTGAGCACGACTTCTTTGTCAGCGCGGACGGTTTGCAGCTTTCCATCATGCGCAAACTCGACGCCGACGCAGCGCGTGCCTTCGACAATGACGCGATGTGTCTCTGCATTGGTGATGACGGTGAGGTTTTTGCGCTGCATCGCTGGCAGCAGGTAGGCATGCACGACGCTGAAGCGTTTGCCGTCCTTCACGGTGAAGTTGAAGTAGCTGGTGCCTTCCATCGAGGTGCTGTTGTTGTCGAAAACCTTCGGCAGGCCTATGGCGGGGCCGGATTCGACGAAGGCGGCGGCAACGGGATTCGGATTCACAGGCGGCGTGCAGTACATCGGGCCGCCGGTGCCGCGCAGGGGATCGTCGGGCCCCTGCCAGTCTTCGATTTTCTTGAACACGGGCAGCACATCCTTCCAAGCCCAGCCGTCATTGCCAGCTGCGGCCCAGCGGTCGTAGTCGGACGAATGGCCGCGCACCCAGGCGCTGGCATTGTGGCTGTGGCAGCCGCCGAGCATCTTCGCGCGCGGAACGTGATCGACGCGGTCGAGGCAACTCCGCATCGGCGCGGTGACGTAGTTCCAGGAAAGCTCGCCATAAAAGAGCGTGGGCCATTTTACGGGGTCGTTGACCTCCGGTCGCTCGTTGGTGCCGCCGCCTTCGAGGAGCAAAACCTTCACCGCAGGGTTCTCGGAAAGGCGTGAGGCGACGACGCAGCCCGCAGAGCCGGCGCCGACGATGATGTAGTCGTAGGTGGTGTTGGTCATGTGTGCGAGAAGGGTGGGAGAGAGTGGTGAACCGATGGCGAGGAGGGCCGGGTGAACTCGGCAACCTGCTCGGTGAAAATTTGCTGGAAGACCGCGGCTTGGTCCGAGCTGGTCCAATAGCCCCAGCACTCGCTGAGTGTCTGCACAGGATCGGCATCGGGATTGGTGGCCATTTGCACCTGCCAGCGGGCGGCGGTGAGATCTTGCTGGAGTACGAGGGTGAAGCTGGGATCTCCCGGCGTGTAGTACATGAACTTGCTGGGATGGTTCGTGCAGAGGAAGGGCGTGGCGGGTCCTCCGGGGATGATCTGCTGCAAGAACAGCGACATGACGGTGAGCGGCCCTGAGGGATTTTTCGTCACAGGGCTGATGTCTTTGGGGGCGTAGTTGGTCTGCAAAAAGTTGATCACCGGGCTGCCGTAGCCTACGACGGGCTGGGTGGCCTGGCCGCTCGGTGTGGGGTATAGGAAGACCTGGAGCATCTGCGGCACGTAGTCGCCGAACTGGCCCTCGAAGGGCTTGATAGCGGTCGCGCCGGCACCGCCTCCATTCGCGGCGACAGGGACGAGGTCGGTGATGGTTTCGAGCAGAGTTTTCGCACTGCCGTTGCGGCCATTGAACATGAGCAGGCTCTCCCAGCGGCGATTCGTGGGCGAGTAGAGGTAGTCGAGATAGGAGAGCGTCTCGGTGGGCGGATAATGCAGGAGCTGCACGGAGCGCGTGTTCTTCATGGCGAGGCCAAAGGGTGCCAGGAAAGCGATGCCGGCAGGGTCTGGCGGCGCGGGTGGCGTCGGGCTCAGGCTGGCATAGACACGGTTGTAGTCTTTGAGGGCCGAGGTGACGGCTTTGAGCCAGTTCGGATACTGAGTGGCGTAGCTGGAGACATCAACGCTCGTGTCCGGACTGGTGATGATGACCTCCACATTGCCCGCAGACCAAAACACCTGCGCCCACGCGCCTTCCAGCCCGTCACGCTGGAGCGTCTGGTTCAAACAGAGGCCAATGAAGTCCTCCAAGGTTACATTCGCCGGCTTGAAAGGATAGAACGGCTTGAGGCTCTCTTCACTGCCGAGGGTGAATTGGACGGTGTTGGTGCTCATGGTGCGGGTGGTTGGGTCATCGTCTGTTTTTTAGTCTGAAAGCTGGGATCGTTGCCGGTACATGCCATCAGGCGCTTGCCGGCGGCGCACAGGCGCCGCAGCAGGGATCGTTGGTGCTGTCAGACATGGTGGTGCAGCGCTTTTCGGCCTCTTCCCAGGTGTACATCGGCTGGAGCTTCTTCACATCGAAGAAGAGGTCGATCTGCGAGTTGATGCAGATGATCTTCTGCTTGTCGGCGGCAGGCTTCGGCGCGCCGGAGCCGTCTTTGGCGCCAAACCACTCCATAAAAGCGTTCTGGCCGGCGACATCGGGTTTGATGGATGGATTGTCCGCGTATTGCTTGAGGAATGAGGCGGCGACGAGATCCTGAGCGGTGTATTTGCGGATGTCGGGAATCTGGGATGGATCACTCGTGCAGCGCCCGGTGACACCGGCGGCGATCATGTGATTCGCGATCATGTAGGGGGTGAGTTTTTTGCTTTTGGGATGAATCCTCACGAAGCCGCATTGGCCGACATTGGCCTGTGGGATGCCGCTCTTGTCCTTGGGCATCTGATCCTTGTAGCGCACGCGGAACCAGCCGGGGGCCTGTGGATCATAAAGCGGCGAGCCGCCGACAAGCAGCGGCAGCGTGTGGGGGTTCGCAGCGTTGTGCGGCGGATTGAGCGCCAGCTCAAGCATGGAGCGGATGTAGCTGCTCTTCGTCTTCTCGTTGTCGAAGAAGACGGAAGCCAGCATGATGGGGAAATAGTCGTTTGGATACTCGCTCTGGCCCGAGCCGGGCGCGGCGATCGGGTTCACATCGAGGATGTTGTAGTAAAGCCGAGGGTCTTGGATGCCGACGCAGCCCAGCAGGCGCTGCCAGCGTTGGAGAGTGACGTTTTTGAGGTAATCCTCGTGCTGCATGGCGACATACGGCGGGTAGTGAAGCAGCGTGACGGCTTTGTGATTTAGAATCGGCATGCCCAGCGGCAAAAAGAAACGCCAGAGGCATTCGCCGTCGGATCTGTTCACCGGGAAGCCAGACATCGGGTTCCAGGCGCCCGGCGTGGCCTGGCAGGCAAGCGCACCATTAATGCCCTGTCCTGCGTGTTTCGCGTCGAGCAGGGTGGCGTGCATCTTTGCGAACTGCCTTGCAGCTTTTTCAAAACCGGACTTCGCGGTAAAGGAGACGCGGTAGAGGCGCTTGCCTTTGATTTTCGAAACCGCTGGCTGATCGGTGGTGATCTCGATGCCGTCCTGTTTCAACGAGCTGGCGGTGTAATGCGCGATCACTGCCTCCTGCGTGGTGAGCTTGAGCGATTTGACCGTGACCACCTCAGGCGGCGGATACAGCATGGCCTGATAGGCGGCGTCGCCCGGCAGATCGTATTGAACATTGGGCGATAGGGGTGGCATGCGTGGCAGGGTGTTGAAGTAGGATGGTGCTTCTTAGGTGTCGGAAAGCGTGCTCAGCAGCTCGCGGGCCGCGCCCATGTCCGGCGTGTCCTGTTCTTCGGCGAAGGTCGTGAGCACGGCGGCGAGCACGGCTTGTGCTTCGCTGCTGCGGCCATTTTTTTTCGCCAATTGCGCGAGGCTGGTGGCAGCGCGCAATTCGAGGGAGCGGGCAGACAGCTCTCGAGCCTTGGTGAGAGCCTGCTGGAAGAAGATTTCCGCCTGCTCGGAGGATTGCCCCTGGCGCATCAGCAACTCGCCACTGAGACGGAAGCGCTCGGCCTCCCAGTAGCGCTCGTCGGTTTCATTCGCGAAGGCCTGGGCCTGGGACAGCGCGTCCATGCTCTGCGCCCATTCGTCGCGGCGCATGTGTGTCTCGGCAAGCAGGCAAAGGAAGTAACCGCGGCCGAGGTTGGAGCCTTTTTCATTCCAGTAAGCGAGGCCTTTGTGAATGAGCGAGACGGCATCACCGATGGTGCCTTTCTCATGTGCGGCGGCCCAGCCGAGCATGACCTGGTTCCAGCCGATCCAGAACGGAAAACCATGCATCTTGCAATGCGCCATGGCCCGCGCGGCCAGTTCTTTGACACGCGCGACATTGCCGCAGAACTGCTCCAGCCAAGTGGCGAAGCTGAGTGCCAGCGCGATGGAAAACGGGTGCTGCAACTGCTCCGCGAGCGCGATGGCCCGCTGGCTTTCCTTCTGCGCCTGGCCGACATGGCCAAGCATCCACAAGATCCATGAGAGGTACGAGCGGCAGGTGACGCGGGGATCGACGACGTCGTAAATGTCACGCACGAGCGTGTCGCTGTCGCCCTCGGTGGTGGTCGTGGCGGCGATCACGCTGGTGACGTGCTCGTTGGAGCGCTGAAACTGGCCGCGATAGAACAGCGTGGCCCCCAGTGCGCGATGCGCGGCGATGTGAAGGGCCGTGTTGTCCTGCCGGTTGGCAAGTTCGAGCAATTCCTCGCCCTGCTGCGTGGCGATGCCGTATTCCGCGCGCAACATGTGCAGCCGCCACAGGCCATAGCGTGACTGGAAGAGCTGCCCCGGTGTGCCGCACTGCTCGCTCAGTTCACGCGCACGGGTGTAGGTGCGCTCAACCTCTTTGACGCCGTATCCCTTGGTCGCGGTGAGCGAGACACCGAGGGCGATGAGCGCCTGGATCTCGTGCTGCCAGCGCTGGGAGTTGTCAGGCAGTTTCTTGAGCAGCTCGATGGCGCGATTGAGATGCGTGATGGCTTCCGAATGCGCGGAGCGGTTCGCGGCGCTGGCACCGGCCTTGAGCAGATACGGCACGGCCTGCCACGGCAGATTGGCCTCGGTGTAATGATGCGCCAGCACCTCCATGTCCGTGGCGGCTGTGTGCGGGAAATGCTCCTCCAGCGCCTGCGCAATGATACGGTGGTAGTGCTGGCGGCGTGACTTCACCAGCGACTGGTAGGCCGCCTCCTGCACGAGCGCGTGCTTGAAGGTGTATGTGGCGTCGGAGTCGCCCGTGCTCTGAAACAGCAGCTCCGCATCCACGAGCTGCGCCAGGCTGATGCGCAGCAGCGAGTTCTCCAGCGGATACACATGACGCATCAGATCAAAGATGAACTCGCGTCCCATCACCGAACCGACCTGGGCGATCTCCTTGACCGTGTGCAGCCGGTCCAGACGCGCCATCAGCGAGTCTTGCAGCGTGGTGGGGATCGCCAGTGATGGTAGCGGGCCGGAAAGCGCAAAGGAATCGCCCAATTCCTTCAACATGCCGGACTCCATGACCATTTTCGTCAATTCCTCGACAAACAGCGGCACACCGTCGGTGCGGGAGATGATTTGCTCGATGACCTCCTCCGGCAGCGCCTTGCCATGGGCAACACGCAGGCAGATCGTGCGCACCTGCTGCGGATTGAGGCGTTGCAGCGAGATGTGCTTCACCTCCGGCATGTTTTTCCACGGTGAATCAAAATCCGGCCGGCAGGTGAACAGCGCCAGGATGCGGTGGTCTGCCACCGCGGCCACCACCTCGCACAAAATGTCCAGCGAGGACGGATCCGCCCATTGCAGGTCCTCCACCACGAGCAACAACGGCTGCTTCGCCGAGCGCTCCTTCAAGATGTGAACATAGCTCTCGATGATGGCTCGCTTTTGCTGCTGCGGGTCCTCCACGGGCGTGTAGCCGGCCTCTGGCGGAATGGACAGCAGCGCGGCGAGAGAGGGCAGCGTCACCTCCAGCTCGATGCCGTACTGGCGCAGCAAGCCCTCCACCTTTTGAAGCCGGTCACGCGGACGTTCATTGCGGTCAAACTTCAGCACCACGCGCTCCAGCAGATCGGCGTAGTGATGGAACGCCGTGCTCTTGTGATACGGCGAGC
>CAMCWM010000022.1 GCA_945882215.1 Akkermansia muciniphila | reverse complement strand
GAAGTGTGGGAGCAGGAGGTGTTTCCGGGCCGTAACAACGTCATCGCCCGTATTCCTGGCCGTGACCCGTCGCGGCGGATTGTCTTTGAGGCGCATACGGACACAGTTTCGATCAAAGGCATGACGATTGACCCCTTCGATCCGGTGATTCGTGATGGGAAACTCCACGGACGCGGCTCCGTCGATGACAAGGCCGGTCTAGCCGCGATGATGCACGCGGTGGCGGACATTCACGCGAGTGGCGAACTGCCACCGTGCGAGATCTGGCTTGCAGCGGTGGTGGACGAGGAGTTTTCGTTTCGTGGCGTGGTCAAACTGTGTGAAGGCCTCAAAGCGGATGCCGCCGTGGTCGCGGAACCGACGGAGTTCAAATGCGTGATCGCCAGCAAAGGCGTGCTCCGATGGCGCATTCGCACGAAAGGCAAGGCGGCGCACAGCTCGAAGCCGCACCTCGGCATCAACGCGATCACGGCCATGTCACGCATCGTTTTGGCGCTGAATGAGGATCACGAGCGCATGCAGCAGGTGCAGCATCCGCTGCTTGGACCGGGCACCTGCAACGTGGGCGTCATCCATGGCGGTGTGCAGGTCAATTTCGTGCCGGACGAGGCCGTGATCGAGATAGATCGCCGCTTGCTGCCCGGTGAGGAGGTCGAATCAGTGCTCGCGCATTATCAGTGCCTGCTCGACGAGCTGGCGAAGCAGCACCCCGACGTGCTCGCTGAGATGGAGAAGCCGATGCTGCAGGACTGGCCGTTCCAGACGGATGCGGACACCTCGCTCGTCCATCTCTCACGCCAAGTGTTGCGAGAGATGAACCGCGAGGACAGCGTCAGCGGCGTGCCGTTTGGCAGCGATGCGAGCAAGTTCTCACGTTTGGGCATCCCCACGGTCTTGTTCGGCCCCGGCAGCATCGATCAAGCGCACGCCGCCGTCGAATACGTCGAATGCGCCGAGGTGGAGGCCGCGCTGGCTTTCTACACTCAGATTGCGCGGCGCTTCGTGTGAGCTGGGCTCACTTCTGTTTCTTCTTCGCCTTCGCAGCCGGCTTCTGCGGCGCGGTAGGATCTTCATTCGGGCTGCCATGCCAATGGGGCGGCATGTTTTTCGCGTTCCAGTCGTCCCAGGACTTCGCAAGCTCCGCCACGAGTTCCGGCTTCTCGGCAGCGAGGTTCTTCGTTTCGCCGATGTCGCTGCTCAAATCGTAAAGCTGCCATCCCGACTGCGTTTTCGCCTCCATGTCGCGGACATCGACAAGTTTCCAGTTGCCGCGACGGATGGCCTTCTGCGGGCCGAAACGCCAGGCGAGAATGTCATGCGGCGCGTCGGCTTTCTTGCCTTTCAGATGAGGGAGGAGATTCACGCCTTCGACGCCGTCAGGACGTTGGGTGTTGGCGATGGCGCAGGCGGTCGGCAGTACATCCATCGCGCTCACAGGATGGTCATAGGTCTTCCCAGCGGGCAACTGTCCCGGCCAGCTCACGAAAAACGGCACGCGGATGCCGCCTTCGAGCGTCTGGCCTTTGTCACCGCGCAGAGGCGTGTTGATGCCGGTGTTGTAGGCGAAGAAGGGCTTCCTTCCGCTGCCGCCGTTGTCGCTGAAGAAGAACACGAGCGTGTTCGGGTGCTTCGCCTTCACCTCGGCCATCACACGGCCAATCGCATCATCCAGCCCAAGCAGCAGCGAGAGATAACCGCGCCTGTTTTCATCTGTGACTGAAGCCGGGATGCGGCTTTTGAGCTTCTCGGCGATCTCCAGCGGCGTGTGGACGGCGTTGTAGGCGAGGTAGAGGAACCACGGCTTCGCGGCGTTACGGTTCATGAAGCCCAGCGCCTCGTCGGTGAAGAGATCCGTCGTGTAACCGTCGAGATGCTGCACCTCGCGACCGCGATAGATCATGTTATGTGAATGCGCGGAGCCAAATTCCGGCTCGGCGTCCTTGTGGAGCAAAAAGTTGTGCCCGCCGACGAGGAAACCGAAGAACTCGTCGAACCCACGCGATTGCGGATGATGCGCAGCGTCAAAACCTTGATGCCACTTGCCGACAAGTGCCGTCGCATAGCCCGCGTCGTGCAGCACATTGGCAATCGTGCGCTGTTCCAGCGGCAGCCCCAGCTTCGCCTCATCGCCCACATGCGGATTGAACTCATGCCCAAAGCGCGTCTGCGCCTTCCCCGTCAAAAAGCCTGCCCGCGACGGGCTGCAATACGGCGCGGTCACATACCCATTCGTGCATCGCACCCCAGAGGTCGCCAAGGCGTCAATGTTCGGCGTCGTCACCTCTTTCCCGCCATGCACGCCGATGTCCGCGTAGCCAAGGTCATCCGCGATGATGACGAGCACATTGGGCTGTGCCGCAAAGAGCGCTGGGCAAAGGGCGAGGAGGAAGAGAAGGTGTTTCATGATGTGCGTGGAAACGACGGCGCGGCGCATTTCTCCCGGCAAAACGTGTGTCGCATTCCGCAGGCGTCAGAAAGATCAGGAGTTGAGCTTTGAGGGCGAGCAGATAGCATCGGGGCGTGAACGTGACTCAATCCTGCCCTCCAACGCCCCTCGGTCTGCCGAGCGCATTGTTTTGGGACACCAATCTGGCGACGCTGGACCTCGCAAAGCACGAGAAGCAGATCATTTCCCGCGTGGTGGAGCGCGGCGGTCTGGAAGGCTGGCACAAGCTGCGCAGGCACTACGGCGACGAGAAACTTCGGCAAGTGGTGACGAGTCTGCGGACACTGGAGCCGCGCACAGTGAATTTTCTCTGCCTGATGCTGAATCTCAAACGCGAGGACTTCCGATGCTGCACTTCGAGACCCTTCCCTCCGGCACCCTGGGTCTCCTGAAGGAACTCACTGCGCATCCGGCCCTTCAGCAGTTTTCGCTGGTGGGTGGGACGGCACTGGCGCTGCGATTCGGGCATCGCCGTTCAATCGACTTCGACTTTTTCACGCCTGAGTCTTTCGACGTGGAGTCCCTTGCGGACACCTTGAGTCATCAGGTGGACGGCTTTGAGACCACCGGCATGAACAAGATCGGCCTGAATGCCCAAGTAGCAGGCTTGAAGGTGGATTTCGTCGCCTACCGTTATCCACTGCTCGCTCAGCCGGAGACGCTCGACGGCATCCGCATGTTCAGCCTGGAGGACATTGTGGGCATGAAGCTCAGCGCCATCACCAACCGTGGTGCCCGCAAGGATTTCTATGACCTCCACGCACTCATTCAGCATCTCGGCGTGGATACGCTGATCGACATCTACAAACGCAAATACCCGAGCCACGACCCGATGATCGTGCTGCGGAGCATGATCTACTTCGACGACGCCGAGGACGACAATGATCCCGAACTGCTGATGGAACAGGACTGGGATGAGGTGAAAGAGGCGATCTGTGAGGCGTTGAAAAATTGCAAGACCCTGGGCTTATGAAGAGATTCGTTTTGATCCTTCTATTGGTATTTCAAGGGTGCTCAATTTGTCCCGAGAACACCGAGAGCGTGCTCCGAATGCGCACTTGCTACGAACAATCGATCTCTTTCGAGAACAGCGACTTTTGTTTTATCCAAGATGGATTCACGCATTTGCGGCGCGAGACGAACATCCGCCGCAACCAAGACTTCTGGAAAGCTTTTTCAGATTATCGAATGCAGGTTGAGGCCGGCGAAGCCAATCAAATGCTGAAGCGCATTGTGGATCAGTTTGGCCTTTCGACTGCTTTGTTTGTTCGACTCAACGATGACTGCCGCGGAGCAGAGGCAGATAGGCTCGTGGACTCCATGTTGCTGGCAAACAACAAACCGACCAAGCTGCTGGTCGAACAAGTAGGAACCCCCTGCGATCTGGGCTTGGTGAACAGGGCTCGTGGAATTTCGCGGCCGTAAAACGGAAATGAAAGCTCACTTCCCAAACATCGCATGCTCCTTGTTTCCGCCGCTGAGGACGTAGGCGAGGAGGTCGAGGATTTCGTCTTTCTTTAGCATGGCGAGGAGCATCGGGGGCATGGGGGAGACTTTGCTGAGCTCGATGCTCTTCACTTCTTTGCGGTCCACGTTCACACGCTGATTCGGGTCGGTGAGGTCGGTGTTGAGGGTGACGCCGTCGCCGCTGAGGTTGACGACGACGCCGGTCATGATGGTGCCGTCGTTTTTGGTGACGACGATGGGGGCGAACTGCTCGTTGATGACGTTGCTGGGATTGATGATTTGATCGAGCAGGTCGTGCGGGCTGTAGCGTCCGCCAGCGCCGGTCAAATCGGGGCCGGTCATACCGCCGGCGTTGCCGAAACGGTGGCAGGTGTAGCAGGCGGCGGCGCTGAACATCTTGCGGCCGTTGTCATAGCTGCGGCCTTTCATGCCGGTCTTGGTGGCGGCGCTGAGTTCGTCGAGCGTCCACATCGTCGGTGTGCGGCCCACGAACATCGCACCGACGTTTTCGATGGCGGATTTCACCTCGGGCTTCTTGGCGATGAGTTCGGCGAACTGCGCGGTCTCTTCCGGTGTGAAGGTGGCGAGACTGTCTTTGCGGATGAACTCGATGAAGATGGCGAAGCTGCTGCCGCCTTTGTAGTTTGCGGCTTTGAGGAAGAACTCAAGCTGCTGCTTGCGCAGTTCAGGTGTCCAGCCGGTCTTGAGGAAGCGCAGGCTGCGGGCGTATTCGACCTGCGGTTCCTGGCTCTCGGCAGCGGCGATGAGAGCCATGCCTTTCGCGGCGGTGTTCGGTGCCTGGAGGTAGGCGAGCGTCTCGGTGAGCAGCCAGTTGAGCTCAAAGTTGTCGGCAGGATAGGCGGGATCGAGCTTGGCGATGATCGCGGCGACGGTGGCGTCGTCTGGATTGCCGAAGCGGTGCAAAACGATCTCCGTGAGGCGAACGTAGGCGAGGCGTTGCTCGGGCGTGAGCTTGATGAAGTCGTGCTTGAGCATCGCGGCCCAGAGTTTGTCACGCATGGCGTTGTTCACGACGTGATCAGCGGCGCGATGCGTGGGGCACACACCGGTGGCACGCGTGAGGGCGAGCAGGGCTTCGAGCTGCGCGGTGACGTTGGTTTCCGCGAGGGCTTTGGCTTCCCATTCGGCTAGCGGCTGGTGCTCCAGCGCGGTGCGTGCGGCGGCGCGGATGTAGCGGTCTTCGCTGCTGAGTTGCGGCCAGGCGGTGGAGACGGCTTTGGGGTCTTGTTTGCCGTGGAAGGTCTCCAACGAGCGGCGCACTGCCACCGCTTTGTCCGACTCGTCGGACCGGTCGGACTTGTCTGACGGCGCGGTGCTTTCTTTGCCGGAGTAAGTCACGCGGTAGAGTCCCGACTGCACTCGTCGCCCACCAATCGTGAAATACATCGCGCCGTCCTTGCCGATGATGGCATCACTCACCGGCAGCGGGCCGCCAGTGACGAATTCTTCCTTCGTGGCGGTGTAGGTGCTGCCGCTGGGCTTCAGGTGCACGGCGTAGATTTTGCCCCAGCTCCAATCGAGCACGTAGAAGGCCTCTTGGTATTTCGCGGGGAACTTCGCGCCGTAACCAAAGGTGGTGCCGGTGGGCGAGCCGGGGCCGATGTTCAGAGTGGCGGGCAGGTTGTCATAGTAGAACTCGGGATACTTGCCTGCACCGTTGCGCCAGCCGTATTCGCCGCCGCTGACGACGTGATTGATGCGTGTGGGGCGATACCACGACGTGTTGAAGTCATACTCCATGTCGGCATCGTAGGTGAAGAGTTCGCCGTCGCGATTCACGCCACCGTCGTAGATGTTGCGGAAGCCGCTGGCGAAGATCTCGAAGGTCTTTCCATCCGGCGTGAAGCGATACACGATGCCGCCGGGAGCCATGACGTGGCGGTTGTGGCCGCGACCGTCCGGCATGCGTGGCAGCAGGTGGTCATCGCCCCAGAGCTTCGCCACGGGCGAGCTGTCCGGCGTGCCGACCTTCGGGCCTTCTTTGAGCACGGCGTTGTAGCCGCTGATGAGGTAAAGGCCTTTGCCGTCCGGCGTTTTCAAAATGGCATGCACACCGTGGTCACTGCCCGCGTCGAACTCCCGCAGCATCTCGACCTTATCAAGCGTGTCATCCCTGTTGCTGTCGGAGATGCGATAGATGCCGCTGGGGATCTTTTTCTCGTAGTCGTTCACGCCGACATACAGCGCACCGAAGGCAAACAGCATGCCGTTCACGCCACGGATCTCGGCGGGCACTTTTTCGATGTCAGCAGCACTGAGCGTCTGGCCCGCGGCGGGCGCTTTGAAGCGGTAGATCATGCCATACTGGTCGCTGGCGTAAATGCGGCCCGTGTCATCGGAGGTCAGATTCACCCACGAGCCCTGCTCACCGCCCGGCACGCTGTAAATGAGCTCCACCTTGAAGTTCTTCAGCGTCTTGATGTTCGACACCGGTGTCGCCACATTCGCGCCGATGGCGGGTCCGACGGCTTGCGGGCGGTTGGCTTTCTTTTTGGCTTTGTCGGCGTCTTTGCCCTTCGCGGGGGCTGTGGGGGCCTTTGCCTTGCCTTTGCCTTTTCCAGGGGCTTTGGCCTCGATGATCTGCGCGTCGCTGGGGATCGCGGATTTCTCAAACGACACCACACCGCCCTCCGGCAGTTCTTTGAGCATCACGTCCTTGATATGGACCTTCATTGCCGGGCCGCGATGAATCTGAAAGGCGATCAATCCTTCCAGCGAGCGCTTCGCGAGCTCAAAGTCGAGCAGGTCGATGGTCACCTTGCCGTCGATCTTGTGAATGAGATGATTTCCCTGCGCGATGACCGTGTATTCGTGCCACTCGGCGATGTCCACCTTCACGGGATCGTGCTCGCTTGCCAGCCAGCGCTTGCCTTCGGGATCGATGACGACGCCCTGGCCGTTTTGCACGATGATGCCGCGTCCCCGTTCCTCATAGACCATCGCGTTGTTCGGATGCGCGGGATGAATGTCGCACTGGTAGCCGCCGACGGACCACTTGCCATTCTCCGGCAGCTCCTTGCTGCGATACTGAATGCCGGTGTTGTTGCCGCTCTGCTTCACCTTCACACGCAGCTCGAAGTTCTTCACCACACCGCCACGCCAGATAAGGAACTGATTATACGCGAGCTGCTCCGGCCCCGTGGTGGTGCCGACGATTTCGCCATTCTCCACCTTCCACAGCTCAGGATTGCCATCCCAGCCGGTGAAGTCTTTGCCGTTGAAGAGCGGTTTGAAGCCGTCCTGCGCAGAGACGGCAGAAAAAGCGAGGAGCGAGAAGAGAAGGAGTCGTTTCATGGTTGGTCGCGTGGTTAAACGCCACGCCCTCTCAAAACATGCCAGCAAAAGCTGTGTCGAATCTGGCAAAGTTACAGACCGTTTACGACGGACCCTGACATGGTCTTGAGCATGACCACCACGGAGCAGGCCCCGGCATCGGGGAAGCCGAGGCAGGCTTTGCCGAGCGTCTTCGCGCGGCCGAATTGGGCGATCATGTTTTTGCTGGCTTCTTTGCCTGACTCAGCAGCTTCGGAGACGGCTTTGAGCGCGTCAGTAAGTGGCAAGGCATTGGACTCGCGTGCCTTCGCGGCAGCGGGGGCCAAGGCGTCGATCATTGTTTTGTCGCCGGGCTTGGCGCCTCCGCGTTTCATGACGCCTTCGAGCGCGGCTTCGAGCAGGAGCGCGAGACCTTCGGAATCGAAGGTGGCGCGGCCGGCGAGCGCTTTGCCGCCAGCGCGGAAAACGGTGCCAAAGAGGGCTCCCGAGGCTCCGCCCATGCTGGTCATCATCGCGGTGCCGGTGGTGACGAAGACTTGTTCCACACTGCTCGGCTCCATCGGCTCAAGCTGGGCTTTCACGGCCTCCATGCCGCGTTTCATGCCGAGGCCGTGATCGCCGTCGCCAAGATCGCGGTCGGCTTGGGAGAGCATCGGCTCGGCTTCGATGATCGCGTCAGCGACGCGCAGCATCATGAGGCGGACTTGGTTGGGCTTGAGTTCCATGTGAGAGGCAATGAGAGATGGCGGGGAAGGGGATCAAGATGATCCCCTCCTTGGAATGACCTACTTCTTGCGGAGCTCCTTCTTCTTGAGGTCGTTGTAAAGTTCGAAGGCCTTGTTCGCATTGAGGCCGCCATGGACCACGCCCTGTACGGCCTGCATCATGGAGACGGGCGCGTCGCTCTGGAAGATGTTGCGGCCCATATCGACGCCGCTCGCGCCTTGCTTGATGGCGTTCGCGCACATCTTCAGCGCGTCGAGTTCTGGCAGCTTCTTGCCGCCGGCGATGACGATCGGCACCGGGCAGCAGCTCGTCACCGTGTCGAACTCGGTGTCGGTGTAGTAGCACTTCACCACGTTCGCGCCGAGCTCGGCCATGATGCGTGTCGCAAGGCGGAAATACTGCGGCGTGCGGGCCATCGCACGACCCACGGCGGTCACGCCCATGACGGCGATGCCGTAACGGCTGGCCGCATCGACGAGGTCGGTGAGGTTCTTCAGGCTCTGGCGCTCGTAGGCGCTGCCGATGAAGACCTGCACGGCGAGGATGCTTGCATTGAGGCGGATGGCTTCCTCGATGTTGAGGGCGGTGGACTCGTTGGAGAGCGGTTCAAAGCCGGGGCGGCCGAACTTGGCCTTCTTGCCGTCGATCTCGCCTTCCCATTCTTCCATCGGGCTGATCATCGAGGTGCCGCCGGAGGCACGAAGCGCGATGGCTTTCGTCGTGGAGGCTGGAATCACCGAACGCTGGATGCCGCGGGTGAGCATGAGGCAGTCGGCATACGGGGCGAGGGGCAGGATCGTTTGATCGACGCGTTCCAGGCCGGTGGTGGGGCCTTGGAAATAACCGTGGTCGAAGGCGAGCATGACGGTGCGGCCGTCCTTGGGATTGAAGACCTTGGCGAGGCGGTTTTTGAGGCCCCAGTCATACTGGTGGCAGCCCTTGAGGAAGAAGCCCGGGGCTTCTTGAGGGACGTGGGTGAAGAATTCCTTGTCTTTCTTGTCAGCAGCGCTGGTTTGGATGTCGGCCATGGTCGTGGTGGTTAGATAATGAGGCCACGACGCATAATCACGAGTGCCTTGCCTTCCATGCCAGCATCGGCCAGAGTTGTGTCAGATTTCGCAATCCAGCCATGCCAGACCCGTCTTCCATTCTCAGCGTGGTGCCCGCCGGGTCCGCGCATCGCGTGCATGGCCACCGTAGTGTCGCCCTGCCCGGCGTGACGGTGGACATTCTCACCACAAGGAAAATTGAGCTGCAGCAGTGGGAGCTGCGGCGGCTGAACGATCCCTACTGGCGGCTCTACTGGCCCATGCAGGAAGGCGGCGTGGTGGAGATCGACGGCGTGAGCACCGTGCTGAAACCGGGCACCGTGTATCTGATCCCGCCACGCACGACCTTCAGCACGACGACGCTGCGCCCTTTCAGCAAGTGGTACTCGCACTTCAACCTCGGTCCGCTCGCAGACCGCGTTGCGCCAGGCATCTACGCATTTTCCATTGCTCCGTCGCAACGCAGTTTGCTCAAGGAGTTGATCAAACTCGGAGCAAAGCCCGGCAGCATGCGTTTTCCGTGGGTGTCCATCCAACTCGTGGCCGAGGTGGTCAAAAAACTGCCCGCCCATGTATGGGAGCAGCAGCGGCTCGACACCCGGGTGGTGAAGGCGATGGAGTTCATGAGCCAGCACCTCGGGCTGAAACTCACTGCTGATCAAATCGCACGCCATGCCGGTCTGAGCGTGCGGAATTTGAACCACCTCTTCCAGCAGGAGATCCAGCAGCCGCCAATGCGCGTGCTGCTCGACTACCGGCTCGACGAAGCCTGCCGCCTCTTGCGTCACACCGAGGACAGCATCGAGGCCATCGCAGAGACCTGCGGCCTGGTGAACCGGTACTACTTCAGCCGCATGCTGAGGCAGTATCGCAACGCCTCACCTGCGGCGTATCGGCAGGAGAGCCTTTGATTGCGCCGGTGATGTTCACGAAAATGATTTGCGCAGGTGGCTCGGCAGAATGTTGAGAGCTTCGCGGTATTTGGCCACGGTGCGGCGGGCGACTTTGATGCCCTGTTTGTCGAGCAGTTTGGCGAGCTTGTCGTCGCTGAGCGGCTTGTGCTTCGGCTCCGTTTTGATGAGATCGGCGATGGCGTTTTTGACGCTGGTGTTGCTCAGGTCGTCGCCGGACTCGGTTTTCACGCCGTGCGAGAAGAAGAATTTCAGATCGAACACCCCGTGCGGCGTGGCGATGTATTTGCCCGCAATGGCGCGGCTGACGGTTGTTTCATGCACACCGACCTCATCGGCCACGGTGGCCATGTTGAGCGGGCGCAGGAAGCTGGTGCCCTTCTCCAGGAACTCGCGCTGGTATTTGAGAATCTGCGTGGCAATGCGGTGGATTGTCTGCTGGCGCTGATGAATCGAGCGGATGAGGAACTTGCCGCTGCGGATTTTGTCGCGCACATAGTTGCGCACTTCGCCAGTGTTGCCGGGCTGGCTGAGCAGATCCTTGTAGGTATTGCTGATGCGCAGGTGGGGCAGGTCGTCGTTGGTCATCACTGCCACCCACTCGCCACCCTGGCGTTCGACGACGACATCGGGTGTGACGTAATTGTTGGAAGAAACGGCGAAACGTTGGGCCGGGCGTGGATCGAGTGTGCTGATGAAGTCTGCCGCGCGTGAGATTTGTTCCAGCGGCACGCCGAGTTTCCGCGCCAGGATGGGATAACGCTTGTTGGCAAGGTCGTCGATGTATTGATCGACGAGGCGCCATGCGAGGCTCTGTTTTTTGCCGAGACGCTCCAACTGCACGAGCATGCACTCGCGCAAGTCCTCCGAGCCGACACCCACGGGGTCAAAACTCTGCAGCAGTCTCTTGGCCGTGCGCAAATCGTCGATGGGAATGGCGTGCTGGAGGCTCAGATCGTCGATCCGGGTATTGAGGAAGCCACGGTCATCAAGATTACCGATGAGAAACTCGACCTGCGGTGCGACCAAAGGTTTTGCATCCGAAGTGTGAAGCTGTGACAGCAGATGCTCCTGCAAGGTGGTGGGAGCGACGATGGAATCCATCAGGAACTGCCAGCGTTCCTGGTCATCGCTGCGGCGCGCGGTGGTCTGCTGGCGGCTTTGCTGCCAGTATTCGCGCCATTCGTCGTCCATCTGTGTGAGGGCGTCGATGTCGCTGTCGTCAACGCTGCGATCATCAGGATCATCGGGAATGGCGTCCTGAATCGAGGTTTCGGGCGCTTCGAGTTCGAGCACCGGATTGATTTCAACCTCCTGCTGAATGATCTGCCGCAACTCCAAGGTCGGTGCCTGTAGTATCTGCAAGCTCTGCTGCATCTGCGGCCCGATGGAGAGCTTTTGAGACTGAATCTGCTGGAGTCCGTGGTCGGCCATGAATGGTTGGGAAGACAGCCAAGCGCTGCCCCACCTGCTTATCAAGCAAACATCAGGCCAGCAGGCGGTTTATTTTCGGAATTCAAAAATAGAACAGCCACTGGCATAAAAATGAGAAGCCCCGGCTGATGCCGGGGCTTCTTGGAACACATCATTGGGCGGGAGCCGATCAGGGCACCTCAAAGACTTTTTGAGTGGTCGGATCGAGAGCCAATGAACCGCTCTCGAGGCCGGTGATGTCGAGTTCTTTGTAAGGCGGGTAAGGGCTGATGACACGTCCGGGCTTGGCGGTTTTGCGACCTTTCAGGAATGAGCTGGAATTGCCGCTGGAGGCCGTGGTTCCGGGGGACTGTTCACGCGGCGTTGCTTCAGAGCGTCGCGTGGTGACGGGCGGCGGCGCTGGTTCTGGTGGCTTGGGCGCGGGGGGAAGTGTTTGGGGTTTGGTGGCAGGCTTGGAGGTGGTCTTCGGCGGTGTCTGGCTCACCTTCGGGGGGGAATAAGTGCGCGTGGTGGGCGCGGGAGCCGGGGTTTTAAGCTGTGGCGTGGGCTGCTGCGAACGTGCCGTTGGCTGGGTGGGCTGCGGCGGGTAGGTGTAGCGGGGCTGGGCCTGGCCTTGCTGCTGCGGATTCTGGTAACCGGGCTGCGGCTGCGGGTAGTACCCAGGGGGAGGTTGTTGCGGGTAATTGGGCGCAGGCTGCTGGCGAGGAGTGGAATCTAAACTATAACCGCCGTTTGGGCCGTAGGCAGGCGGCGGGTTGTCCCAGCCGGTCGGATCCTGCCCGTAGAAAATGCGGCGTACCACCTCGCTCATGCGTTTGCCGAACTTGGGCAGGAACTCGATGGGATTCTCATACCGCTTCTGCGGTTGTTGCGAGTAGCCGTAACCGGGAGGCGGCTGCTGGTAGGCGGGCGGCTGGGTGGGCTGGCTGTATTGCGGCTGCGCATAACCACTTGGCGGCGTCTGCGGATAGTACCGCTGCTGGTTCTGGGCCTGAAGCGGTGGAGCCAGGCAAATCGCGGCACACAAAGCCAGCCAAAAAGAGGTGCCCAGGCTCGTGTGAGTGGTTCGAGAGTTCATAATGGTTAACAGTTCTTAAATTTCCAGCTTCTTCAAGCCACATTTTCCCTCAGGTGAGTTACGGGTCTGGGACTCAATGGGATGATAGACGAATGCGGCTGAAGATTGTTCAGCCGCATTGCAGGTGCCTCGCTCGCGCGTCAGAGGCTGTTGGAAGAATGCCTGCCTTATGAGGCAAGGCGTGCGTCGATGTCCTTCTCCAGCCAGGCCCACATGCTGTCCAATCCCGTGCTGACCTTTGCCTTCGCGGCGGCGAGTTCATCCGCGCTGAGTTTCTGGCCTGCGGCGGGAACGCTGCGGCCAAACATGTAGTATTTGATCTTCGGCTCGGTGCCGGAAGGACGCACGGCGAAACTGCGGCCGTCGGCGAGATCGACGAAGAGCATTTTCTCCTTCGAGAGGATCTCGCCTTCCTCGTCCTTGATCGCATCCTTGCGGAAGTCGCGCACGGTGACCACGGCGGAACCATCCACCTCCTTCGGCGGATTGCTGCCGTAGCTGTCAGCGAGTTTGGCAATTTGCGCGGCACCGCTGGCGCCTTCGAAGACCTTGCTTTGGTTCACCTCAAGGAAGTAGCCAATCTCGCAATATACTTCGTCGAGCAATCCGACCACGGTGAGGCCACGGCTGGCGGCGTAGGCGGCGAGTTCGGCGAACATGACCACGGCTCCGTTGCCGTCTTTGTCGCGGCTGAAGTCGTCGCCCATGTAGCCGTAACTTTCCTCGCCACCGAAGACGAGGAACTTGCTGTGTTTGAGGCGCGCGGCACGGCTGTCGGCGGCGTTGAGGTCGCGATAACGGTTCAAAATGTCCGACGGCAGGGCGGCTTCATACTTCGCCAGCTTCGAGCTGATCCATTTGAAGCCGGTGAGCGTGTTCACGCAGCCGACGCCGAATTTCGCGGCGATGGCGTCCTGCATCGGGCTGGTGACATAGGTCTTGAGCAAAACTGCACGGTTCTTGTTCGAGTCATTGAGGATGCCGAGCTCAAACATCGTTTTGAGGCGATACCAGCCCATCAACGAGCCGACTTGGTTGCCGGTGAGCAACACCATCTCGCCTTTGGCATCGCGCACGCCCACGCCCATGCGGTCGCAGTCGGGATCGGTGCCGATGACGATGTCCGCGCCTTCCTTGTTCGCGAGATCGACCGCCATTTTCAAGGCGGGCGCGTTTTCCGGATTCGGCGACTTCACGGTGGGGAAGCGTCCATCCTGCACATCCTGCTCGGGCACGGTGAGGAAGTTGAAGCCGAGTTTTTTCAGCAGCACGGGCACCAGCACGCCACCGGCGCCATGCAGCGCGGTGAAGACAATTTTGAGTTTCTTCGCCTCCTCCTTCTGCAAGAGCTCAGGCTGCAGCATCATCGTTTCAACACGGGCGAGGTACTTCTGATCCATCTCGTTGCCGAGCGTCGTGAGCTTGCCGCGCTGGGCCTCGGGCAGGGCAACGTATTCCTCGCCCTTGATGGCATTCACTTCCTTGATGATGCCGGTGGCATGTGGTTCGACGATGCCGGCGCCGTCGTTGAAGTTCACCTTGTAGCCGTTGTCATGCGCGGGGTTGTGCGAGGCGGTGAGCATCACGCCCGCGTCCGCACGGAGCTGGCGTACAGCGAAGGACATTTCCGGCGTGGCGCGGCAGCCGTCGAAAAGATACACGTTCGCGCCATGATCCGTGGCGATCTTCGCGCAGAACTTCGCGAACTCGGGCGAGAAATGCCGTGTGTCATGGGAGAACACGATGCTCGGCTTGCCGCTGAGCTTGGCGTTTTCGCGATAATTTTTGATATAGGTCACGAGGCCGCGCGTGGCGCGGCTCACATTGTAGAAGTTCATCGCGTTCGTGCCCACGCAGGGATGCTCCGGACGCTGATCCTCGGCCGCGCCGCCGCGCTCGGATTTCGTGACGACTTTGCCAATCGTGCGGCCACGCAGGCCGCCGGTGCCAAATTTCAGCGCCTGGAAAAAGCGGTCGTTGAGTTCCGCCCACTGGCCTGCGGCGGCCAGTTCCTCAATGCTGGCGCGGTAGAGCGGATTGTCGCTGGCGGCGAGCAGGGCGCGGATGTTGTCGTGGCTGGCGGCGAGGAGATCGCCGGAATTGGCGGCGGCTTGGAGTTGGTCGGCGAGGGACATACGAGGCGTGGATGTTAGCCAGCGCATGAAGTAATCAAACGGCAATGCTGGCGGTGTGGCTGAGAGAAGCCTTACAAAGCCTTGTCGAGAATTGCACTCGCCAAAGCGAAAGCCTTTCTCTACAATCCGCCCGCTTCGAAAAAAACCAAACACACACCACTTCACGACTATGGGCCTCATGGATTACCTCAAGGGACAGTTCCTCGAAATCATTCAGTGGACGGATGATTCACGCGACACGCTCTCCTGGCGCTTCCCGGACGAGGACAAGGAAATCAAGCGCGGCGCCCAGCTCATCGTGCGCGAGTCGCAGGTGGCGCAGTTTGTCTATCTCGGCGAGTTTGGTGACACGTTTGGCCCCGGCAAGCACGCGCTGAGCACGGACAACATCCCCATCCTTTCCACGCTCAAGGGCTGGAAATATGGCTTCGAGTCCCCCTTCAAGGCGGACGTGTATTACGTCACCACCCGCCTCTTCACCGGCAACAAATGGGGCACGAGCAACCCGATCATGATGCGCGACCAGGATTTCGGCATCGTGCGTGTGCGGGCCTTTGGCACGTTTGATTTCAAGGTCAGCGATCCCAAGCTCTTCCTCAAAGAAGTCGCGGGTTCGGATCATCATTTCCGCCTGGATGAGTTTGCCGACACGATGCGCAGCCGCATCATCAGCGTGTTCTCGGATGCGCTCGCAACCGCCAAGGTGCCGGTGCTCGATCTCGCGACACGCTACTCCGAACTGGGCGAGGCGCTGCTGCCGATCATCAATCCAATCACGCAGGGCAAGTACGGCATCGAGATCAGCAGCTTCGTGCTCGAAAACGCCAGCGTGCCGCCGGAAGTCGAGGCTGCCATCGACAAGCGCAGCAGCATGAGCGCCATTGGCAATCTCAACGACTATGTGAAGTTCCAGATGGCCGAAGGCATGGCCAAGGGCGGCGGCGGACCCGCCGGAGCCGCTGCGGAGATCGCCATGGGCTTTGGCATGGCGCAGCAGATGATGGCGCAGGGCGCGTTCAACGTGAATCCCGCCGCAGGAGCCGCCACGCCTCCCCCGCTTCCCGGATCTGCCGCTCCCGCCGCTGACGTTCTGACTCCAGCGCAGGTTGCGCAAACACTCGGCGTGACCGAGGCGGACGTGATCGCCAGCATCGAGACCGGCGATTTGAAGGGCAAAAAAATAGGCAGCCAGTACCGCATCACCAAGGCCGCGCTGGATCAGTTCCTGGCGCAGTAACAGGCAGATGGCAGTCATGCCGGGCGGATGGGGTTTGGGTGATGCCCCACCGCCCGCTGCGACTGAAGGATGTCAGAGGTGTCCTCGAATTCGGACCGAAGCATAGAGCCACTCGCCCCCCTGCGCGCGATTCATGAGGTATGAAACCATCCAGAAACAGCATGAGTCGGCAGAACAAGCAGGGCGTGACAAGCAAGCCCCGTCCTGAAATTCGGGACGATCTCGACAGCCGCAGTCAAAAAGAAGAAGGTTATCGAGGTGACAAGAGCAAAAAGGGAGACCGAGTGTCGGGGAAGAAGAGGGTTGACAGCAAATAGTCGCGTGATCGTGCCTTGTTTTCGGCCACGCCTTCAACGCAGCAGCCATGCAATCAGCACCCGACAGCTCATGTGCCGCTCGTCCCAAGCGCTTTTCCATGATCCGTTCGTTCGTGGCGGCGGATTTCCTGACCCTGGGCAACGGTTTTTGCGGCACGGGCTCGGTGCTGGCGGCCATGCAGTATCTCGTGACTCACGAAAACCGCTGGATCGTGCTGGCGATGGCATTGTTGCCCCTCGCTCTGATTATGGACTTTGCCGACGGCCGCGTGGCACGCTGGCGGCGGCGTTCATCCTTGCTGGGTGCCGATCTCGACTCGCTGGCCGACATAGTTTCGTTCGGCCTCGCGCCAGCCGCGCTTGGCTTTGCGCTAGGGTTGCGCGGTGCGCTCGATGTCACCCTGTTGCTATACTTTGTGGCGTGCGGGATTAGCCGTCTGGCACGTTTCAATGCCACGGCGGATGCGCTTTCGGATGAAACAGGAAAGGTGCAGTACTTCGAGGGCACCCCGATTCCGACGAGCGTGTTCATCGTGCTGCTGCTCGCGAGTCTGCACTTCGCGGGAAAACTGAGTCCCGGCATCTGGCTGGGGCAATGGGAGCTGGCCGGCCTGGTGCTGCATCCGCTCTCGCTCATCTACGCGCTCAGCGGCAGCGCGATGATCAGCACGATCCGCGTGCCCAAGATCTGAAGCTGTGGCCCGCGCTGAATTGATTTGCTGACGGTTGAGGTGTTTCATCTGAGAAACCGACGCGGTGCGGGCGTTTAGCTCGCACCGTTGCTCCTATGAAAACATCTTTCCCATCGCTTGGTCTGCGCATTTGCCTGGTGCTGCTTAAGGGGAAACGGGGTCACCGGGTCACGGGTCAGGCTACAACTGGCTGACCAAGGCAATTCGCAAAGGCCCCAGCCAGCAAGGTTCGTCATTGGCATTGATCAAACGTCCTGAAACCACTCGCAGCGCCAAGTCTTGGTGCATCACCACGGCGCGTTTTGATGCAGCCACAGAGGCGTTTCGCGGATGAGGAAGAGGCCGTGGAAGGCGTTTTGGAACGGAGCGGCGGCGGGTTCACCGGTTTGTGACTGCCAGGACGGCGGTGTGGTGGTGCTGTCGAGGTAGTAGCTGGTGTAGCCGCTTGATTCAGGCGTGGTGTCGCCATTCCAGAGGCGGAGGCGGTCGGCGGTTTCTGGAGTCGGGCCTGAGCGGAGACCCTCGACTGGGGCTGCGATCGATGTGGGCCAGCCGGGGGCGATCAATTGAGTGCCGGAGGCAAGCGGGGTGGCGAAGTTGCTGGCACGGACGACCCCGGTGAAGGTGAGGATGGTGCCGGGGCCGCGAACCTGGACTAGCGCGGCCTCATGCGCGGCGAATGGACGTGCGTTCATGCCGAGGATGTCGTTGAGCCAGTCATCACCGCCGTGGGTGAGGGTGGTGAAGTTATTCGTGGCATTGTCGAAGAAGAGGACGCGGTCTTCGGCGGTGAAGGCGGCAGGATGGAGGACTTCGCCGAGGGTGTTATGCGGCCGGACGATGACGCGGGCGTCGGCGAGTGCGGCGAAGGATGGCGCGGCAGCTTGCAGTACCAGGGTGTTGCCGGAGCTGGCGGTGGCGTCGATTTCGAAGCGCTGTCCGGCGAGCGTGCCATCGACGACTTCGAGGTAATGAGAACCGGCAGGCAGGGTGAGGATGTAAGGCAGCACGATTTCTTTGCCGCTCACGGAACGGACGCGACCGGTGAAGACAGCGGGCTTGAGCAGCGGCATGCTGAAGGTGCGCGTGCCGGTGGCGAAGGTCTGGCGGCTCCAAGCATGGATGGCGGAGGTGACGGCGGCTTCAGGCACGCCATCGCGATTGGCATCGAGTTCGATCTTGAGGCGGACGAAGCCAGCATCGAGTCCTTTGAAGACGAGGAGTTTCTCAAGGCTGGCATACTGGCGTGTGAGTGTGTCATCGCCATTGAAGGTGGTGGTGGCGGCGATGGAAAGACGCTTCCACGCGGCTGGATCAGCGGCCTGGGTGAGATCGGTGAGGGTTTCGAGTTTGACGATGATGTCGTCACGCGTGGTGACGGGCTGGGTGAGCAGGGCGACGATGCCACCGGCGCTGTCCTGTGTGAGCGTGAAGCGCTGCGGATGGAGCGGATTGACCGGATCGGTGCCAAGGGCGTATTCAAGCAGGTTGGCGAGGCCGTCCTCATCAGGATCGTCCGTGGCGCTGCCGATGCTGCCGTCCTGGGACCAGATGGCGAAGGTGCTCGCGCCTTGCAGCACGGTGGCGGTGAAGCCACCGGTGATGAGGTGGCGCCGGATGCGCTCGGAAGCGGCGAAACCGGTTCCGGCGGGAGCGATGACGCCGAGGTCGCGGGTGAGATCGACTCGCCCGTCGATTTCGTCGTCGATCGTGCCTTCACCGCCAGATTCCGCCGCGCCTGAAGGGCACTGACCAGGACGCAGTGAGAAGACGGCGGTGCTGACTCCATTGACGGCGGGTTCGCTATTGAACAGGAGATCCTGGCCGGCGTCGTCATCGCCCGCGACGACGGTTGACATGGGCAGCAGCCCTTCCAAAGGCATGCCGACGGCGAATTGCGAAGCGGGGATGTGCAGGAAGTAGTCTCCAGGGTTCAGGCCCTCGATGTAGTAGCGGCCTTTGCAACTGCAGCCTGAGGAGCCGACGCTGACAGGCTCGTCCACACCTGGAGTGGCTCCATGGGCGTAGAGTTCGACGAAGATGTTGCCGAGGCTTTCACCCTCGTTGCGGACGCCGTCGCCGTTGATGTCGAGGAAAACGAAGTTACCGACCGCCACGCTGGACCAGAGACCGAAGTCCAAGGAGAAATTCGTGTCCGCGTCGGTGTCGCCATCGGTGATGGATTCGGTGCCGCCTGTGAGCGTGATCACCGGGCTGAAGAACGGCGTGCCCTCGCCGCCAGGCTGAACTCCATCGTTGTTGTTGTCGATGTCGTCGTCAGCGGTGGCGGCAGTGCCACCGGTGAGGGTGTAATCCGCAGGCGGGGTGACTTTGACGTAGTAATTGCCGGGAGGAACAAGGTTGAACAAGTAGGTGCCGGAGCTGGTTGTCAGAATGTCACTGCCGGTCTGTGTGTCCGCTGCGGAGCCGGTGCCGCCGATGGCGTTGTCATCGCCGGTGGCGAAGAGCTGCACGAGCGCGCCGGCAACGCCGAACTCGCCCGTGTCCTTCGTGCCATTGTTGTTGGCGTCTTCGAACACGAGATTGCCTAGGGAGAGGCTGCGAACGCTCAAGGTGTAATCAAAGATGGTGGAGCAGCCATAGACGTCGGTGGCGCGGACGGTGAAGGTGAAGAGGCCGGTGACGGAGGGGACGCCGGAGATGATGCCATTGCCGGCAAGGAAGAGGCCGGTGGGCAGTGCGCCGGTATGAATGATGTAGGTGTAGGGCGCGGTGCCGTTGGCGGCGGTGAGAGTTTGATTGTAGGATCCGCCGAAGTAGCCGGAGGGAAGTGTGGACGGGGCGAGGTTGAGCGTGGGGCAGCCGGAGACGATGGTGTAATTGCGAGTGCCGGCGCAGCCATTCGCGTCCGTGGCACGGATGATGAATGTGGCATTGTTGGCGCTTGTCGGGATGCCGCTGATGGCTCCGGTGGAAGTGTCCAGGCTCAGACCGGGAGGCAGGCTGCCACTGCTCACGGCAAAGGTGTAGGGTGAGGCGCCGCCGCTGGCACTCACCGTCTGATTGTAGGCGGTGCCTACCGTGCTGTTCGGCAGGCTCGCAGGATTGGGCGTGACCACCGGGCAGATTTGCAGGCTGATGGTCTGTGTGCCCTGGCAGCCGTAGGTGTCGCTCACGCGGACGGTGATGCTGGTGGCGGGGCTGGCTGTTGCTGTGGGGGTGCCGGAGATGACACCGGTGTTGGAGTTGAGAGTCAGGCCCGCTGGCAGTGCGCCGCTGGTGATGGTCCATGAACCATAGGAAGGTGTGCCACCGGAGGCGGTGAGGGTGCGTGAGTAGAATGTGCCGACGGTACCTTGAGCCAAAGAGGATGGTGTGATGCTAATGGCCGGGCAAACGGGTGTCAGCGTGTAGTTGCGTGAGCCAGTGCAGCCGTTGGCGTCCGTGCCGGTGATGGTGAAGCTGGCTGCCGCGCTGCTGGTGGGGGTGCCGCTGATCACGCCGGTGGTACTGTCGAGCGTGAGGCCAGCGGGCAGAATGCCGGTGGTGATGTTGAAGACGAAAGGAGGATGAATTCCCACTGCGCTCACAGTTTGCGACCATGCAGTGCCGACCGTGGCCGCTGGCATTGAGGCTGGATTGATGCTGAACGGCACGCAGGCGATCGACACCATGTGATCTTCCACTTCTCCAAGGCCGCCGTTGCCTGCGGGGGAGGGATCCTGCGCGGCGGTGAATCGGAAACGTGTCCCGCGGATGCCTGGAATGGCGTTGATGGGGGTGACGAACGGGATGTTTTGTGTCACGCCGTTCGTTCCGTTGGCGACCACCACATTCGTGGCGATCTGCTCGCCAGCATCGGCAAAGGAGCCGTTGTTGTTGAAGTCGATCCAAGCGTTCAGATAACCGGGCGATCCGGTGTTGTTGGTGACCACCACGACAGCGCTGCTGCTGGTGCCGGGATTCAACAGAGGCAACGTGACTCCGTCCTCGTCGTCGCTCGCGGTCGTGTCGTCACCTGTGGCGGAGGAGTTTTTGGTCGGCACGTACTCCGTGTCTGCCAGAGCGCCCATGCGCAGATCGGAGCTGGCGATGTTGGACGCGTCGGCGGCGCTGCTCCAGTCGCCGAAATCCGTCACGGGAACAGCAACGTTGGCCGTGTGATCCTCCACTTCACCGATGCCTGAATTTCCAGTGGCTCCGGGTGAAGCGAGGCTCGTGAGCCTGAAGCGTGTGCCGAGGCTCGCGCCGGTGACGGTGCTGGCGGGAATGGTGAGGTTGAGACTGACCGTGGCGTTGGTCGTTGCTGTGGGGACAACGATGTTGGTGGCGATCTGCTCGCCCGCATCGGCGACGGAGCCATTGTTGTTGAAGTCGAACCAGGCGTTGAGGTAAGCGGGAGCTCCAGTGGTGTTGGTCACCACGACCGGGATGGTAGCGGGAGCGCCCGCGATCATGGAAGGCATGACGATGCCGTCCTCGTCATCGCTCTCGGTATTGTCGTCGCCGGAGGCGGAGGCATTGCGTGTCGAGGCAAACTCTGTGTCCGTCAGAGCTCCCAGCCGCAAGCCGGGATCAACGGTGGAGGATGCGTCCGCGAGGCCGTTCCAGTCACCATAATCGAGTGGTGGTGGCGAGATGGTGGTGATGTAATCCTCCACTTCACCTGTTCCGGCGGCACCGGTGGCTCCTGGCGAGGAGACCGAGGCGAGGCGCACTCGCAGCCCGAGCGCGGTGCCGGTCAATGCGGTCGAGGGAACGGTGAAGGCAAGATTGCGGGTGCTGTTGGTCGTGCCTGTGGCAACGAGGACATTGGTGGCGACCTGTTCGCCCGAATCCGTGAGAACCCCGTTGTTGTTGAAGTCAATCCAGGCGTTGAGGTAAGCTGCCGAGCCGGTGGTGTTGGTGACAACCACCGGGATGGTGGCAGGAGCGCCCGCCATCAGGGAAGGCAACGTCACGCCGTCTTCATCATCGCTGCCCGTGGTGTCATCGCCATTGGCGGTGAGGTTGGTGGTGGCGATGTACTCGGCATCCGTGAGCGATCCCATGCGCAGGGCCGTGCTGGATGTGCTGCTGGCCGCTGCAAAGCGGGAGAAGTCACCCTGGTCTGTGGTGGGCGCGGCAATGGTGGCCACGTAATCCTCCACTTCGCCGATGCCACCGCCTGTGCCGGTGGCTCCAGGGGCGCTGTTGGCCGTCAGACGGAAACGAACGCCCACGTTGGTGCCGGTGACGGCTGTGGCCGGCACGTTGATGGTGGGATTGACAGTGAGGTTGCTGCTGCCATTTGCCACGGTGAGGTTGGTGATCACTTGCTCGCCGGTGTCGGTGAAGACGCCGTTGTTGTTGAAGTCGATCCAGGCATTCAGATAAGCCGCCGAGCCTGTGAGATTGGTCACGCTGACAGGGGTGTTGAAGGCCCCACCTGCGATGAATGAGGGAAGCGTCACGCCGTCCTCGTCATCCGTGCCATTGAGGTCGTCACCAGTGGCAGTGGCATTCGAGGAGGCCACATATTCGGCATCCACCGCTGTGCCCAGGAAGAGATGGCTGTCCACGCCGTTGGAGGCATTGGCGGCACCGCTCCAGTCACTGAAATCGTTGGTTGGTGAAGTGATCGTGATGGCGTAGTCCTCGACTTCGCCTGTTCCAGAGGCCCCTGAAGGTGTGGTGGAGGAGGAATTGGTCAGGCGGAAGCGCACGGCGCGGTTGGCGCCTGGATTGGCCGACGTAGGCGCTGTGAAGGTGATCTGCTGGGAGCTGTTGAAGACCGAACTGGCACTCCAAGGGGCCAGATACTGGCCGCTGATGACCACCGGGCCGGTGCTGGTGCCTGGAAGTTCCCAAGCGGCGGCAATGCTGTCACCGCCCGTGCCTTCCTTCATCAGACCCTCGATATAATACGGCTTGCCTGCCTCCAGCGTGATTTTGACCGACTTCTGCTCGGCATACTTCGTCCATTCGAGCGACCCGGTCCATCCGGGCACACGCGCGATCATCGTGGTGTTGGCGGTGGTCTCGTCGGTGCTGAGGAAAAGCTGCGTCTCATCATCACCTGAGATCCAGAAGGTGTACTGACCGCTGACAGGCGGATAAATCCAACCTCGGATGCGCTGGCCCATGTTGTCCGCCCAATCAACCGGCGCGGTGAAGCTGCTGCGGTAGTCGTAACTGGTGGGGCTGTTGGGATAGCTGGCGTTGCTGGTGAGATTGGAGACGCTGGTGCCGCTGATGCCCATCCAGTATTCGCGCAGGATGGTGCCGGTGTTCAGGCTGGGGATGAGACGAGCTGCCTCCAGACGCTCACCACCGCTGCTGATCGGGGCATCGTCGAGAACGCCGTCGTTGTTGAAGTCGATCCACGCGTGCAGCCAGGCGCTGGCTCCCGTTCTGTTCTGCACCGTCACAGGCAAAGTGATGGTGGTGCCGGGGTCCAGGCTGGCCGGCACGATGACGCCGTCTTCATCGTCGATGCCGGTGCTGTCATCACCCATGGCCGAGGTGTTGGTAATGGCCGCGTATTCCGCATCCACGTTGGTGCCCAGCAACAGGTTGGCATTCGCAGTGCTGCTGGCGGCGGAGAGGCCGGCATGGTCGCCGAAATCAGTCGTCGGTGCGATGATGTTTACCGCATAATCCTCGATCTCGCCGGCGAGCGCGTTGGTGCCCGTGGGGCCGAGGCCGCTGGGTGCGGAAAGCCGGAAGCGCAGGCCCACATTCGTGCCGGTGACGGCGGTGGCAGGCACGGTGACGGTCAAGTTGGTGACGCTGTCAGTCGCGCCAGTCGCGATCGTGATGTTGGAGGCTATCTGCTCGCCCGAATCGGTGAGGATGCCGTTGTTGTTGAAGTCGAACCAGGCGTTCAGGAAGCCGTTGGCACCGGTTGTGTTGGTGATGGTGACGGGAATGATCACTGTCTGGCCGGCGGTCATGGAGGGCAGTGCGGCACCGTCTTCATCGTCCATACCGCTCAGGTCATCACCGGTGGCCGAGGCGTTGCGCGTGGAGGCAAACTCCGCGTCCAGTGACGCGCCCATGCGCAGGGCCGGGTTGGTGCCTTGAGAAGCGTCGGCAAAGCCGTTGAAGTCACCGAAGTCCGTGGTCGGCGCCATGACGGTGACGACGTAATCTTCCACCTCGCCGTTGCCGCTGCTGCCGGTCGCGCCAGGACTGGTTGTGCTGGTGAGACGGAAGCGCGCACCAAGATTCACCCCGGTCAGTGTTGTGGCCGGGATGGTGGTGCTCAGGTTCTGTGTGGCGCTGCTGGTGCCTGTGGCAATCAAGACGTTGGTGGCGATCTGCTCGCCCGCGTCGGTGATGCTTCCGTTGTTGTTGAAGTCGATCCATGCGTTGAGATAGGCGGCCGAGCCGCTCGTGTTCGTCACCACCACGGGGATGGTGGCCGGAGCGCCCGCGATCATGCTGGGGAACACCACTGCGTCCTCATCATCAAGCGCGGTGATGTTGTCGCCAGTCGCGGTGGCGTTGATGGTCTGCACGTACTCAGTGTCGGTCGTGGCACCCAGCTTGATGGTGCTGATGACCGTGCTGCTGGCGCTTCCGAAACTGGCCAAGTCGCCAAAATCCGTCGTCGGAGGACTGATGTTGATGATGTGGTCTTCCACCTCGCCAACACCGCCCGCGCCGGTCGAGCCCGGAGAGATGTCACTGGAGAGTCGCACGCGCACGCCCAGGCTCGTTCCGGTCACGGTGGTGGCGGGAACGGTCAGGCCGATGTTGCGTGTGGCATTGCTGGTGGCGTTGGCGACCAGCAGGTTGGTGGAAACTTGCTCACCCGGATCGGTGAAGACACCGTTGTTGTTGAAATCGATCCACGCGTTCAAGTAGGCGCTGAGGCCGGTGTTGTTGGTCACCACGGCGGTGATGGTGGCGGGGGCGCCCGCTGTCATGGCTGGCAGTGTGACGCCGTCCTCATCATCCACGCCGCTGGTGTCGTCACCAGTGGCAGTGGCGTTACGGGTGGAGGCATATTCGGTGTCCACCAAGGAGCCGAGGCGCAGGTTCGTGCTGGCGGTGTTGGAAACCTCCGGAGCGCCGCTGAAATCACCGAAGTCGGTCAACGGCGCGAGAATGACAATGGGATGATCCTCCACTTCGCCGACGCCCGCCTGGCCGGTGGGGCCGGGATTCTGGATGTCGGTGAGGCGGAAACGCGTGCCAAGGCTGGTGGCGGCCGTGACGGCGTTGGTGGGAACGTTGAAGTCGAGGGTCAGCGTGCCGTTGTCGGTGCCGGTCGTCACCAGAACGTTGGTGGCGATCTGCTCGCCAGCGTCGGTGAGCACGCCGTTGTTGTTGAAGTCGATCCAGGCGTTGAGATAGCCGGCCGCGCCCGTGAGGTTTGTCACTGTCACCGGCAGTGTCACCGGCTGACCGGCGGTGACGGATGGGAAGGAGAGACCATCCTCGTCATCGTTGCCATTGATGTCGTCGCCATCCGCGTTGGCGGTTTTGGTGGGCGATCCTTCGGCATCCACCAACGCGCCGAGGCGGAGGTTGCTGTTGATCGTGCTGCTGGCATTCGCCAGATCGAGTTCATCACCGAAGTCGGTCGTTGGAATCACAATCATCGTGGTGTGATCTTCCACCTCACCATTGCCATCAAGGCCATCGCTGCCGGGACTGCTCACGGAGGTCAGACGCACGCGCACGGCCGTCTTTCCGAGGCTGGCGCTGACAGGAAGCGTGAAATTAAGCACGCGGTTGATGTTGGAGGTGCCGGTGGTGATGATGGTGTTGGAGGCGATCTGCTCACCGGCATCCGTGGGCACGCCGTTGCGGTTGAAATCAATCCATGCGTTGAGGTAGGCGGAACTGCCGCTGGTGTTGGAGGTGTTGACCGTGATGCTGCTGGCGGCTCCTTGCGCCAGCTCGGCTGGCACGATCACTCCGTCCTCATCATCGCTGCCGTCCAAATCGTCCGCCGTGGCATTGGCATCGGTGTCAAGGCCGCCTTCCGAATCCGTCAGACTGCCGAGACGCAGCGTGCCGTTGGTTTTGCTGCTGGCACTGGGGAAGCTGGCGTAGTCGCCGAAGTCCGTGTTTGCCACGATGTTCACCATGTGGTCCTCCACTTCGCCAATGCCGTCCTGTCCATCCGGTCCGGGGCTGCTGACACTGGTGATTCGCACGCGCACGCCGACCTGGCCGGTCTTCACCACCGCCGGGACCGTGAAGTTGACTGCTCGGTTGGAATTGGACGTGCTGTTGGCGATGGCGGTGTTGCTGGCGATTTGTTCACCTGCGTCCGTGAGCACGCCATTGCCATTGTAGTCGATCCAGGCGTTCAGATACGCCGTCGAGCCGCTGGTGTTGGTGACGTTCACCGTGAGGCTGCTGCCGGTGCCCTGGGTGATGGCCGCAGGCACGGTCACGCCGTTCTCGTCATCGCTGCCGTGCAGATCGTCGCCGGTGGCGGTGGCGTCGGTGATCGCCTGGCCTTCAATGTCCACGCTCGAACCGATGCGCAGGCGGTTGTTGGCGGTGCTGCTGGCATTCGTGAAGAGGCTGAAGTCGCCATGGTCCAGCGTCGGCGCGGCGATGGACACGACATAGTCCTCGACCTCACCAATGCCGCTTGTGCCCGTCGGGCCAGGAGAGGCCGTGCTGGTGAGGCGGAAACGCACTCCGCGTCCGGCGCCCACCGAGGCACTCGTGGGCACGTCGAAGGTGATGTTGATCGTGGCTCCAGTTGTTCCATCCGGCACGAGCACGTTGGTGGCGATCTGTTCGCCGACGTCGGAAGCACTACCGTTGTTGTTGTAGTCGATCCACGCATTCAGATAGGCGGCGGCTCCGGTGTTGTTGGTCACATTGACCGGAACTGTGATCAGACCGCCTGCGACGATCGATGCGGGCATCGTCACGCCGTCTTCATCATCGACTCCGGTGGCATCGTCGCCAGTGGCGGCGCTGTTCGTGGTTTGAGCGCCTTCTAGATCGGTGAGCGCGCCGATTTTCAGCGCGGAGTTGCCGGTGCTGTTGGCGGAGGCAAAACCGCTGAAGTCACCGAAGTCCTGTGTGGGTGCCAGGATGGCAACCACATAATCTTCCGTCTCCCCCTTGGCGCTGCTGCTTGTCGGTGTGGTGGCGGCATTGTCCGTGAAGCGGAAGCGCGCGCCGCGCTGCGGGCCGACACTGGCATTCATTGGGACAAGGAAGCTGACGTTGACGGTCTGCAAGGACGCGGAGGCGGGGACGGCGGCGTTGTGGATGCGCTCGCCACCGCTGGCGACATCGATGTTGTTGAACGTGCCGTCATTATTGAGGTCGATCCACGCCTGAAGGTAACGGTTTGCCGTGTTAAGATTGAACACGCTGACCGGAATGACCACGTTCGTTCCTTGTGTCATGCTGACGGGCATCGTCACGCCGTCCTCGTCATCGCCATCGGCCGTAGCCGCCGAGTCGGGAGTGATGCTTTCCTCCTCATCCACAGTTTCACCGAAGCGGATGTTGGTGCTCAGAATGGTGCTGGCCATGGATGTGGCGGCTCCGCTGCCATTCCAGTCGCCGAAATCGAGCGGGATGGGAATGACATCGAGGAAATCGTTGTCGGGATGACTGGTGAGCGTGGTGACGTTCACCGGAATGCGGTTGTCGTTGGCACCGCTGGTGTCAGCGACGTTCACATAGGTCGGCAGATTATCCTGCACGATGACGTAATCACCCGCGCCGAGGTTCAGGAAGTCATAATAACCCGGGCTGTCCGTGGTGGTGATGGCCTGAACGGTGCCATCCGCAGGATCACCGTCATTGTTGGGATCGCTGTACAGCGTGACGGTCACGTTGTTGAGGCCGGTGTCGCCGCCGCCGAAGCCAGCGGTGCCCTTGTCCTCGTAAACGGAGCCGGAAATGGTCGCTGCGAGCAGTTGCAGACTGGCGGCGCTGCTGGAAGGCGGCACCGGATCGCCATTGGCATCGAACGCATTGGTGATGGCGGCGTTGTTGGTGGCCGGGTTGGCATTGCCTTTGGCGCGGAGGGTGACGGTGACGGTGAATGTTTCGCCAACGCCGAGGCTGCTGGTGTCCGTGACATCATTCCACACGAGACTGCCAGCACCGGCGGAGTCGGGCGTGATGGTGGCGAAGACGAAGTCAAAGTTGGCGTCACTGAAGGTGTCTTCGAGCGGCAGCGTGGTGAGCGTCGTGGTGCCGGTGTTTTGCAACGTCAGGTTGAAGACAACCTCGTCTCCCTTGCTCGCCGGGCCGGGATTGGGGCTGACGAGGGTCTTGGTCACGCTCACGGCCGGACGTGTCACGATAACGGACGCGTTCGACGAGGCGGTGGGGCCGCCGCCGGTGGTGACGTTCACGGTGTTAGTCGCAGGACTCGCGGCGGCAAGGCCGGTGAAGTTCACGAACAAGTCCACGCTCTGCCCTGAGTCCAGCGGACCCACATTCGTCCATGTCAGGCTGCCACCGGCCACGGTGTTAGGTGTCACGGAAGCAGAGACATAGCCCAGGCTGGCAGCGGGGAAAGTGTCCACCACTTGAACGGTGTTGAGCGTGGTGTTGCCCGTGTTCGTCACACGGATGCGATACTGAGCTGTCTCACCGACGATGATCTGGCCATCGGCGGGCGAGAGCAGTGTTTGAATCACTGAAACCGCCGGTGTCAGGGCGGGTGTGGTGGCGGTGGCGTTGCTGACGTCAGTGGCATCGGTGGGATCCACATAAGCCACGGTCAAAACGGCACCTGCGGGGACATAGAGCGTGCCGTTGTTGTCTGCGCCCGTGATTGTGGCGCTGGCGGGGATGACAAACACGAAGACACCGGTGTCGATGCCTGTCTCAGTGAGCGTGATCTCTTCGCTGTCACCGCTGCTGCTGGTGATGGTGGCGAGAAGCGTTTCGGCGACGGTGGCGTTGAGGTTCTGGTCGATGTCTGTCACACGCACGGCGACCTGCTCATTGAGGGCATAGGTTGTGGTGTCGGCACCGTTGGAACCGGTGGTGAAGGTGGCGAAGCCCGGTGTGCCCAGATCGAGCGAACTCAGCGTGACGATGGTCGATTTGGACGAGGTGATCGCATCCTCGTAGCCTTCCTTGGCGGTGGCAGAGATGGTGACGGGGCCTTCGATGCTGCCAGTGGTCCAGACGTATTGATAGGTCTTCGTGGCCGCGGTGGTTTCGACCACATTCGCCACGGTCAGCGTGGCAGAGACATCGCTGGCAGCGCCTGGAGCGTCGATGGTGAAAGGAACGGTCGTGATGTCGTAAGCGCCGAACGGATCGCCGACGGTGACTCGCACATAGACCTTCTCACCAAGGTTCGGCGCGGTGGTCGCACTGCCGCCGGGATAGGGAGCGTCATAAACGGTGATGGAGTCCGTGTGAATGACGGTGTTGGTCGGCAGACTGACCTTGGAAGGATAAGTGCTGCTGTCGTAGAGAACGGAGAAGTCCGCCTCCCCCGCATTTTCGATGCTGAGGCTGAGAGACTGGCCGGACGTAATGTTCACGGCACTGGCGAGCGCGGCGTTCCAATCGAGGCGGTAGATCGAAATACCGGTGGTGGCCGGTTTGATCGAAACCGCCCCCAGCGCCCAGGAATCAGGCCCCGTCGTCCATGATAGCGTCACGGAGGAGGCCCCGGCCTTGGTGCTCGCGGCCCCAGTGATGCCGGAGTCGCTGTCCGTCTGCGTCAGATTCAAGCGCTGCGTCTGCCCGCCGCCGGGCGCGGTGACGGAATCGGCATCATCCAGCGCCAGCATGTCAAACACCAGCTCTCCGGCGGCGGAGGTGAGTGAAAGCGAGGGCTGGGGTGCGGCGTCACCCAGATCCGACTGGCTTGAAGCGAAGGTTCCCAAGGGCGTGGTTTGATGCACGCCGCTGAATGTGGAGGCCACGGCCACCACAGCATCATCGCAAGACTGATTGAGGGTGACGACCACATTGGCGGTGCCGCTGGGAGGATTGACGAGCCGCCAGATTTCCATGCGGGCCTCATTGTCGCTGGATTGCTGGAATCCAGCCCGCGTCAGGGACTGCCCGGAGTAGGTGACTGTGCTGACGGTGGTCCCCTGACTGTCTGGTTCGAGCGCGACCCCCACGAGCAACAGACGGTTGCTGCCTGATCCGGTGGTATGTGACCAAGTGAGAGATGAGAAAGTCGGCGAGATGTCGGTGCCCGTGCCTGCACGTCTTCGTGATGATGAAGTGGCGTCCAAAGTCACCGGCTGCCCGCTGCTTCCGCTCACATGCGTCGCGGCGGGGCTGGTCAATGTGGCGATGGTGGTGCCGCCATTCTTCAGCGTGGCCGTGATGGCCGGAGTGGCCGCAGGTGAGGAGACGGAGAACTCCGCATAGGCGGTGACACCCAGATTGCCGCCTGCCGGCATGCTGAAGTTCTCGGCAAACGCCGGCGTCTGTGTCCATGTGGCGCCACTGCCGGAAGTATCGGCCGCAGGCTTGATCGACACGGCGGCGATCACGCCGTCCTCGTAGTCGAGGAAATCGTAGCGCAGTGAAACGGAAGTGGCTCCGGGCTTGGTGCTGGAAGCGCCGCTCACATAGTTGAAGCCGCTGTTGTTCCAGAGCTGCGTCTGTCCGGCCCCGGAGGAAACACCTTGGTTGACGGATGAATACTCGTCCACGGCAACACTCGAATAGACCAGTTCGTCTTCAGCGGAGGCGAAGGTGCCGGTGACGAAGTAGTCACCGCCCGTGGCGACAAAATTGGAAGACGAACCCAACGGCGTGGTTTGATGCACGCCGGTGAAGGTGGTCGCGGAGGCAGTGACGGATGAAGCCTTGGCGCCGATGGAGACGACCACATTGGCCGCGCTCGAAGACGGATTGACCAGGCGGTAGATGTAAGTGCGGACGGCGGCACCGCTGTGAGCGGCCGCCACCTGCGTCATGGCGGTGCCTCCAAACGTCACACCCGTCACGGTGCCGGGATCAGGGTCGGAATCATCCGCCGTGGTGTTTCCCACCGAGACAGCCACAAGCAGCAGGCGGTTGGCACCACTGCCCGGCGTATGGGAGAAGCTCAGCGTGCCCCCAATCGCAATGGAAGTGTTGGAACCTGTCGTGGTCGCGGCTGCGGTGATGACGGAAGCGCCGCCTGTGGTCAAAGTGGCTGTCTCCGATGTGGTGCTGTCACCTGTGACCACGGGATCAATGCGGTCGAGATCGCCGGTCATGTCACCGCCAGCACCATCGGCATCAAGGTATAGCTGCTTGGTGAGGCTGGGAGCCGCGATGGTGGTGGTGTCGGAGCATGGATTGCCAGAAACGCCGTCCGTGTGCGTCCCAGTGAGGGTGTGTCCGGCCTGGACGCTGAGCGTGCCATCGCTTGGATTGAGACCTGCGGTCGTGGAGGTCGGCAGCGACGAGGTGTTGCGGAAGATGCCGGTGTTCGCGCCGGTTTCGGTCAGTGTGATCGTTTCCGCATCACCCGTGGCGTTGTTCAGGATGCTGGCTGTCACCGTTTCCACCGCGCCTGAGGCGGTGTTGGCGTTGCTGTTGTTAACGGTGACGTAAATGCCCTCTCCGGTCTGATAGATGACCGCGCCGCCCGTGTTGTTGGTGAAATCAAGTGTGCAGATCGAGGAACTGCCGCTGACTGGAACCACAATCACATCGGTTGCCGTCACCCCAGGAATGCCGCCGGCACTGACAATGTTGGTGATGGTGCCTGTGCCGATGATCGTGGCGCGGAACTTGATCACGGTGGATTCTTTCGGATTGAGGATCGGGATCACGAGACCGCCTTCATCCAGCGGAAACGGTGTGGAGCCATTGTCCGTCACGGAAGTGCCGTCCCGGGTGGTGGAATAGCGGACATACGCAAGCTGTGTGGTCGGGAGGATGTCCACGATGCTGACCGTCGAGAGGGCAAAGAGGGATTTGTTCTCGAAAGTGATCGTGTATTCGAGGATGTCGCCCGCGCTCGGGCCCGTGGGCGAGTTGTCCAGCGCGATGCTGGAAACCTTGGAGATGACCGGCACGGGGTAGTTTGGCAGCGTGTTGCCCAAGTCGAGGTAAGGCCGCGCAGGCCCTGCGGTGGCGGGATCCTGACCCCAGGCACCGATGATATTGGTGCCATCAAGTGTGTACAAGCGGGTGCCGGTCTGGTCCTTGTCCGACTCATAAACTCGGCTGACAGACAACGCGCTAGCGTTCAGAGCGAGGTCGTATTTCTGGCCGGAAGGATCGGTCAGGGGCCCATTACGGTCACCATTGTAGTCCACGTAGATGATGGTGGACTTGGTGGGCGTGACCCAGATCGGGCTGCCATTCTGCGTGCCATCATCACTGCCCGCGCCCCAGCCGACGACGACCACGGTGCTCAGGAAATCTTTCGGCACTAGCGCATAGCCCCAGTCGTGAACATTGTTTTGGTTCGCCTCCGCGCCCACCGTGCCGACACCCCAAAAGGGTTTGTTGCTGACGCTGGTGAAACGCGCGCCCGAGTTCTGCGGCATGAGGTGGCGGTAGGTGCTCTTGGCCGGGATGGCGAAGGAGCCAGAGCCGGCCTGGGTCACATAATTGATCGTGATGGCCGCCGTGTCCGGGTTGTAGAGGAAAACATGGGTGTCATCACCATCAGCGGCCGTGCCCACCGGCGCGTAGTAGTCACTCGACCATTTTTCGAGCGCCGGCACGTTGGCGCCACGGGTTTCGAAGTTGGCGTTGATGTCACCGAAGAACTCGATGACCTGCGCGGGTTTGGAGGTCGTGATCCTGGTTCCTTTCTTGATCCCGGCGTTGATGAGATAGGACTCGCCCATGTTCAGAGTCACGGTGGTCTCCGCGACACCGTTGGCATCCTTGTCGATCTGCACCGTGGTGCCGTTCTGCGCGGCCATGACGTAAGCGGAGCAATGCTCGAACATGGACTGCGCCAGCGGTGTCGGGTAGATGACATCCTCGCCGACCGGAAGCACGAACGTGTTGCCCCAGTCGTTAACGGCGCGCACTTCGACCGAGTTTGCCAGCAGCGGGCCGGGATCGGTGAACCACGCGGCGCGAGTCATGACGATGCCATACGTCGAACCGAGCCGGTCACGTCCGTCATACAGCCGGGTGGACGCGTTGCGCGGCAGCGTCACGTTGTTGCGCATGGTGATGACGGAACCGGCGGTGAACGAGGCCGGATCGTTCGCGTAGCCCGGCGGTTTGCCGTTCGCATCATTGCCATCGCCCCAGATCAAGGTGCTCGGCTGCACCGGATTCTTCAAATCCACCTCGTAACCGTCCTCCCAATGGTCAAAGACGACCTTGGTGGCCGCGATGGGCACGGTGACGGTGATGACGGAGTCGGTGATCGCGTTCACCTTCGGTGCCAGCACCAGGTAATCCTCGCGAATCTGCGCTTCCGGCTGCGGCACGAACCATTCCTGCACGATGGGCAGTCCCGCCCCGCCTGCGACCGGAGGACTGGCGATGGTCGCAGAGTAATCTTCCGTTTCGCCACTCGCCCCGCTGCTTGTCGGCGTGGTGGCGGCGTTGTCGGTGAAACGGAAGCGCGCACCCCGCTGGAGGCCGACGCTCGCCCCTGCGGGCACGGTGAAGGTGACATTAATCGTCTGCGAGGAGGCGCTGGCCGAAACCGCCGCGTTGTAGATGCGCTCGCCACCGCCGGCCACGTCGGTGTTGTTGAACGTGCCGTCGTTGTTGAAGTCGATCCAGCCCTGAAGGTAACGGCCGGCAGTGTTGTTGTTGAACACGTTGACCGGAATGGTGACGCTCGCCCCCTGCGTCATGCTCGCGGGGATGGCCACGCCATCTTCGTCATCCGTGCCAGCGAGATCGTCCGCAGTCGCGGAGGCGTTCGTGGTGGCAGCCGCCTCGGCATCGACCGAGGCACCGAGACGAATGTTGGTGTTGCGAATCGTGCTGGCCGTGGCGGTGGCGGCTCCGGAGCCGTTCCAGTCACCGAATTCAATGTTCACCGGCGTGATCGTGTAGCTGCGCGTGCCCGTGCAACCATAGTTGTCCATGGCCCGAATCGTGAACGTGGCCGCTGTGCCATTGACGGGCGTGCCGGTGATCGCGCCTGAAGTGGTGTTCAGGCTCAGCCCTGATGGCAGCGCCCCACTGGTCACTGCAAAGGTGTAAGACGCGGTGCCACCGCCGCCGCTCAGCGTCTGGTTGTAGGCGAAACCCGCCACCCCATTCGGCAGCGTCGCCGGATTCACCGTGATCGTAGGACAGGCCGGGGTGATTGTGTAGGCGCGTGTGCCCTGGCAGCCGTTGGCGTCTGTGGCGCGAATCGTGAACGTGGCGCTCGTGGTGTTGTTCGGAGTGCCGGTAAGAGCGCCCGTGCCCGGGTTCAAGGTGGCCCAGGCGGGCAAAGCACCGCTGCTGACAGCAAACGTGTAAGGTGAGGCACCACCACTGCCAGTGAACGTCTGCGAATAGCTGGCGCCCACCACCGCGCTCGCCGCAGAGGCAGGATTCACCGTGATGGCGGGGCAGACAATCACCGCATAAGTGCGGCTGACCTGGCAGCCATAAACATCGGTGGCCCGGATCGTGACACTCGCGCCCGCCCCGTTGGCTGTGGTCGGCGTGCCGCTGAGCACGCCTGTGGGGCTCAAGGTCAGACCATTCGGCAGCGTGCCCGAACTCACCGAGTAGGAGTAAGGAGCGGTGCCCCCTGAAGCTGTGAATGTCTGACTGTACACGCTGCCCATGTTGGATACGGGAATCGTGGCCGGTGTCAGGCTGGCCGTGGGGCAGGCTGGCGTGAGGGTGTAGGCCCTCGACCCCGCGCAGCCATTCGCCCCTGTCGCTGTGATCGTGAAAGATGCCGCCGCGCTGCTGGTCGGCGTCCCTGATAAGCTGCCGGTGTCATCATCCAGGCTGAGTCCAGCTGGCAAAGCACCTGATGTCACCGCATAGCTGAAAGTGGTGGTGGAACCAGAGGCAGAAACCGTCTGCGTATAAGCTGTTCCAACTGTTGGAACTGAAAGGGTTGTGGGACTGACTGTTACGGTGGGGCAGGCCAGGGTCATGACATAATCCTCGACCTCGCCATTGCCATCGAGCCCGTCCGGCCCCGGCGTGCTCGTGGAGGTCAGACGCACACGCACCCCGGCGATACCCGGAGCGGCGGTGGCAGGCACGGTGAAGCTCACCGTGCGGTTTGAGTTGCTGGTGCCGTTGCTGATGGTCGTGTTCGTGGCGATCTGCTCGCCGCTGTCCGTCAGCACGCCATTGCGATTGAAGTCGATCCATGCGTTCAAATAAGCGGTGGATCCGCTGCTGTTGGTGACATTGGCCGTCAGGCTGCCCGCCACTCCCAGCACCACGCTGGCCGGCACGGTCACGCCGTTTTCGTCGTCCAGATTGTCGGTGTCGTCACCCGTGGCAGTGGCATCCGACATGTCGCTGATTTCCACATCCGTCGTCGCACCGAGGCGCAAGGTCGTGTTCACCGTGCTGCTGGCGCTTGGAAACAAACTGAAATCCCCGAAGTCCCGGGTGCCGACCACTATCGGATAATCCTCCACCTCTCCTTTGAGGGTCGAGTTACCGCTAAAAGAAGGTGTCGTGTTGGTTTCACTGATGCGGACACGCAGGAACTTCGTGCCTGCAACGGTGCTCGCAGGCGGGCTCAGGGTGAAGTTGTAAGTGCCTGAAATATTCACGGTCTGGGTGGCCAGCGTTTCGTTCGTGTCGGCCACATCGTTGTCACCATTCCAGTCGGCGAAGACGTTGATGCGCGCCGTGCTGCCTGAAAGTGAAGCTGCGTTCACGGTGACCGGGATGGCCAGAGTCGTCGAGGTTCCGGCAGTGATGATCATGGGCATGACGAGATCCTCGTCATTCACGCCTGTCGTGTTATCTGCGGTGGCGGTGGTGCTGCCCGGGTTGCTTGCCTCCGTGTCGGTGGGGTTCGTGCCGATCCGAATGTTGGAGTTGGCCACCTGTGTGGCCGAGGCAAACAACCCGTAGTCGCCAAAATCCGTGTTCGGAACGATGGTAAGCCTGTGGTCCTCCACTTCTCCATTTCCATCGGCACCATCGGTTCCAGGACTGCTGACGCTCGTCAAGCGCACCCGCACTCCTACACTTCCCAGCACAGCAGTTGACGGCACGGTGAAGTTCAAAGTCCGGTTCGAGTTCGAGGTGCCGGAGGCGACAGTGATGTTTGTTGCGATTTGCGATCCGGCGCTGGTGATGTTGCCATTGTCGTTCCAGTCGATCCACGCATTGAGATAGGCCGTGGAGCCCGTGGTGTTGGACACATTCACCACCAGACTCCCTGCGGCACCCACCTGAATGGTGGCTGGAAGCGTGACTCCATCTTCGTCATCACTCCCGGTCAGGTCATCGCCAGTCGCCGTCGCATTCGTCGTGGCGGTGGATTCCTTGTCCGTGGTGGAGCCGATCTTCAGGGTCGTCACCACCGTGCTGCTGGCACTGTTAAACAAATTGAAGTCCCCAAAGTCGGCAGTCTGAGAATAGGCAGAACCCGCGCTGGTGAGCAGCAAAAGAAGAATGCCGCTTACCACGCCCCGAGTCATGGATCGACTCCCCCATGCCAAACCCCCTGATCTCCATGCGCATGCACGGAGCTTCTCGCTAGCCTTGCCTTGATTCGCTCTTGGCGAAAAGGTGGGACCGCTGTGTTCCTGAAGAGAATCCATTTATTTTTGTCGAACTAGACAATCTTACCATATTTGTTATAATTACAATAGCAAAAAGCAGGGTATAACTCAGGAGATCTTAACAAACCTGCTTTTCCCAATGAGGTTCGTGGAAGGTGTGGCTCCAGCGAATCTCGCCCGCTTGCAGATCGTCGTGCCGCTTATGCCAGAAACCCATTGCCAGTCATGCCTTGAGGTTGGCATGCCGTATGAGCACCGCCAAAGCGCTTTAAATCCCCACGCACTGAAAAAAAATCTCCACTGCGACCACAGCGCGCGTTGCGTGCCCCGCAGCCTATTTCACAGTGTGGCCTTGCGTGTCAGACGGCGTGTCCGGCGGATCAAATGAGCTGCGGCCGCAGCAAACAAAAGAAATGTGGAGCCAGGCTCGGGCACGACATGGGTTTGCAGGCTGAAGGTTCCCGGATCGACGACGAACTCGCCTGCGCCCTGGATGCTGTTCGCGCCGCCAATGATCGCCTCGTCCGCGTCACCGAGCTGCCAATCATAGGATGTGCCGGGTGGATCTGCGGGATCGGGAAAGACCCATGAATTGCCTAAGTTGCCGACAATGGAGGAATCCGCCAGCAGCGCCCACTCGCTCGTGGGCACGATGGTTTTCGAATTATAGACCCAAAGATAAGCCTTTTCACCCTGTGCAAAGACATCGGCCGGATTCGCGTCTGGTGAGTCGGAGCCTCCCAAGGCGTTGTGATCGACGGTGCCCACAAAAAACTGCTCCGTTGCGTTCCAGCCGTTCGCGTCCGGGTCGAACGCACGATCAAACACCTTCCAGTTCGCTACCCATTGGTCAACGTTTTGATAGGTCGGCACAAAACTGCCAAATGAGCCGATCTCGAAAGAATAAGTCGTGTCCAAGGGCTGGCCGTTGCTGTCGAATAACAGATCGTTGAACTGGCTGCCCCAGAAGATCGTGCTGGCATGGGTGCCAGACGTCCACGCCAGCGCTAGCGCGAGGCAGAGGAATCTTGGAATGGAGGCGAGTGTTTTCATAAGCTGCTTTTTTGGCGTTTTGATGGGCAGATGGGAGTCAAGGCGACGTCCGATTTTCCAGCTATTCTATAATTATAATAACAACAAAGTCAGCTAACAAGTCCGAATTGCGCCTTATTTTAGCTTTCTAAACTGTCTGGAGATACCTGAACTTGGGGAAGTCAGCCATGTGTCGCTTCCCATCCCAGCAGTGCCCGCTTCCTCTCGCGTCCCCAACGATACTGCCCAATCACACCCGTTTCCCGGATCACGCGATGACATGGGATCAAGTATGCCAGCGAGTTGGCTCCCACCGCCGTTCCGACTGCCCGGGCGGCTCCCTGACGCCCGATCGCCGCCGCCAGATGCCCATAACTGACCACGCCGCCGTGCGGAATGTGCAGCAAGGCCCGCCAGACACGCAACTGAAACGCTGTCCCGCGCACGAGTGCCCGCAAATGGGTTCCAACTCCCGGCTGAAACACCTCGGTGGCGATCCGACGCGCCATCGCATGGTTCCAACTCAGTTCCACCTTCGGCCATGAAGCCAGAATGGCCTCCGCCGCAGTGATTCTCTCCGCTTTTTCGACAAATGCCAGGTGGCAGATGCCACGCGGGCCGTTGCCGATGCAGCACTGGCCAAACGGCGTCTCCGCAAAACCTGCTTCGATCACCCAGCCTTCGCCACCTCTCTTGATTTCACCCGGCGTGGCCGCCTCCAATGTCACGCACAGGTCATGCAGTCTGCCCGGGGATGACAAGCCGGCGTCCAGCGCCGCATCGAGCACGCTTTCCCCCTGGCGCAGCCGTTCACGCGCATGCTCCAGCGTCAGGCATTGCAAGAAATCTTTGGGAGTGACTCCCGCCCAGCGTGAAAACAACCGGTGAAAATGAAAACGGCTCAGGCCGAGATGCGCTGCCAGTTCTTCAAGATCGGGCTGTTCCGCATGGTGGCTGTCCAGATGGCGGATGATGCGCGCCACACGTTCGTAATCATTCATGCCCCGAGTTTCTGCACAAATCGGCCATGCACCACCCGCTTCTTGCTCCTGATCCACGCGAACCGGTGCAGAAATCTCATGGCGCGAGCAGGCACCGGGCATTAGAGGGGGCCGATGAAGTTGGAACAAGGCCAGATCTGGAAAAAAGGTGACGAATACATCCGCATCGTCGAATGGGCGCGTCTTTCCATCGAGTACAAGGTCATGAAGGACCCCGCCACTAAAGAGGGCACTCTTCATCGCGTCTCGAAAAAGGAATTCTGCCGCTTGCTCAAAGGTGCTGTCCTGCTGGTGCCTGAAAAGCTGCCTGATTCAGAGGTCAATCTTGAGGCTTCTCCAGAAATAGAGTGAACTCATGCCGGTTGTAAGTCAGGTGCGTTTGCGCCAACAGGCGCAGCCCCGCTGCCTTGGACATCGAGACGATCAGCTGGAACAGCTCGCACGGCTCCTCCACATTCTCGATGCGCGGCACTTTGAGCGTGAAGACCACCAGCCCGCCTTTCTTCAACGAGCGTGAGAGGCGGATCACCTGCTCGATGGATTCCTCCGGTGGACCGTTCATGTCACAGAGCAGCGCATCAAAGGTCGTTCCTGCTCGTGGTTGAAACACGGCCACGTCTTCGAGTACAAACTTCAATCCCGGTCGGCCATCGAGTCGCTTGTCCAGCGGCGCACGATCAATCGCCGTCACACGCTGGCCGCGTGCGAGCAGTTCCGACGTCATCCCGCCCGGACAAGCTCCCAGTTCGAGCCAATGACTGCCTTCGTTGAGCGGTGGCCGGTGCAGCAGCAGATAATGCAGCGCTTCGGCGATCTTCGCGCCCGCACGACTGATCGTGTCCGGCGCATCTTGGTCGATGTACTTGCTGCCACCCGCATACAGGCCGTTCGAGGCACGCGGACTCTGCATCCCGCAAAATAAACCTTCTTTGCCCACGAGGCAAAACAGCGTCTCCGCTGTCGCATTCTGCTCCTCCACCGTGCCTGCGGCCAGTTTCGGGAACAATTGCAGCACCCGCCCGCGCATGTTCGAAGCGAGGCCCTTGTAATACTTGTCCGGTGACGTCGGATGCAGCGTGCCGATGAAAATCCCCTGCGGTTTGCGCTCCCCAAACTTCTTGATGAGCGTTTGCGCCGCCTTCTCGATGAATCCGTCCATCTTCTGCGCATTGCACGGCCAGGTGTGATCCATCGGCAGATTCCACCGCGCAAACTTCGCTGTCTCTGACTGCTGAATTGCCTCCGGCGTTGCTGTCTTGATCAAATAATAGTCCTGCCCCAGCCGCGTACTCGAAACCGCCCCAAACCGCTGCAACACCTCGGGCGCGATCCCCTCAAAAATCTCCGGTATGCGCACCAGCCAGGGCTTCAGATTGGTGGATTCGTTCTTGGCAGCGTTTGTCATGTGTCCATGCTCTCGCCTCGACGCACGGTCAGTGCAAGCAGGTGCCATTAATCCTTGGCGAATCCCATTCCCTTTCTACCCTCCGCGCCCCGCATGTCCGTCAAGCTCCGCCTCAACACCGCCACTGTCACCAACGTCGTCCTCGCCAAGGTCGGCAATCCCCAGCGCGAAGAGCCGCTGCAAACCTCGCGCGAGGTCTTCAAGGTCGCCGAGGAAGACCAGGAGAACCTCACCGCGCTTTTCATCAAGCCCTTCAAAGCCTGCATCGCCCACCGCTTCACGCATCACGCTTCGCTGAAGCAGCATGAGGTGAATAACTGCGCCAAGGCCATCTTTGCCGACGAGGACAACCTCCTCGCCAAAGGCGTGGAGATCGCCCAGCGCCTCTACGCCAAGTCGAATCATCCCAACATCAAAGCCGGCGACCTCTGCATCGCCATGCTCAAAGAAGTCCACATTGAGGGCGAGCTCGTCAACGGCCTCTGCATCCTGAAAAGCGACAGCGTGGTGCCCTTCCTCACCATCACCCCGCGCAACGGCGATCTCCAGCTCAGCACCGAGCACGGCATCAATCCCGACAAGATCGACAAAGGCTGCCTCATCCTCGATCACTGGGCCGAAAAAGGCTACTACGTCCTCACCTTCGACCGCAGCGGCAGCGACTCCCGCTTCTGGGTGCGCGAATTCCTCGGCGTGGAGGCCGTGCCTGATGCCGCCTTCCTCACCAATGCGTATGCGAAGATGGCCGTCTCCTTCCTCGAAGAGCAAAAGTCCGCCGATGACGACACACCGCCGTGGGAAGCTGCGAACGCCGCTAAAGACGCACTCGATTACTTTGAGGACCGCGAAAAATTCGAGCTGCAGGAGTTTGAGCGTGATGTGCTCAAAGATCCCGAAACCATCGCCCAATTCGGCGAGCACCGCGCCCGCATCGAGGAAGAACAAGGCCAGCCATTGGAGACCAGCTTCGACATTTCCAAAAAAGACCTCACCAAGGCCAAAAAACGCATCGCCGCGGTACTCAAGCTCGACACCGGCGTCGAAATCCACATCAAGCCCGGCAGCAGTGACGCCGATCCCCAGATCGAACGCGGCTATGACGACAAGAAGGGCATGAAGTTCGTGAAGGTCTATTACAACAAGGACATCAGCGCGATCTGAGCCATTTTGCGGCACGATGAATCCCAACGCCGATCCTGAGTCCCCGCAGCGCCTGTGGAAAATGGGCCGCGTGGTGCTTCAGCGTGAAACCGCGCATCGAGGTGGCAAAACGGTCATCGTCATCAAGGACTTCGCCACGCATCTGCCGGTTTCTGTCATCGAAACCATCGCCAAACGAGTCCGCGCTGCCTGCGGTTGTGGCGGGACGGTGCGCGACAAGCGCATCGAGATTCAAGGCGATCAGGCGGCCAAAGTTCGCGCCGTGCTCGAAGCGGAAGGTTTTGAGGTTCGTGGCGTGAAGTGATCCCAATCATCCACGCACGGCTCTCAGGGCATGGCGCAGGATGCGTTCGATGAGCTGAGGATACGACAGCCCTGCCTTCAAGGCGGACAACGCAAAGTCCTCGTCGGAGGCGAGAATCGGATTCGGATTGGCCTCGATGAAATAGACCTTGTTGTCCTCAGTCAGGCGCAGGTCCATGCGCGCGTAACCGTCGAGCGTGAGCAGGCGGTAGATGCGTTTGCAGGTCTGCTGGATGTCGCGCACCACGGCATGATCGAGATCCTCGGCGAACTGGTTCTTGAGACCCCAGCGTTCACGATACTCATCGTCCCACTTGGCTTTGAAGGTGGCGATCTTGGGCTCGTCGGGCGGTACCTCCTTGAACACCAGCTCGCGGATCGGGAACTCATCCAGCCGGAGGTTGCCGATCAGGCTCACATACAGTTCGCGCCCGTGGATGTATTCCTCGGCGATCACGTCATTGGCATACTTGTCGTGGATGAACTGTACACGCTCCTTGAACTGCTCGTCGTTGGACACAAACGATGCCTGCGAGATGCCGAGAGATGCCTCTTCCTTGAGCGGCTTGATGAGGATGGGGAAGCGCAGCTTCGCCGGACGCGCGATGCGTCGCCCTCGTGCGATGACCACGAAGGCAGGTGTTCGGATGCGATGATAACTGAGGATTTTTTTCGAGATGCCCTTGTGTTTGCAGAGCGTGAGCCCGGTCGAGCCGCAGCCGGTGAACGGCACACCGTTCATCTCGAGGAACGAAACGATGTTCTGGTCAAAAGCACGGTTGTTCTTGAACTGGTCGGCCAGATTGAAGATCACATCCGGCTGGAAGCTTTGCAGCTTCTGCTGCAGCAGGTCGAGGTCGTCGAAAATCGCGAGATACTCCGTCGTATGCCCCAGTTCACGCAGCGCGTTCAGCACATGGACCTCGGTCTTCCAGTCCTCCGTCAAAAACTCCTCACTCAGATCCTGGTCGAGTGTTGTTGGCGCGATGGCATCGAACAGTGCGAGGACTTTGAGCTTTTTTTTCGGTGTCATCACTTGGTACGTTTGAATTTGCCGGTGAACAGGTAGTTCATCACCAGCGTGGTCACATAGGCGGACACGCGCAGGTCCAGTTGTGCGTCGTCGTGCTTCACATGGAGGTCGAGCTGGTTGCAGCGTTCGATGAGGCGCGTGAGCAGCTTGTTCACGCGGTATTTATTTTCGTTGGTCCACTGGCAGACCGACTCCATCA
>CAMCWM010000021.1 GCA_945882215.1 Akkermansia muciniphila | reverse complement strand
TCACGGTGATGAAAAGATAGAGCCAGGCGGCCTCGACCTGCACGGACCCGGCCTTCTGCAACAAGACGAGCGCGGTGATGATGACCGGCAGGAAAAGCACGGCGAACAGACGTGTCAGAAAACCGAGGATCCAGCTCAGTGCCACGGCGGCGACGATCACAGCGGTGACGGGCGCCAGAAGATGCGCATAGGGCAGTCCGGCCTCATGAAACGCAGGCACCCATGCCCACGGCTCCTCTTTCCAGAAGAAATGGTAGGCGCTGACTGCGGCGCTGAAGGCGTGCCGCGTCATGAGCAGCGTGCCGGTGCCGATGCGTACGATGGCGACTGTTTTGAACAAGGAACTCAGGGGATTTTGCGCCGCAGCGGGCGCACCTCCGGTGTCTTGGAGCATGGTGGGGAAATCAGATGTCGGGTGAAAGAGTGATGATGTCACCGGCCTGCGGCGTCCATTTGTCGTTCGCGGCTTCGAGCGAGGTGAAGAACTGGCGCAGACCCTGGCGTGAGATGTAAACGCCGCGTGAGGTGGAGCCGGGTTTGCGACCGCCGATGACGTTCACGGCCTGCTGCACCGTCATGTCATCAAAGGCAGGGATGAACGCGGCTTCGCTCACATCGCCGTTGATGAAGATGACCGGGGTGTTTTCCACGGAAATGATCTGCACAGTGATGGGCCGGGTGTTGCGGCCTGCCACGCGGAACACGGCGGCGATGGAATCAGCCGCCTTGGGCAGAAGCTGGCCGCCGACGCGTGCGGTCCCCACATCCGCCAGTGGCAGAAGCCCCTCTGTATTCACCATGGTGATGCCGCGATAGATGCGGCTGGGGCTGCGGGAGCCTTCATACACCTCGATCCTGAGGGTGTGGCCATAACCGAGCGTGCCGCGCGAATTGAAGGGCACATCCGGATCCTCGGCATCCATCTTGTCCTTCTCAGACATGCCGGGGACCAGCTTGGCCACGGTGTTCCTGCTGGGGAGGCTGATCTTGGGGAGCTTCGGCACCGGAATCTTCTGGATCAGGCTGCAGGAGCAAAGCGCGCAAAGGGCGGTTGCAAACACAAGGGGGGCAAGAAGGGCACGCGTCATGATGGGTCGGGAAACAAGTCCGCATGATGGAGGCGCGTGCTGCGATGGCAAGAAGCTTTCGACGAACCCGTGTGGCAGGGCTTACGCACCAAAACCGCAGAGAATGATGCGTTTCGGGGGCGAAACTTGCCCTCGAAGATCCGTCAGGCGTGCAAACCCTCCTCTTTCTCAACGCGAATGACCGCGAATGTGACGATAGGCCCCTATTCGTGGTCATTCGCGGCCCATTCCGGCTTGGATTCGTGTTAGAAGCCATGACCACTTCTTCATTTCATGCGTAAGCCGAACCCGTGTGGCACCTGCTCCGTTAAGGAGACGCTGATTAAATCAAGATTGGCTTCTTTCCTCCTGCTCATCCTCCTGCTCATACTCCTGCTCATCCTCCTGCTCATCTTCCTGCTCATACTCCTGCTCATCCTCCTGCTCATCCTCCTGCTCATCCTCCTGCTCATCCTCCTGCTCATACTCCTGCTCATACTCCTGCTCATACTCATACTCATACTCATACTCATACTCATACTCATACTCATACTCATACTCATACTCAATTTTGTGTCTCCATGCCCTTTGAGTATGAGCACGAGTATGAGTAAGAGCAGGAGGGAAAGGGGCGTCTCCGATTAAATCAGCGCTCCATTAACTCAAAACGCCGTTCTCATAGGCCTTCAGCGCCTCGGCAACCGATGACGGGCGTTCCGCCGGCTGCCGGCTGATCAGCCACTCGATCCAGCGGATGGTGTGCGCGGGCAGATCGGGACGCAGCTCGGCAAGGGCGGTCACGCGATGATACAAATGCGCCACCATGACCTGTGGCTTCGTGTCGCCATCAAAGGGATGCCGATGGGTCAGCGCATAATAGAAGAGGCAGCCCAGCGCATAGATGTCGGTGCGCGCATCCACCTCCGCGCGTTCAAACTGCTCCGGGGCCATGAAATGGATCGATCCATGCAAGGAACCCTGCTTGATCTCGGCTTGGCCGTCAGGCGGTCCAATGGCGCGGGCCAGGCCGAAATCGAGAATCTTCACCTGCATGCCGCCACCGGGCTGCGATGCCAGCATGATGTTTTCCGGCTTCAAATCGAGATGGATGATGCCTGCCGCGTGCGCGGCGCTCATGCCTGCAAGCACCTGCCTCACCAGTTGATCGAACTCAGCGTCGCTCAAAGGCGCACGACCGAGTCTGTCCTCCAGCGTCTCACCCTGGACCAGTTCCATGACGATGTGTCCGCCTGCTTCATCCGTACCGGCTTCGAGCACGGCCACGATGTTCGTATGGTGCAAAACCGACTGCTGCCGCGCCTCGCGGATCAAGGCGTCCACGGCTGCGCCGCAGCCGCCCGTCTTGTCAGCCCGCAGGCGCTTGATGGCGACTTCGCGGCCCGTCTGGCGGTCGCGCGCCTTGAAAACAGTCCCCAGCCCGCCTTCGGCGATGGGGGACAGGAGTTCGTAGCGTTCGTTCATCTGAAGCGGATGCTGGCACTTTCATGTTTTGCCAGCAATGAAACTTTCGCGTGCCTCGCCGCTTGTGCTAAAATCAACCTTTTCCAATCATGTCGCTGCTTCGCGTTCAAGACCTCAAGATTCACTTCCCCGTGCGCGGGGGCTGGTTTGGCCGTGCCAATGATGTCATCAAGGCGGTGGACAAGGTCAGCTTCGAGGTGGCGGAGGGCAGCACCGTCGGCCTCGTGGGGGAAAGTGGCAGCGGCAAGTCCACCGTGGCCCGGGCGCTGCTCAAACTCACCCCCGTCACCGGCGGCAGTGTCACCTATCGCGATCGCGAGGTGCTGACGATGCCGGAGCAGGAGTTCCGCCCGCTGCGCAAAGAAATGCAGATGGTGTTTCAGGATCCCATCGGATCGCTGAATCCGCGTATGACGGTCGAGTCCATCCTCGGTGAGCCGTTGCAGATTCATTTCAAAGAGAAAACGCGTGATGAACGCCGCGAAGTCTCCGCCGGACTGCTCAAAAAAGTCGGTCTGCCCGAGGATTCCCTGCAACGCTACCCGCACGAGTTCAGTGGTGGCCAGCGGCAGCGCATCGGCATCGCACGGGCACTGGCGGTGCGGCCGAAATTTCTGATCTGCGATGAACCGGTCAGCGCGCTTGATGTCAGCGTGCAGGCGCAGATTCTGAACCTGCTCAAGGACTTGCAGGAGGAGTTTCAGCTCACGCTGCTCTTCATCGCCCACGATCTCGCCGTCGTCCGCCACATGAGCGACCGCATCGTCGTCATGCATCACGGCAAGGTGGTTGAGCAAGGTGACGCTGATGAAATCTGCGAGAACCCTCGCCACGACTACACCCAGAAGCTGCTCGATGCGGTGCCGGCGCTCATCTAGCGGCGCTGCAGATGCTTGCGGTGCTGGCAAATGACGAATGCAGAAAACAGAATGACGAATCAAATCCCAAAACCGAATTCCAAAGCCCGAATGCTTCCCATTCGTCATTCTGATTTCGTCATTAGGACGCTTCCAATAACACCTCGGATCTCTTTTCCTGCCCCATGACACCGCTCTTCAAGAAATTCCTCGGCATGAACTGGTTCATCGTGCTGAACATGGCCGGGCTCATCGTTTTTGGCGTGTATGCCATCTTCAATGCCTCGGCACACAAGGAGGAGGCCGAGTTCGCGCTGAAATGGAGGGATCAGATCCGCTGGGTGGCCATGGGCCTGCCATTCTTCTTCGCTGCCTCGTTGATCGACTACAAATGGGTGCGCTGGGCCTGTGTGCCGATGTATCTCGCCGGTATCGCGGGTCTCGTGGCCGTGCTGGCCATCGGCGTGGAAATCGGTGGGAACAAAGCCTGGATTCGTGTCGGCGGGCAGATGGTGCAGCCTTCGCAGTTTGCCATCATGTCGGGCATTTTGATCCTGGCGGTGATCTTTGGTGAGCTGCCGCGAATGCTGCCGGTGTTCCGGCGTCCCTGGCTCCGCATCATGGCAGCCGGCCTCCTCGCAGGCGTGCCAGCCGCGATGGTGATCAAGGAAGACTTGGGCTCCGGTCTCGTCTGGGGTCCGGTGTTCCTGTCGATGATGCTCGTGGGCAGCATTCCGTTTCGCTATCTCATCACCCTGCTGCTCGGAGTCGCCAGCGTGGTGCCTCTGGTCTATGTCTTCGCGCTCAAACCCTACCAGCAGGCGCGTATCAATTCGACCTGGTACATGGCCACCAATCAATTGGACAAGGTGGACCTGCAAAATGAAGGCTGGGTGGCCAAGCATCTGCAAATTGCCGTTGCCACCGGCGGATTGGAAGGGAAGGGGCCTGAATCAAAGAAGGTTCCTGATCAGGCATCCATCCACCGCACCTTCTTCCCGCACGAGTCCATCAACGACTTCATCTTCGGCGTCGTCGCCGAGGAATTCGGCTTTCGCGGGTCCATCCTGCTGCTCTCAGGCATGGCCTTGCTCCTCTTGCAAACCGTCTTTGTGGCGTTCTGTGCCCGCGATCAGCTTGGACGACTCATCGTCGTGGGCGTGGTGGCGATGTTCTTCGTCCACACCTTCCAAAATGCGGGCATGAACCTCGTCATGCTGCCGGTCATCGGCCTGCCCATGCCTTTCATCAGTTACGGCGGCACCTTCGTTGTCGTGACGCTCTTCCTCATGGGCATGGTGCAAAGCGTCTGGGTTCACCGCAACATCTCCTCCGTGAAGAAGAAGCGCTCGGTGAACAGTGATCGTGCCGATGACGAGGAATGACGCCTTGAGGCGGTGCCTTGGATTGAAGCGTGGTTCGGCGTCGGATTCCAGCGGCGGCGCGTTGGGACAACGCGCCCTGCCTCCGCACCCCGAACCTCATCTTCTCAGCGCCAGGATCAGCTCATCAAGTTTGTTGAGCACGTCCTGCATCTGATTGGAGCTGTAGTCCATGGCAGCCACCTGGCCCAATGGGTTCACGCTGTTGCTGATGTTGCTGGAGGCGTTCAGCACGCCCGCGATCGCGCTGTCGAGCTGGGCCAGCGTCACCTCGCCCGGCGGGCCTTGGGGGCCGGGCAGGCCTTCGTTTCCCTGCGGCCCTGGCTCACCTTGGGGGCCTTGCGGTCCCGGAGCGCCGTCACTGCCGTTGCTGCCCGGCGCGCCATCGTTGCCTGCCGGTCCTTGCGGCCCGGGAGCACCGTCGGCTCCATTCATCCCCGGTGGCCCTTGCGGACCGGGCGGCCCGCCGGGATCACCGGCAGGCCCTTGGGGTCCAGGCGGCCCCTGCGGCCCCGCCGGAATCGCGTCGATCAAATCTTTGAGGCCGTTGAACTGCCCGCGCATCGGCGCGGACTCGATCTCGGCGTTCGTGGCTGGGTAGGTGGGATCGAACATGGTGGGGAAAAAGCTGAAAGGCTGAAAACTGAAAAGCTGACATGGAAAAGCAGAAATCAGAGCCGAGCAGCTTGGCGGGCTGCGAACCGCAGCGTAGCGGAGATAGCCAGCCGAAGGCTGCCCGAAGGGCGAACGCAGTGAGGCAAACAGACAATGCGAAGCATTGGGCGTAGCCCGAGACAACCGACCGGAGGGAGATAGACTGCTGAAAAGCAGCCCGAAGGGTGAGCGCAGCGAATCAACCGTGAGGCGCGAGCGAGTCAAAAGCTGACATGAGAAAGCTGAAATGAGAAAGCTGAAAGCAGAAAACAGCCATGGGGGCTCTGAACTCAGGATTTCAGCTTTCCACTGTCTGCTTTCCCCCGGGTTCCGAAAGCATGCTCTGAACTCTGAATTTCAGCTTTCAGAATTTCAGCTTTCAGCTTTTCCACGTCACGGCGCTCTCTCCGTCGCTTCATCGCTCCACGTTCCCGGACCCGCGCTGCCGATGGCGCGCACGCGGAAGGCATAGACGGTGCCGGGCGTGAGGCCGGGCACGAGGATCTTCACCGTCGTGGTGATTTTGAGTGCCTGCCACGTCGCGGCGTTGTCGTGCAGGCGGAACTGCCACTCGTAGCTGCTCGCTCCGGCCACGGTCTTGCAGCGCAGCTCGACCTCGCCCTCGTTGTCCGTGGCGGTGGCCGTCAGATCGCCCGGGGCAGGGAGCTGGCCCACCGGCGCACCCGCGCTGCGCAGCGGGAAGCCCGTGCTTTGCAGCGCCACCAGATCGTTCGGCGTCACCGCCTCGCAGTTGTTCGCCCGGGCGGTGATCACCGTGTCCCAGATCTCCATCTTGGCCTCACGCTCCTGGATTTTCAGCTTCCAGGCGGTTTCCGCCGCGTTCACCGCCGCATCGGCGGAGGCCAGGTCATCCTGCGCGGTCTGCACCTGCGCATCGGTGGGCACGCGGGTGGCGGCGGGATAGGCCGCGTTGCCCGTCATGGCGGTGATGTGGTTGGCTCCCAGCGACACCCTCTCGCTCACGGTCTTCTTCTTGAGTTCCAGTTTGAATTTGGTCATGGTGCGGTTCCTCAGTTTCGGTTGGTAAGGAGACGGCCCCGGCTCCGCGTCATACGCGTGGTTCGCATCGAAACGCAAACCGGGAGTATCGAAACGCAAAGGCATGGCGGGGTCGTCTGTTGGCGCTCATGAAACCACGGTACCCCGGCCACCGTCCAAAGAACAACTGTCACCCTCGCGCCCGCCGCCGCAGGCTCACAGCGCCGCTGCCAGCGCGCGCTTTTCCGCCCCGCTGATCAGCTCCATCAGGGTGATGCCCAGCGCCGCGCAGATCTGCTCCAGGGACTCCGACCAGGAGCCGCGTTTGCGCCCGCCCTCGATCTTCTTGATCGCCGATTCTGAGAGGCCCGCAGCCTCGGCCAGTTGCTTCTGCGTCAGGCCGCGCAGCCGCCGCCAGAAAATGATCGTGGCCGGGATATGCGGGGTGATGCGCAGGAGAATCCGCGCATGTGAGATAGTCGCCGATTTCATAAGCATGCAGAGTGTTTGTTGAACACAGCCTAGGGTGACAAAAAGGAACTTCCGGCCAATCATCTAAAAACAAACTGCCGATTCCAAGCACAAAACCGCGGAATATTCAAAAATAATGCGCCCGCAGGCCGCGCGCCCACCACCCGGATTCATCAAATCCGCTCTCGGAAACGCCCAATCCCAGCTCGGAATCGCCAGTTCCGGGCTGGGAGTGCCCGCACATACAGCCCGGTGTGCCCACACATACCGCCCGGTGTGCCCACACATACAGCCCGGTGTGCCCGCACATACCGCCCGGTGTGCCCACACATACCGCTGGGTGTGCCCGCACATACCGCTGGGTGTGCCCGCACATACCGCCCGGTGTGCCCACACATACCGCCCGGTGGGCGGGACTACCGGGATCGGTTGATGGGCAACCCCACCCCGATGAGTGCTCAAAGCGCCCCGTTTTGCCCTCAGAGTGAGCTTGAATCGCCCGAAGAACTGTCTATTTGAACAGTCATGCAAGCCAGCTTTGCCGGAGGCGTCCTCCACAGCACCGACTACTTCAGCTCCCGCGACCGCGACGAGGGCCGCGCCTGGCTGGTCATGCACCTCACCGACTGGCATGTGCTGCTGCCCGACACTCCCGCCTGCAACGCTGTAGCAACTGCGGGCAGGCCCGGCCACCTCGAAGTGGCCCATGCCCGGCCCGTCACCGACTGCCACGAAAAGGACGGCTGGCGCTGGCGCTTGGAATTGGGGGACTGGTTCATCCCGCTTCCCCGCCGCCAGATCATTGGATTACGCCCCATGCTGCCCGATCCCTACAGCCGCTCCGAGCGCACTTTGACGCTTTACACCAGAGAACTGCACCACCAGAGCGGCCAGTATGTTGACTCCACGGCTCCCTGCCGTGTCGGGGGTGAACCCCCAGACGTTCCGCCTGTCTCAAAAGCTTCCGAGCCCTCGGCTTTTGGCTTTGGTTCCTTGCAACCCGGCCTGCAAATCCACACCACCTGCCGCCTCTGGCTCGTGCGCGACACCCGACGCGGAGAGAAAGCCCACGACCAGCAGCGCCGCCTCGAACGCTTCCGCGAGCAGCAGCCCGGTGGATTGTAGCTCCTCCGCCATTCGTCATTCCGCGTTCGTCATTTGGCATTCACACACACCTTGCCTTCAGATTCATTCCCCGCTTGGATGAGCAAAAGTCCTGCATGTCCCTTCATCCCGAATTCCCCACCTCTCCCTACGCGCCGTTGATTCCTTCACAGCGTTGGTTCCCAGCGGATGAAGCCCTCCGTGCCTCTTCGTATGACAAACTGCTTCCGCCGCTCGTGGACAAGGTGCGCCAGGAAGTCTTCGCATGGCGCAACAAGGGCTATCCCGGTGCCTCGCCGACATCCGTTGCCTTGCTGCGCTGGTGGTTTGAGACGGATCACCTGTTGGAAAATGCCGACGGGTCACTCTCTCCGTTCCAGTATTATTTCGCCCAGCGTGAGGCGGTGGAGTCCGTCATTTGGCTTTATGATGTGAAGCGCGCCCGCGACAAGTTTGATCTCCTGCGTTTCGATGCCTCAGGTGCTGTGTCCACGGGCATGTTCAATGAAGACTGGCCGCGTTATGTGCTGAAGATGGCGACAGGTGCGGGGAAAACCAAGGTGCTCTCGCTGCTCATCGCCTGGAGCTTCTTTCACAAGCTCTACGAGCCCACGTCCGAGCTTTCGCGGAACTTCCTCGTCATTGCGCCGAACATCATTGTTCTCGACCGCCTGCGCGCTGACTTCGATGGATTGAAAATCTTCTTCAACGATCCCATACTGCCTGACAACGGCCACGAAGGCCAGAACTGGCGCGATGACTTCCAGCTCACCCTGCATATTCAGGATGACGTTCGGGTTGTGCGGGACACGGGAAACATCTTCCTGACCAACATCCATCGTGTTTTCATGACGGATGTGGAGGAGCCCACTTTGGAAGACGATGACTTGAGTGATTACTTTCTCTCCGATGCCTTCGGTGCCAAGCCCACCGGCAAGACCACCGACAGCAAGACTGACCTCGGCGAGATCGTGCGCGAGATCGATGAGCTGGCCGTCTTCAATGACGAGGCCCATCACATCCACAATCCCCGCATGGCATGGTTCAAGTCCATTCAGGACATCCATCATAAGATGCTACAAAAGGACGGACGCCTTACCTTGCAGGTGGATGTGACCGCTACGCCGCGCCACGACAGTGGCGCGATCTTTGTGCAGACGGTGTCTGACTATCCTCTGGTCGAGGCCATTCATCAGAACGTGGTGAAGCATCCCGTGCTGCCTGATGCCGCCAGCCGGGCGAAGCTCCATGAACGTAAGAGTGCCATCTTCTCGGAAAAGTATGCCGATTACCTCGCCCTTGGCGTGGAGGAGTGGCGCAAGAGTTACGCCGAGCACGAGCCACTCGGGAAAAAGGCCGTGCTCTTCGTCATGGTGGATGACACCAAAAACTGTGACGAGGTGGGTGAGCATCTGCAAAAGATCTGTCCCGAATTGCAAGGGGCGGTGCTCGTCATTCACACCAAGGACAACGGCGACATTTCCGAATCTGCCTCCGGGAAGAAAAAGGAGGAACTGGAACTTCTGCGCAAGCAGTCGAATGAGATCGACTCGTGGAAGTCGCCCTTCAAAGCCATCGTCTCGGTGCTCATGCTCAAAGAAGGCTGGGATGTGCGGAACGTCACCGTCATTTGTGGGCTGCGTGCCTATGTGGCGAAATCAAACATCCTGCCTGAGCAGACCCTGGGACGCGGCCTGCGGCGGATGTATTTCGGTAGCGAACAGCAGGAGACGGTGTCTGTCATGGGCACGCCTGCGTTCATGGAGTTCGTCGAGTCCATCCAGACGGAAGGCGTCAGCTTCGAGCATGTGCCGATGGGTGATGGCGCGAAACGCAAGAATCCCATCATCGTTGAAGTCGATACCGAGAACAAAGACAAGAACGTCGATGAACTCGACATCCCGCTGCCCAAACTCAGCCGTCGCTTCCAGCGCGACTTCAAAGACCTCGGCGACCTCGATCCCGCCGCTTTGGGTAACAAGCGTCTTTCTCTCAAGCCGTTCACGCCAGAGGAGACTCGTGAGATCGTGTTCAAGACCATGCTCGACTCCGAGATCCATCACACGATTCATCTAGATGGCTCCGGCCCGGCCGATTACCGCTCCGTCGTGGCGTTCTTCGCGCGCCAGTTGCTCAAAGACCTCCGCCTCGTCGGTGGCTACGATTTGCTTTACCCCAAAGTGCGCGACTTCATGCGTGCGAATCTCTTCGATGGAGCTTCCGTGGACCTCGAAGATGCCGTGGTGCTGCGCAACCTGTCGGAACCGGAAGTGGGCAAAGTGCTCTATGACTCGTTCAAGACTGCGATCAATGCGCTGACCATCAGCGACAGCGGCAGCACCCGCATTGAGGATTACATCCGGCTCAGCCAGACACGCCCCTTCCGCACAGACCACCGCCCTTATCTCGCGGCGAAAAAATGCCTCTTCAACAAGACCGTTGGCGAGGCGAACTCCGGCGGTTTTGAGCTGTCTTTCGCCGCCTTCCTCGAAGCCGCGCCCGATGTGCAGGCCTTTGCCAAGAACTACTTCGCTGTGGGCTTCAAGCTCGACTACGTCAAGGCCGACGGTGACCTCTCCAACTACATCCCCGACTTCATCGTGCGCGACACCAGCGGTGTCATCTGGATCGTCGAGACCAAAGGACGCAAGGAACTCGACCTCCCGCAAAAGATGGCCCGCCTGAAACAATGGTGCGCCGATGCCACGGCTGCGGAGGAGAACGGTCAGCGCTATGACTTCGTCTTCGTGGATCAGGACAGTTTCGAGAAGCACGTCCCGAAGGCGTTGCAAGAGCTGGTGCTGAGCTTTACTGATTTCAAATAGTCATGAGCATTTCCCCAACACAATCCTACCTCGACGGACTGGTGGCGGAGTTCCGCAAGCTGCCCGCGGAAACTCAATGGCTGGAATTCAAGCAGAACAACAGCAATCCCGAGGACATCGGTGAATACATCTCCGCGCTCGGCAACATGGCGGCACTTCATGGCAAGGCTGCCGGTTATGTTGTCTGGGGCGTGGAAGATGGAACCCACAAGGTGGTCGGAACGACTTTTTCTCCTGCCACCACCAAGAAAGGCAACGAGGATTTGGAGAGCTGGCTGGCCCGACTGCTTTCGCCCAGAGTTCACTTTCAGTTTCACGAACTGACGCACGAGGGGCATCACATCGTGGTGCTGGAGGTGCCGCGCGCGCCGGGCCGCCCCATCCAGTTTCAGGGCGTCGAGTTCATCCGTGTTGGCTCGCACCGGCAGAAGCTCAAGGATCATCCCCAGATTGAGAAAGACTTGTGGCGGGTGTTCGACACCACCCCGTTCGAGGAAACCATCGCGCTGGAGCATGCCACTGCTGACACGGTGTTGTCTCAGCTCGATTACCCATCGTATTTTGAACTGCTGTCCCTGCCACTGCCGGCGGATCGTGAAAAGCTGCTCGAACGTCTCGCTGCGGACCGCATGATCGTGGCTGATGGTGCGGGTGCATGGAATATCACCGCCTTGGGCGGCATTCTGTTCGCCAAGAACCTCGACTCCTTCCGCACGCTTGCCCGCAAAGCCGTCCGCGTGATCGTTTACGAGGGGAAGAACCGCCTGAAGACGATCCGGGAGCAGGTGGGCAAGAAGGGCTATGCCTCAGGTTTCGAAGGGCTGATCGAGTTCATCAACACGCTTGTGCCCAGGAATGAAGTCATCGGCAAAGCTCTCCGCAAGGAAGTGCCGATGTATCCCGAACTGGCCATTCGTGAGCTGGCGGCCAATGCCCTCATCCACCAGGATTTCTCCGTCACGGGCGCGGGCCCCATGATCGAGATCTTCGCCGATCGCATGGAGGTGACCAATCCCGGCCTGCCGCTCGTGACGACCGAGCGTTTTCTCGACACGCCGCCGCGCTCCCGCAATGAGCTGCTTGCCTCTTTCATGCGCCGGGTCGGCGTTTGTGAGGAACGTGGCAGCGGCGTGGACAAGGTGGTGTCTCAAACCGAGCTCTATCAGCTCCCCGCTCCCTTGATCGAGACCACCGGGGACTCCACCCGCGTCGTCCTCTTTTCTCACCGCCCCTTGACCGCGATGGACCGCGCCGACCGCTCCAGAGCCTGCTACCTCCACGCCTGCCTCCGGTATGTCGAACGGGACATGATGACCAATTCCAGCCTCAGGCAGCGCTTTGGCATTGAGGAAAAGAACAGTGCCACCGCCTCCCGCATCATCCGCGAGGCCATGGAGGACGGAGTGGTCAAGCCCTTTGATCCCGACCAGGGCAAGAAGTATGCGAAATACCAACCTCACTGGGCATGACCCGCCCCCGATTCTTATTTGATGGTTATTTGATGGGAGGCCCCGTTTCAGCCCTCCAGCGGCCTCTCATCGGGGCTGGAGCCCTTGATTTTCCAACAAACTCACCCCCGGATTCTTATTTGACGGTTATTTGACTGGAAGCCCTAGACCGCCCCGGTGCCCCTTCGTCATTCGTCCTTCTGATTTCGTCATTCTCACCCCGCCATGGCCCGCCCCACCGCCGAACACTACGACCTCTCCGAGACCGAGAAGCGCGACCTCATCAAGCTCATCGAGCAGGGGAAACCCCTGCCGGAGAAATACCGCTTCATGCTCTTTGCGGACAAGCGGGAGGTGGAGCTGGTCTGGAATGGCAAAACCCGGGAGGTCTGCACCGCCATCCTGCCCTTCCAGACCCTGGAGCACATCGACGAGCCCCGGAAGGAAAGCCGGGCGGATGAACTCAGCCTCGACGGCGGCGGACGGCAACTCAAGGGCTGGACCAACAAGCTCATCTGGGGCGACAACAAACTCATCCTCTCCTCCCTGAAAAGCGGGGCGCTGCGCCGCCAGATCGAGGACGCGGGCGGGCTGAAGCTCATCTACATCGACCCGCCCTTCGACGTGGGCGCGGACTTCAGCATGGACATCGAGATTGGCGGCGAGACTTTTCATAAAGAGCCGAACCTCCTCGAACAAATCGCCTACCGCGACACCTGGGGCCGTGGCGCGGACTCCTTCATCGCCATGATCTACGAGCGGCTGATCCTGATGCGGGATTTGATGCACAGCGAGGGAAGTATCTATGTGCATTGTGACCCACGAATGAACTCTCTCATTCGCGTCTGCATGGATGAAGTGTTTGGTCCTAGCCGCCACTTAAATGAGATCGTCTGGAAGCGCACCAGCGCGAGAAGTGACGCCGTCTTTTGGGGACCAATCCATGATTCGATCCTGTTTTACTCGCGAGGTGAGCGCTATGTTTGGAATAAAGTTTTTCAAGAATACGACGAGAAATACCTGGACTCTAAATACACAAACAATGACAAACGCGGCACATATCGAACTGACAATTTAACGGCATCAGGTCTGCGTGGCGGCGATTCTGGAAAGCCTTGGAGGAGTTTCGATCCCGGAAAGCTTGGCGGTCATTGGAAGGTCAACCGTGAGGCCGTTGAGTCTCTCGTGGGCAAAGAACAGGCTGCAAAGATGACGACTCAAGAGAAGCTAGATTTGCTTGATGCAAATGGCTTCATTTATTGGCCAACGAAGGAGGATGGGCGGCCTCAGTTCAAGAAATACCTCGGAGAAGGTGTCGCCATTCAGGACATGATTACCGACTTGCCACCAGTGAACTCCCAAGCCGAGGAACGCGTTGATTATCCGACTCAGAAGCCAGAAGCCTTGGTGGAGCGCATCCTCAAAGCCAGCAGCAACGAAGGAGACCTCGTCGCCGACTTTTTCTGCGGCAGTGGCACGACCGCCGCCGTGGCTGAAAAGCTCGGGCGCAAGTGGATCGCCACGGACCTGGGCAAGTTCGGCATCCACACCACGCGCAAGCGGCTCATCCAGGTGCAGCGGGAGTTGAAGTCGAGCGGCAAACCTTTCCGCGCCTTTGAGGTGCTGAACCTCGGGCGCTACGAGCGACAGGCTTACCTGAACATCTCCGGTCGTCTCACCGGCAAGAAGAAGGAGCAGGCACTGGCGAAGAAGGAGCAGGATTTCCGTGACCTGATCCTGAAAGCCTACCGCGCTGAGGCTCTGCCTGACCGCGCCTTTTTCCACGGCAAGAACGGCAGCCGCCTCGTCGTCGTCGGTCCCATCAACCTTCCCGTGGGCCGCCTCTTTGTGGAGGAGGTCATCACCGAGTGCCGCAAGCGCGGTGCCTCCCGCGTGGACATCCTGGCCTTTGAGTTTGAGATGGGCCTCTTCCCCGCCGTGCTGGAGGAGGCGAAGCAGAAGGGCATCGACATCGCCCCAAAAACCATTCCGCCGGAGGTCTTCGACAAACGCGCCGTGGAGAAGGGCCAGGTGCGCTTTGCCGACATCGCCTATGTGGAGGCCACACCCAGCTACGACAAGAAGAACAAACTGACGCTCGCCATCAAGCTGACCGATTTCTCCGTCCACTACTCCCAAGGCCTCGTGGACAGCATCACTGCGGAGATGAAGGCAGGGAAAAGCGAAGTGGCCTGTGATGCGGGCCAGCTCGTGAAATTCACCAAGGACAAGGAAGGCATCGTCAAACGCGAGGTGCTGACGAAGAAGTGGACCGACTGGGTGGACTACTGGGCCGTGGATTTCCACTACGAGAGCCGCAAGGAGATCATCAAGATGGCCAAGACCATGGGCGTGGAAGGCGCGCTGCCCGGCGTGGTGACAGCAGGCGAGGAATTGCTGGAGTTCGAGGAACGCTGGACCGGCGCCTACATCTTCGAGAACGAGTGGCAGAGCTTCCGAACGCGCCAGGACCGGGATCTGGAACTCACCACCGCCCAGCACACCTATGCCAAACCAGGCCGCTACACGGTCGCGGTCAAGGTCATCGACATCTTCGGCAACGATACGATGACGCTGGTGCCGGTGAACGTGGGATGAAGAAAGAACCAGCACATGGAACCCAAAGCACCGCAATTCTCAGCCTATGACTTTCTTGGCTATCTGCTGCCCGGCTTGGTCCTCATCGCACTCATGGACTGCTCTTGGCTCTACCATGCCAAAAAGGCCGCGCTGTCTTGGGAGTTCATGGTGGCAAGGTACTCTGAGCTTTCCTGGAACAATGCGATCCCGTTGGCTCTGTTTGGCTACTTTTTCGGTCATGCGGTGAGCTTTATGTCGGGAATCGTGGTCGAAGAGCACGCACGCCTGATGCACGGCAGCCCAGCCTCTTTCATTGTGCGGGAAGCCAAGCCCAGCTACTTCAACTGCGGGAAGTGGGGCAAAGGCCACCTGCTTGCTAACACCGTGATTGTGCTGATGCGCGCTGTGGTCATGCTGTTCATGCTACCGCTGACTTGGATTGAGCTGCTTTTCACCCGTGTGGTGCCCGTTTTCAGGCGCTTCAATTTTCCCATCACCCGGCTTCTTAAACGCTGCCTGGCTGCCGCTGAAGACCGGCTTCTGATGGAGATGGGAGTCAAAACCCAAGCAGGGAAACCACCTGGACGCTCCAAAGATGAGCTTCATTGGGGTCTAGGCTTTGAACGCCTCGCATTGCATTATGCGTTGGAGAAAGCTCCAGCCCATCTCTTCACACTGAGAAACTATGTAGTCCTCTACGGTTTCCTGCGAGCGATGACTTTCATTCTACTCGTGGTCGTCTGGATGATTGCGGGACATCTATTCGCCAAACAAGAATTCATGTCCGCAGCACGGGTGCTGCTCATCGGTGGAGTCATCATTGCGCCTAGCTATGGAGGTTTTTTGAAGTTTTGGACGCGTTACCACAAGGAGGCATTGATGGCCTTCCTCGCCTCGATGGCCATAAGGGCTGAGAACAAAGGTCATGCGGAGGGCCTGATAGACCCTTGATCTTTGGGGGCGGCCAATAGCTCAAGACCCACGTTCCATCCCACACGAAGATTCAAAACATCCCCGCTTGCCTGAACTTTTGCAGCAGGTTGGTCTGACGTTCACCCATTCGGTCTCGTTTGCCGATGTTCATCCTCAGCGGCATCAGCTCCAGATTGGCGATGACGTTGACTCCCTCGCGCCTCACGCTCGTCTCGCCCTGCGGGCCATGCAGGGCATGATCTTACTCACGGCTTTCCCACGCCGCTCGGCGGTCCAACTCAGGATGAACCGAGAACGGAATCACCCGCCTGCATCGCTACGCGAAGCATTGCGGGCAGGTGTGATCCACGGAGAGCTGGTCCCCGGCATAGGGGCCGAAGGTGATGGTGGGGTGACTGGGAGAGCAGGCCGTTGGCGATTCATCCTTCGCAGCAGACTGCTTTCATCCTTCGCAGTCTTGCTACGGAGAATGGAACGGAGAACGGATGGTTGACGATTCATCCTTCGCAGAAGCCTGCTTTCATCCTTCGCAGTTTTGCTACGGAGAATGGAACGGAGAACGGATGGATGACGATTCATCCTTCGCAGTCTTGCTACGGAGAATGGATGGTCGCTGAACGAGACCGAGCCGACCTCGGCGGCGCCGAGCAACGAGGAGTGTTGGACATGCGGTTGAATCCGAATAACCTGAATCCGTGAGCGTGATCACGACCATTCTCGAGCATGCCATGGTGCGGCTGCGCCGTGATCTGCCCGATGACGAAGTCAAAGCGGGTGAAACCGGCACCGTGGTGCATGTCTATGAAGGCGGCGCGGGTTACGAGGTGGAGTTCCTCGGCGAACGCAAGCGGCCCAAGCTGGTGACGGTGGAACCGGCGGACATCGAACTGGCAGACTGATGGAACCGCCGAAGCAACTGCCGCAGGCCAGCGCCCTCGAGATCGAGCAGGTCAAGGTGGTGGATTACCTGCTGAATGTGGAACACAAGCAAGGCGGGCCGAAGGCGAAGTATTTCCGCAATCGCGGCTTTCATCCCGAGCAGTGGCAGGACATGGCAGAGGCGTTGCGCCAGCATGGGGTGACGCAACCCGTGACCGAGACCAGCAACACACGCTTTGGCCGCAAGTTCACCGTGGAGTGCCAGATTCAAACGCCCGATGGCAAGAACCCCTGCATCCTGACCGGCTGGATTCAGGAAGGGACGAAGCCGCCGCGCCTAGTGACGGCGCATCCAAATAGTTAAAGCGTCTCATCCATGCCGGTCTTCCTTTGGCGACCCGCTCCGCCGGAGAGCCGAGCGCGGCGGCGACGTGCGAAAAACGCGGAGGGATCGGACGCGTTTTGGACAACCGGAACGGTTGGGGCAAAGCCCCGACAGCGCGGGGAGCGATGGAGTCAAAAGGGAAAGCTGAAAAGCTGAAAAGCAGAAAGCAGAAAGCGGCGATTCGGATCTGATTTCCCCTTTCTATTTTCCCCTTTTTGTTTTTCCTGACTGAGCACTGAATCGACCCGCCTGCATCGCTAAGCGAAGCATTGCGGGCAGGGGACGAGTTCGAGGACGAGCAGGACGAGTTCGAGGACGAGCAGGAGCGAAGGAGGAGGGGTGTCCGCACCGTGGTTCGGTTGCACTGGCGGGCGCAGTGCTAAGAAAGGAAATGCTAACCTGACGACTACTTACGGCGCAGCGTCAAGCGCACCGCCTCGTGGGGAGGGCTACTTGCCCTTTCCTCCGTGGAGGATGTCATTGAGAGAGGCCATACCGGTCCGTTCTTTCAGCGTGTCGAGGCGCATATCGCTTCGGACACCCAGATCGACGCCGTACTGCTTCTCAATCGTGCCGACAAGTGTGTCGCCACGTTTGGCGCGCAGCGGCCCGCTTTGGTTGCGAGAACGAATGCCAAGCATGCCTGGTGCATCTTTTGCCATGGTGAGGGAGGTTCCTTTCTATGTGGTTGAAAACGCACCACATGTGGTTTTATTAGCACCACACCCTGAACGGCGGGATTTTTTGCTTGTCTGTCTGTGGTGAACCCGCTACCACGGGCGCGAACACCTCCCCACCACGACCATGAACTTCGGCGACCTCGTCAAGCAGCACCGTATCGACAAGAACCTGACCCTGCGCCAGTTCTGCGCGGAGCTGGGGCTGGACCCCAGCAACTGGAGCAAGGTGGAGCGCGGCCTGAACCCGCCGACAGGTGATGCGCGCACGCTGGAGGCCTGGTGCAAGTTTCTGGGACTGCGCGGCGAAGCGAAGCAGGAGTTTCTGGACACGGCGGCGGTGGCCCGGCGGGAACTGCCGGAGGATATGGCGGCTGATGCGGCACTGATGGCGAAGCTGCCCGCCTTCTTCCGCGTGGTGCGGAACCATGACCTGAAAGGCAAGAAGCTGACAGAGCTGGTGAAGTCCATCCAGGCCCTGAACCAAGGCGACTCTGACTCCTGACGTCTCATGCACTGGAAAACCAAAGCCTGGAAGGCGGCGGAGGCCTTCCGCGAGAAACATCTCCGAGGCAAGCTCTCCCACCTGCCGGTGGATGTGTTCAGCCTCGTGGAGATCGAACTGGGACTGGACGTGATCCCGTTTGACGACCTGTTTGCCAAATACTCGGTGGACGCGGCGCTGACGGCCGACTTCACCGGCATCTATGTGGATGCGGAGGCCTACATCCTGATGGAGAAGGGGCCGGAATGGAAGCTGAACCGTCTGCGCTTCTCCCTGGCGCACGAACTGGGGCACCATGTGATGCACCGGAACCTGAAGCCGTCCTTCTCGTCGGTGGATGACTTTGCCCTGTGGACGCAAGATTACGGCGGTCGGATGGCGGAGCTGGAACGTGAAGCGAACGAATTCGCCGGACGGCTGCTGGTGCCGGAAAAGGTGCTGCGCCATGAGTTTGAGGTCTTTGCCCGTCAGGCGGACAAGCTCCTGCCAAACTGGCGCGTGGACGCTGACATCCGCCGCAAGGCCGCCGAGCGCATCGCACCGCGCTTCGGCGTGCATCCTCAAGCCATTGAGGCACGGTTCGACCGTGAAGGCATCTGGCCGAAGCCGTATTGATCCATGTCCGTTGCGCAGATGCTGTGGCTGAACGCGCCATCCCGCCCATGAGCCAAACCTTCCAACCCGATTACGCCTCCCCGCCAGGAGAAACGCTTGCGGAGACCCTCGATGCGATGGGCCTGACGCAATCCGAACTGGCCCGGCGCATGGGAAGGCCGATCAGGACGATCCATGAAATCATCCAGGCCAAGGGCGGCATCAGGGCGGACACGGTGCTGGAACTCGAACGCGTCCTGGGTGTGCCCGCACACCTGTGGATGAATCTGGAAACCCAGTGCCGTGAGCCTCTGGGCCGCCAACGAGCTGCCTTCTCGAATAATCTCAAATGACATCCCTCCGCCTCACCCGAGCCAGCCAGGACGTGCAATCGTTCCTGTCCGTGCTGGGTGGTCTGCGCGAGACGCGATTGACGGCGGTGCTCGGATTTCTGGTGGCGCAGTTCCCGACGGAGTTCGGCGAGCTGCTCGGCTTCCGCCATGCATCCACCGATGAGATCTTGGTGGAGGACACCGATGAGGGCGACCGCTATGACGTGCTGATCCGCCAGTCCGGCGAGACCCACATCATCGAGGGCAAGGTTGGCCCCACGCAGAGCGTGACGCAACTGCTGCGCTACATCCAAAGCCTGCGCCGCAAGCATGGACGCAAGCCCGCGCTGACCGTGGTGGACGATGGCTCGGAGTTCCGCCATTCGCGCGACCGTGCCTTTGATGCCGTGAAGCGGCGGGTGAAGGCGCTGAAGTTTGTCACCTGGACGCAGGTGGCGGCGCTATGCCGAGACATCGTGCGCAAGCAACGCAACCATGCCACTCAACCCACGGGCGTGGTGATCGCCCAAGAATTTGCCATCCATCTCAAGGAGAACCATATGACCAAAGAGACCCACCCTGAAATCTACCTGCGCGATGTCAGCAGCACGGACTCCGTGCAGCTCTACTTCCGGCACCGCCTCTACAAGTGCCAGAGCAACTTCTACAACTCGGCACGCAACAACTTGTACTTCGCGCCTTACTTCACCCGCCAGATGGCCGATGCCATCAAGGAGGACAACCTGGTGCCGGTGGGCGAGGGCATCTCTTTTGTATCTCGTGTCGAAAGCGTGCAGGTGGTCGAGTCGCGGGATTTGCAGGCCTATCTTCATGAGCATGGCCATTCACATGCCAAGGAGGCCGCCGCGCTCATCCGCAAGAGCCATAAGGAACGTGATGTGCTGCTGATGCGGCTGGGCGAACCGCGACTCCTGTTCCAATCCCCGGTGACCAAGACCAAGCTGGCGAAGAAGCTGCGCTTCGGCGTGGGCGCCATGGGCTCGCGTTCTTGCACCTTCGATGATCTGCTGTGCGCTTCACAGTGCTGAGGTTGTCTTGAATGACTGATGCGGGCAAGAGTGCCCGCGCTCCACTTCTCCCAATCTCCTGAGCGAAGCGCACTCTCTGCGTCTCCGAAGGGTTAGGTAGGGTGCCCGCGCCGTGGTTCGGCTGCACTGGCGGGCGCAGTGCGGAAAACATAGTAACACCAACAACCTGACGACTACTCACGGCTATTCCGATGCACGGGACGACCGGCCCGTGCATAAACGCATTTTGCCCAAATCACGGCGCGGAGTCAAGCGCACCGCCTCCTTGGCTGCGGCAGCGGCGGTGACGGCCTCCTTTGGTCATCTCACACCAGTTCCCAGCCCTTGCGGTAATCTCGGCGCACCATCTTGTCAGCGGCTTCCGAGTTTGGAATCTTCAACGCAGGAGCGTCCCATTGCAGCGTTTCATTCGGGAAGGCGCTGGCGAGGCAGCCGAGCAGCACGGCTTCGGTGAGCGGTCCGGCGTAGTCGAAGTTGGCGGTGGGTTTCTGGCTGCCGCCTTTGAGGCAGCAATCGATGAAGTCGGCCCAGTGGTTGCGCGGCTCGAGTTTCGGATACTTGGTGCCCGTGAACTTGTCGCGCGGGTAGAGCATGGGCGTGGAACCATGCGGGTGCAGCAGCACGCCGTCGGTGCCGAGGTAAATCGTGCCTTGGCCGGGGAATTTCTTCACATCGTCGCCGATCAAGGCCATCACTTCGGCCGGTGGACGCGCATCACCGTCGGTCCAGGTGACCTTGATGCTTTCTCCGGTGGTGAATTTGGTGCTGAGGAAGGTGTATTCAACGACGGCGTTGATGGCCCAGTTATCCTTGTTCGGCGCAGGGCCGCTGGATTTCACCGAGATCGGGGCGGCGAGGTCGAGGGAGCGGAACCAACCGCTGAACATGTGGCAGCCCATGTCGCCGAGCGTGCCGGTGCCGAAGTCACGACGCTTGCGCCAGTTGCCGGGATGATCGTAACCCTGGATGTAGCTGCGCTCACTGGCGACGCCGAGCCACTTGTTCCAATCGAAGCCTTCAGGAATGGGATCGCTTTTCACCGGACGCACCTCCATGTCACCCCACTTCTTATTGGAGAAGGTGTGCGCTTCCTTCACCTTGCCGATGGCGCCCATCTGGATGAGTTCGACGGCCAAACGTTCGGAGAAGTCCGAGGAAACCTGGATGCCCATCTGCGTCATCACGCCTTTCTCTCTCGCACGCTCCACCATCTGGCGGCACTCCCACAGGTTGTGCGCCAGCGGCTTCTGCCCATAGACGTGCTTCCCCTTCGCGATGGCGGCGAGACCGATGCTGCCGTGCATGTGGTCGGGCGTGGAAACATTCACGCTGTCGATGTTCGCGGCTTCCTTCTCCAACAGCTCACGCCAGTCCTGATAGACCTTGATGTTCGGCCACTTCTCCTGCGCCTTTTTGAAGTTGCGTGTGTCCACGTCGCACACAGCCACCAGCTCCCACATTGGATGATTCGACATCGCGCTCATGTCCGCCATCGACATGCCGGCCGCGCCGAAGGCCGCATGACGCAGCTTGCCGTTGGGAGACGCGGCACGCATGCCGGTGGTGACCCAGGGGGCGGCGAACAGGGTGGCGGCGGACTGGCGGATGAAATGGCGGCGTGATTGCATGTGGGTGGCTTGGTTGAGCGCGAAAATACGTTGCGCAGGTCGTTCATCTTCCGTCTTCTCTCCGCAAAACCATGTCTGACATCCACGAACGTCTCCAGGCCATCCGCGCACGCATGGCCACCGCCGCCACTCGCAGCGGACGCGATCCCGCCACTGTCCAGCTTCTCGCCGTTTCCAAAACCTTCCCCGTCGAAGCCATTCAGGAAGCCGTGGAGGGCGGACAGCTCCTCTTTGGCGAGAACAAGGTGCAGGAACTCCTCGCCAAAGCCCCGCTGCTGCCCGCCAAACTCGAATGGCATCTCATCGGCCATCTGCAATCCAACAAAGTGCGCAAAATCCTCCCGGTGGCGCGCTGCATTCACAGCATCGACTCCCTCGACCTCGCCCGCGATGTGGATCGCATCGCCGCTGAGCTCGGGTTGTTCCCCAAAGTCCTCATTGAGGTCAATCTCGCCGCTGAAAGCACCAAGCACGGCTTCAATGCCGCAACGCTGCGCTCCAGCCTCGAAGCCTTGTATGCCCTCCGCCGCCTGGAGATTCAGGGCCTCATGTGCATCCCTCCCTTCGATCCCGATCCCACGAAAAGCCGCCCTCACTTCATCGAACTCCGCGGACTGCGTGACGAACTCGAAAAGCTCGGCGGTGCACCGCTTCCGCAGCTCAGCATGGGCATGAGCCATGACTTCGAGATCGCCATTGAGGAAGGCGCGACGATTGTCCGTGTCGGCAGCGCGATCTTTGGTGAGCGGAAGGCGAAGGTGTAGTCAGGCATCGAGCCTTGACCTCTTGGCCCTGCTTGACACTCCTTGACCCATGAATCGTCTTCTCATCCTCCCGCTGCTCCTTTCCATCTCCTTCGCCGCCGATCTGCCCAAGGTGCCCTCCAAATCCATCGCCACGAAGCAGCAGGAGCTGTTCGCCGATGACTTTCAAGGCGCCGAGCCTGCCAAGGTCTGGCACAAGGTCGTTCCCACCTTCACCATCGAAAACGGCACGCTCAAAGGCACGCAGACGCGCGATGTGACCATTCCCGCTGCCAACGGCAAGCCTGAGATCCGCGCCCACGCCGCTGTGCATGGCCTTGAGATCCCCACAAAGGACAGTGTCGTCGAGTGCAGGATCAAGTTTGAAGGCGCCACGATGATCGACGTCGAGTTCGACGACCGCAAATACACCGGTTGCCACTACGGTCACATCTGCCGCGCCCAGGTTCGACTCAACGGCGTCACGATCATCGACGAAAAAGACGGCAACATGCGCAACGACATCTATGCGATGAAGAAGGATCCCGCCAAGAAGGCCGAGGTTGCCAAATTGCTCGTGGGTCGCCAGATCACTTACCCCGCCAAGCTTGAAACGGGCAAATGGTACACTCTCGTCGTTGAAACCGTCGGCGATGAGATGCGCGTCGCGATTGACGGTGAGCCAGCCGCTTATTTGAAATCCTCCGGCATCGCCCACGCCACCAAATCCAAGATCGAACTCGGCGTGGCGGGTAAAGACGGCTTTTTTGACGACGTCAAAGTCTGGAATGCAGCAGCGAGCGGCGTGAAATAACCGAGGACAACACCGCCCGCCGGTTCAGATCTGGCAGAGATTTGCGCTTGATAGGCACCTTTGGAAACAGTGCTTCGTGCGAGTATGAGGGGCATGCACAGGCCCTCTCTGATTCAATTTGGCCTTTTCTTGGGAATGGCGATGCTCTCCATTGCCTGGGGGCAGAAGGAGGCGATCAGTGATCCCGATGGGCTTGCCAACGTTCGTGCCGCGCCGAGCACCGGTACGGCGATCATTACCAGCGTGAATGCCGACGAGCCGTTTGAGTATGAGAAGGCCAGGAAAAGGAGTGGTCGAAGATGACGCTGGCCTCCGGCAAGACGGGCTGGATGCATGCCAGCCGCATCCGCGTTCAATCGGCTTAATGCAGGAAGTGGCGCGCGCCGGTGAAGACTTTGGTCTTCTCGTGGTTGTCATCAGAATTGACTTGGCTGCGGCCCGGCATTAGGCCGGACTTACTTATGATGAGACAATTGCTTGGCTTGCTGGTTGGTTTGGGGCTCGGATTGACGACGGGATTGAATGCCGCGCCGAAGCTGTCGGGATCGGTTCCGTATCAGTTCGGCACTGGAAACACCACTGTCACCCTCGGTTGCGATGCCATCGTCAACAACAGCGCCGAAAACGCCACCGGCACCATCCAGGTGCAGTTGTGGGCGCTCAGTGAGAAATATGTGAGCGGTCGGATCAGCGGGCATCTCATCACCGGCTTCAAGTTGGAAGGACTGGAAGGCGGCAGGCAATACAAAGGCATCAAGAAGACGCTGAAAACCACCATGCCGTCCAAACGTGGCAGCTATTACCTCTGCCTCACCGTGTCCGAATTTCGCGAGGGAGGCTATGTCATCACCGACTTCCGCAATTACACCAACGAGATCACGCTCGGGCCGCTGAAAACCTTCACTCTGGTCGGCCCCTGGAGCTGGCAGACGAACAGCGAGGCGGGCACGGTCAGCATGAAGGTGAAAAAGATCAGCCACACTCGCAGCGGCAGGACTGGTTCGCTCAAGCTTACCCTTTGGGCCACCACCAAGCCGGGCTTCACCGGTGGTGCGGGCGGCAAATATTATGAAATGGGCAGCGTGGAAAAGAAACCGCTCGAGGCCGGCCTCGTTTACAACGACGTGGACAACACCGCCCGCCTGCGGGCACCTATTATATCTGGCTCGTACTGCTGGAATCCAACGGCAAAGAGTTCGTGACCATGGCCACTCTGGCAGCTTCCAAAACGTCCACGTTCAAGTAGGCGGGAGTCTTGGTCCCCGTGCCTTTGACAGTGGCGCGTCCGCTCCTAGTGCAGGAAGTGGCGCACGCCGGTGAAGACCATGGCCATCTTGTGCCCATTGGCGGCGGCGATGACTTCTTCGTCCTTCACGGAGCCGCCTGGCTGGATGGCGGCGGTGGCACCAGCCTCGGCGGCGGCGATGAGGCCGTCGGGGAAGGGGAACATGGCGTCGGAGGCGACGATGCTGCCTTTGAGGCTGAGTCCGGCCTCCTTGGCCTTCCAAATGGCGATGCGGCAGGAATCGACACGGCTCATCTGACCTGCACCGATGGCGAGGGTGCGATCATGCGTGGCGAAGACGATGGCGTTGGATTTGACGTGCTTAACCACGCGCCAGCCGAAGCGCATGGCTTCGAGTTCGTCGCGGGTCGGCGGACGGACGGTCTTCACTTTCGTTTCGAGATCGTCGAGTCCCAGCGCACGGAAATCGCTGTCCATGACCATCACGCCACCAGGAGCGGAGCGAATGATCGGCTCGGCGAGGGCTTCGGCGACGCTGGGAAGCATCTGGATGAGGCGCAGGTTCTTTTTCTTCTGCAACAGGGCGCGGGCGTCGGCATCAAAGTCGGGCGCGATGATGACATCGGTGAAGATCTCGGAGATGATGCGCGCGAGGCCGAGCGTCATGCTGCGGTTCACAACGATGACGCCGCCGAAGGGCGCCTGCTTGTCGGTCTCGAAGGCTTTCTGCCAGGCTTCGCGCAGGTCTTCATCCGCGCAGCCGACGCCGCAGGGATTGGTGTGCTTCAAGATGGCGACGGTGGGACGGCGGAACTCCAGCGCGATCTCGGCGGCGGCGTGGATGTCGAGGACGTTCGTGTAGCTGAGCTCTTTGCCGTGCAGTTTGACGAAGTAGTCGCCGAAGTTGCCGTAGAGCGAGGTCTTCTGGTGCGGGTTGTCGCCGTAGCGCAGCTCGGAGTAGAGGGGCAGGGAGAGATTGAAGGTCTTCTGCGTGGTCTGCTCCTTGTTCAGGTAGGCGGCGATGGCGGAGTCGTAGCTGCCGGTGCGGTGGAAGACTTTGCAAGCGAGGCGTTCGCGGGTGCCGAGAGTGGTGTCACCGGCGTTTTCCTTCATCTCGGCCAGAATGGAGGCGTAGTCGTCCGGATCGCAGACGACGGTGACCCAGCGGTGGTTTTTGGCCGCCGAACGCAGCATGGACGGGCCGCCGATGTCGATGTTCTCGATGGCTTCTTCAAGCGTGACGTCCTTTTTGGCAACGGTCTGCTCAAATGGGTAGAGATTGACCACGACGAGGTCGATGACGGGGATGTCGTGCTTCTTGGCGTTGCGCTTGTCCTCGTCGTTGTCACGACGCTGGAGGAGGCCGCCGTGGACCTTCGGATGCAGGGTTTTGACGCGGCCATCGAACATTTCGGGGAAGCCGGTGTGATCTGAGACGTCGGTGACGGTGAGGCCGCCTTCCTTGAGGTGCTTGGACGTGCCACCGGTGGAAAGCAGCTCCACCCCGAGCGCCGCGAGGCCTTTGGCAAAGTCGAGAAGGCCGGTTTTGTCGGAAACGGAGAGCAGGGCACGGGCGATGGGCATGAGAGGCAGGGAGGGAGGTTCGGGGCGCGGAGTAAAGGGAGATTTGCGGGGGTGCCAAGCGCATTCTCAGTGCGCACAAAGGGGGCCTTTCAAGGCGCAATTTTCGGCTCGTACGGCGGATAAAACTTTCGCGTGCCGAACTCCATGTAGCGGTTCTCGCCGCATTTGAGATAAACGGGGGCCTTGTCGTTGCCGGAATCCGCCGCCCGCTGGTATACGAGATGCCTGCCGGTCTCATCGAGTGCGAGCTTGAGCATCGTGGCGTCATCGAATTCGAGCGGATCGGCCACGCGGCGGTACAAGCCTTTTTCCTGGCCGGGGAAGCGCAGGTTCGGCTCGTAGCGGTCATCCTTGCCGAGGGCGGAGTAGTAGTTCGTGTCACCGAGCGCGGTGGGATACTCGATCCACTCGTAATCCGCCGGGTGGAGGTGGATGCGCCAGGCCAGGATGACCAGCGAAGTCAGCAGCAACGCCCAGCCGAGCAGCAGTCGGCCGGGCGTGTCGCGGAATTCGTTGGCGGCCATGAGTGGATGAAAGGTTGCGGCAGGGGTGTGGCAAGGGGGGATTTCGATTGTCATCCTCCGGTGCTTCGGCTTCGATGCGCGACTTATGAGCAAACCATGGCGCATCGCGGGCATCAACTTCGACCACTTTCACATGGGCGACCTGCTGCGGCAGAGCTTTGAGCATCCGAATGCGGAGATCGTCGGCATCTGTGACGAGCAGCCGGAGCGCCTGGTGGATGCCACGCGGAATTTCAGCCTCAGCGACGAGCAGGTGTTCACCGATTACCGTGCCTGCATGGAGCAGACCAAGCCGGACATCGTCATCCTTTGTCCAGCCGCCTCGAAACATGGTGAGTGGGTGGAAAAAATCGCCCCGTTCGGCACGCACATCATCATGGAGAAACCCTTTGCCGGTTCACTGGCCGAGGCGGATGCGATGATCGCCGCCATGCAGCCGCACGACAAGCTGCTCACGGTGAACTGGCCGCTGGTCTGGGATGCCGGACAGCAGACGGCGCATCGCTTGATCCAGGAAGGCGTCATCGGCGAGGTGCTCGAGTTTCACCACCACGGCGGCAATCGCGGGCCGCTCTACCACGGTGCCGACAAGATCGAAAAGGAACCCAGCGCCGCCGACAAGGCCGCGAGCTGGTTTTACAGCAAGGCGCAGGGCGGGGGATCGCTGCTCGACTACATGGGCTACGGCACCACGCTGGGCACCTGGCATCTCGGCGGCAAGGCCCCGCTCGAAGTCACCGGCGTCTGGGACGAACCCGCCGGGCTGGAGGTCGATGAGCATGCCGTGGCCGTGATCCGCTACAGCTTCGGTTTGAGCAAAAGCGAGACCCGCTGGGGCACCTTCACCGATCCCTGGACCTTCCAGCCGCAGCCGAAATGTGGCTTCGTCCTCAAAGGCGCCGACGGCACGATTTCCTGCTACGACTACGAGAAAACCATCCGCGTCCAAACCCGCGCCCGGCCCGAAGGATTCGAAGTACCCGTCGATCCCGTTCACGCGCCGAACCGCAACCCGGTCGAGCACGTCATCAACCACCTCGAAACCGGCGCGCCACTCATCGGGCCACTCCGCCTCGACATCTCCCGCATCGGCCAACAAATCGTCGATACGGCATTCCAGAGTGCTAAGGCGAAGCGGACGCTAAAACTGGTGGGGTAGGCAGCCAATTTGAAGGCTCCATAGTTGATCCGAACCACTTCTTATTAACTACAAACAATCAATGTAAAGTCCACGTGTGAGGCGTCGGTGCCGTTTGAGTGTGGTAATTCAGCGGCTGCTATAGTTTCCTATACTCGGTGCCGCGCGTCCGCGTCCCCGGCACCTTCTCAATCAGCCCCTTTCTCACCATCAGTTGAAAGGCGGCTTGCATTCGGTGTGGTTGCACACCAGCCACCTCCCGAGCGTCCGCGTTCTTGATTGTGCCATGCGTCTCAAGATACTTCATTATGGCGTCCGCCATATACCCCATCGACGCCAGCGCTTCGGGCTTGCTTATGGAAACAACCGCCTTGTCTCCTTCTGTGGTTTGCGGGTTTAATTTACGATATGCTGTGCCGCGCGTTCGCGTCTCCGGCACCTTCTCAATCAGTCTCTTTCTCACCATCCGGGCAAAGACGCTTACCAGTTGGTTGTCTCGCACATGAGCCACCTCCCGAGCCTCTTGGGTCTTGATTGTGTCATGCGTCTCAAGATACTCCATGATGGCTTCCTCTGGAGACGCCAGCGGCTCATGATTGATTATGACGACGACGGCATTTTCTTCTTCTGTGATGCCAGGCGCCTTCAAGCCAAAGTTATACATTGCCGCGAAGGCTGTTTTTAGCCCCTCGCCGACATCCTTATTCGGTGCGTTTGGGAATTTGTTCAGCAGTCGAACCACGGCTCCATTTCTAGCAAAACGCTCATTTAGAATATTATTCGCGGTGATGTGCGCCGGTAGCCTGCCAGGGCTTTTTACCTCGATGCGATTGTCAAAGATTCGAATATGAACATCGTCAGCGATACTGTAATCGCGATGTATGACAGCGTTTGTGATGATCTCGTGAAGCGTTTCGTTTGGATACTTGAATTCCTCAAGCGAGCCTTCTCCAAGTTGGGGACTTCTTTCGGTGATCTCCGTTGTCAGCCTCACGGCTTCTTTGATCTGATCAATAAGGCACCCCTCCACTGTTTTAGGATCGAACGCCAGGGCATCCCGAAAACCGTCCGCGTCTCGCGTTTTGTAACGGTAAACCTTAATGCCACATCGCTTGGGTAGTATCGCTTGCGGTTCTTCCGCAAACAAAAGAACTCCGGCTACTGTTGGCCTTCCATCTCGTAGCAGTCGTTGTTTGCGCAACCACGGCTCAGCGTGTGCGGTAGGAACCATCTCGGTGAGGAAAGCGGCGAGGACCGGCGAGGCGATCACGGTCTCGGCGGGGGCATCAGTCACATAGGACTCGAAAGACACCACTCCTTTCGAAAACTCCAAGCGCCTAAGCGCCTCGTTTCCCATAACTGGAAGATTCTGCGCACCACGGCGGATATATGGGGTGCCATTCGAAGCCTGAACGATGCCTTGCGTCTTGTTCACTGTCACATGAAGCACCAGTCCAGGCACCGCATCGCATTGCAAAAACTCATACTGATAGTCCACTCCGAGCGGGAAATATTGCTCAAACGTATTTAAATGAGCGTTCGCTGCTTCTGGGTCTAGAAAACCACGCCAAAAATGAGTCTTTGCTGTGTCTTCACTTTCCGAGATCCCGATGTAAAGCTCTCCGCCGTCGCTATTTGCGAATGCTGAGATTGTTCTCGTGAGTTTGCCGGGGGTGATTTCAATAGCCTTCACGTCGGCAAATTGACCCTCTTGGGTGGCGATTACGTGATTTGCTTGAGATTCGTTAATTTTCTCAATGGTTGCCATCTGGGCATTGGATATGGAGGAATATTCGAATTTCCAGTCCAGTATTCGAATTTCGGTGGCGGTGCCGTTTGAGTGTGTAAATCAAGCCTACCTGTTGAGGTTCTTCCTTTGGCCTCAGCCAGCAGTTCACGCGGGTCTGCTGCGGTCAGATTCAGGCCGTAGCCATCAGCTTTGAGGCTGATCAGGAAGCTGCGGTAGTTCGGGTCTTTCTGGAAGCTCGCCACCCGTGTCGAGCGCTCATCATTGCTGAATCTGGGTAAGTTGCGGTCGAGTTTTGCGGTCTTTGCGAGTTCCGTTCTGGGCGTGATAAATCACACAATTAACTGTGAACAAATAATTTAACCAACCTAACGATACAATGTTGGCCAAGTTGAGCGGTTGAGTCACTCCTGACGGCATAGATCTCCTGTCTCACGACCAAAACCCTCCGACTGAAAGCCCTTCCAGAAGGCAAACTCAGCAGAGGATGGCTCTTGGAGGTGGGTGTGAGAGCCCAAATCTCTCCCCTGCCCTCGTTCTTGCCGGGCAACACGAAACAACTCTTGTGCCAGACGGTGTCCGCGCCTCAAGTTCTCTCCAGTGCGCCATGCCACGTGTTCCGCTCTATCTCAAAAACATCGTCTGCCTCGAAGCCCTGTGGACCGAGGAACTGGAGCATCGTTTGAGCGTGCTGCCCATCCTGGAACTGACGGCACGGACCACGAGCACGAAGTTCATCTACCTCACCTGCAACACCAAGGCGGAGCTGCGGCACAATCTGGGCCTCGTCTGTCGCAAGAAATCCTATGGCATCCTGGTGCTGGCCTTCCACGGAGATCCCGGGAAGATCGAGCTGGCGAAACACGTGGTGGTCTCGCTCGAGAGCCTGGCCACCCTGATGGGCAGAAAGTTTGCCGGATGGGTGGTGCATGTCGCGAGCTGCAGCACGGTGCAGATTGATGAAGAACGGCTGGCACGCTTCGTCGCCGAGACCGAGGTGGCGCTGGTGACGGGTTTCACCCAGACCTTGGACTGGACGGAGGGCGCGGTGATGGACCTTTTGCTGCTGCGCTGGCTGCAGGATTACCGCGATTTGAACGCGCTGTGGAAACACCTGCAAAAACGCTACCCGGACCTCATTGAGGCCACGGGCATGACGGCGTTTCCGCTGGCATGAGGTCAATGGGAGGTGCCATTCCCGCTCGTGCCGGTGCCTTCACCGGATTCCTGCTTCTTGGCGGCAGCGGCGGCGCTTGCGGCCTTTTCACGGCGGATCTCACGCATGCGGCGGTAACCGACGAGCTTCTTATGCTGCTCATCCCACAGACGGTAGGCCAGCGATTTGAGGCTGATGCGGATGGTGATGGGCTTGACCTGCTGAAAGATGGGATGGGAATTGTGACAGCGCTCCAGATGGTAGTTCGGGATGCGGGAGCTGAGATGATGGATGTGGTGGAAGCCGATGTTGCCCGAGAACCATTGGAGCACACGCGGGAGCTTGTAGAACGAGGATCCCTGAAGCGCGGCGGCCGTGTAGTCCCACTCTTCATGATGCTCCCAGTAGGCGTCTTCAAACTGGTGCTGGATGTAGAACAACCACACCCCCAAGACCCCGGCCACCCCTGTGATGATGGCTTGAACGATGAGATAGTGAACCGCCCCGAAGACCCACGAGAAAGCGAGGATCATGCCGAGAAGCGCTAGGTTCATGTACCACACCGACCACTTTTCCCGGCTGTCGCCGCGCTTGTTGGGGATGCGCTGCAGCAGGACAAAGAGGACAAAGGGCGCGATGAGGAACAGCACGATGGGATTGCGCGCCAGCTTGTAGGCGAAGCGCTTCCAACGCGAGGATTCGAGATACTCCTGCACCGTCATGGTCCACACATCGCCGATGCCACGACGGTCGAGGTCGCCCGTGGTGGCGTGGTGCAGCGAATGCTCCCAGCGCCACTGGTAGTAGGGGGTGAAAGTCAGCATGCCGGTGATGAAACCAGTGATGTCATTGGCCAGGCGTGATTTGAAAAACGACCCGTGTCCGCAGTCGTGGAAGATGATGAACACGCGCACCAGGAGCGCGCCCGCGAGCACGGCCAGCCCGATGACCAGCCACCACGAGACGCTGAACGCGAGGTAGATGGCATACCAAAGCGCGGCATAAGGAACGAGGGTGTTCACAAGCTGCCAGATGGCACGGTTGAGCGAGGGTTTTTGAAACTCGGCGACGATGGCCTTCCATTCGGAGACGGAGGGAAAACTTGGTGTTAGCGTCGGTTGGGGAACTTCGAGGGTATTCATGGTTCCTCCTGGTGAGGATTGGGAGTATATGCGGGGCATGCAGAGCCCGGCAACACTGGACTTCATTGCGCTTGAAATGATACGCGTGGGAGAGGAGGGCTTGTCACCTTGGATTGGCCGCCCATGAGCGACTTCTGAGCAAAGGCAGCCTTGTGCCTGTGCCCAACGATTCCTCAACGATCCTTGTGCGCTGGCCGGGCTGGCTCTGCTTCCACCACACTTGCCAGCCGCCTTTCTCTGGCCGCCAGCAGCTCCAGCGTTTCACGGATCGCATCCGCATCGACTGCGACGGCAAGGTGCGAGAAGGTTTGCGCTTTAGGACCGATGCGCTGGATGATCATGCCCACCAGTTCGGGACGACTGCCACGCCCTGCGATGAACACCGGCGCGCCGCTGTCACCGGGATAAACATCGGAATTGATGAGAAACCGCCCATGCGCCTGTGACGTCCCCACCGGATAGGAGGCCACCCTGCCGCTGCGCAACACCGGAAACGCGCCCTCCGTGCCGGGCAGCACCTCAGGATAGCCCAGGAAGGAAACCTCCACTCCGGAGCGCAGGTGCCTGCCGTCGCGCGCAAGCATTCGCTCATCCAGAAAAGACGCCATCTTGGCGCGTTCGGCGATTTCCTCAGGCAGACGCAGTGCGAAAGCCGCGAGATCATGCTGCGGATGGCGCACGTAAAAGCGCTCCCTGCCCTGCGCCCCGGTCGGATTGAAGGCGAGGAGGGAAACCTGCGCCTCGCCATTCTCATCCAACTTTCGGATGCCGATGATCAACGGCCCACGACCGACGGTGTCGAGCACATGCACCGAGGTGAAGACGACCGGCAGCATGCCACCGGGCACCCGTGCATCGCGCAAGTTGATGACAAATCCTGTCGCCTCCCCTTTCTGCGTGGCCAGCGGATAGGTGGACCACATCATCTTCTCACTCACATTCATGTGCCCGGCGCAGCCGGACAGCAGAACGGCTGCCATCATCAGCCAAAGATTTGTCGGTGATGTTCGGGGACCAGCGGTCCTGATGCTTGAAGAGCCGGAAGATTTCATGTGTGCTGTCTGGTTGACGATTCTTGTAAACCTTCCCGCGTGCCCCGTCTGCAACATTCCCGGACAATGCTGCGCTTAAAAACACCACCCTGCGCCTGCTTTTGTCATCGCCAGGCATCGTTGTGGGCATCAGACTCAAAATAGAAATGATTTCACGCTCATGAACGACTCCCTCGACTCAATGCTGGAAAAAATGCACCTGCTGGAGAAGGACATCCTGCGTGAACTGCAAAAGAAGGAGGTGGAATTCTTCTACGAGGTGCGACGCGGCAAGGTGCGCTTCACCGAGGAGGCGCGGGCGCGGCACAAACTGCTGGTGAAGAAGTTCGCCGCCTACATCCGCGACTCGCGCTTCATGATCCTGCTCACCACGCCGGTGATCTGGTCGTGCATCATCCCCATTGCGCTCATGGATCTGTTCATGACGATCTATCAGGCCGTCTGCTTCCCGATCTACGGCATCCCCAAGGTGAAACGCGGCGACTACATCCGGCTGGACCGGCGGCATCTGGCCTACCTGAACTGGGCGGAAAAGTTCAACTGCGAGTACTGTGGCTATGCCAACGGCGTGATCGCCTGCGCTACCGAGATAGCCGCCCGAACCGAACAGTACTGGTGTCCCATCAAGCATGCCCTGCGCATGAAGTCCATGCACAGCCGCTACCGCCACTTTTTCGACTACGGCGACGCCGAGCACTACCGGCAGCAAATAGAAACGGTGCGGAGGTCGTTTGAAGACATCGACCAGGCTGAGGCGAAGGCGCCCGCCTCTCCAGCCAGCACATGATCCGCCCGACAATCGCCAAACCACGAGAAGCCGCCGTCCCATGCTCCGCTAACCTGACTCCACCACCATGAAAACGAAGACCACATCCACAAACGACACCGCGCCTGAAGCCGCGACGCCTCCACTCCCCCGCAAGCTCGGGGCAAACCACAGCGAGACAGCCAAACGGCCCCGGAAACACGATAACAACTTCAAGCAGTCCAAAGATCTGCGGGAAGACCGGGGCATCCGCCAGTTGAAAGCCAGCCCGAAAGCAAAATCCGCACGCGGCGGACGCTGACACTCATCCACCATCACGCGCCATGAATGATCGTGACCCGCCACATCCCGCCGAGCTTTGCCTTCAGCGCGCTTTGGAACGGACGGAAGCTTATGTGCGTCGTGAACCGACCAAAGCAGTCGCCGCCGCCATGGGCGCTGGGTTGCTCCTCAAACTGCTGCCCACGCGCGCCATGGTTCGCCCGCTCACAACGCTTGCCGTGACGCTGTTGCCACCCGCCCTGCTAGGACTCGGCCTGCTGAAGGCCTTCGAACTCTGCTGCCAGCCCACGTTCAAACCAGCGTCCACTCATTCCTGACGCTGAGCACAATGCTGCCCGGTCTAGTGGATTCCAGTATGCCACATCTCGCGCTTCTGCGGATGGACACGTGGTGTCACTCCTTTTAGATAGAACACGACCGGAGAAACTCCGCAGTTCGGCAAAACACCAACCATGCATGAACGATTGTGCCTCCAAACAAGGTTGCTCGCTGCCCTGTCCATGGGTGGGCACGGAGCATTGCCTGCTGAGGCAGGTGTGCGGCACCGTGGTGGAAGGCCGGCATCTGGGCTATGGCCAGATGGCGGGTCTTCACACGTTCTACTATCCACATTCGCTGCCGCCCTGTGTCGCCGCAGATGGACGGTTGCGCTGGAACTTGGAAGATTTCACAACGGAATCAGAGCTTGCCGCCGCCGATTGGAATGACGACTGCCCAGGATTGTGAGAAACGGTATGCTGCGAGGAGGCCCCCCTAAAGGCAGTCCGCTCAGAACAAACGAAAAACTGCGCCACGAACAAGAGCGGCACAAACATGGCATGGCAGACGTAAGGCATGTGTCCTATCATCCCTCCATGCCTGCGCAAACCTCTCTCAACTGGCACGCTGGGACTGTCGAAAACGCACTGAGCACCCTGCAAACAGATGCCCGCTCCGGTTTGACCGCCGCCGAGGCCGCCGCACGTCTGACTCAGCATGGCCCGAACGAGCTGCCCGAGGCCGCTCACAAGCCGATGTGGAAGGTGTTTGCGGCGCAGTTTGCCAGTCCGCTCATCTACATTCTGTTCGTCGCGGCGGTGATCGCGTTTGTGATGGGGCATTCAAGCGATGCGGTCGTCATTCTCGTCGTGGTGCTGGTAAACGCGGTCATCGGCGCTTTGCAGGAAGGACGGGCGGAGCATTCCATGGAGGCGTTGCGCAAGATGTCGTCTCTCAAAGTGCGCGTGGTGCGGGACGGCACCGAATCCATCATCGAGGCCCGCGATGTGGTGCCGGGAGACATTGTTTTGCTCGCCGCCGGAGATGCCGTCAGCGCGGATGCGCGTCTGCTCGAAGCCGCCGCCCTGGAGGCCACCGAAGCCGCGCTCACGGGGGAATCTCTGCCAGTTTTGAAGCATACAGACGAATTGCCGGAAGACTCGGGCCTCGGCGATCGCAAAAACATGATCTATTCCGGAACGCATCTCACGGCGGGCCGTGGACGCGCGGTCATCGTCGCCACCGGATTGCAAACCGAGGTCGGCAAGATTGCGAAGCTCACCGCCACGGCGGCGGACCCCAAGACACCTCTGGAACTGCGGCTGCACCAGTTCGGCCAGTTGCTGGTGGTGGTCTCCATCGTGCTGTTTGCGCTCGTGCTCGCCTTTGGGTTGATGCGCGGCATTCCCTTCGGCGAGATCTTCATGGTGGCGATCAGCCAGATGGTCTCGATGGTGCCCGAAGGTCTGCCGGTGGCGATGACCATCGCGCTCGCGGTCGGCATGCAGCGCATGGCCCGGCGCGGAGCCATCGTGCGCCGTCTGGCGGCGGTGGAGACGCTGGGATCGACCAGCATCATTTGCAGCGACAAAACCGGCACGCTCACGAAGAACGAGATGACCGTCACCACGCTCATCCTGCCCGATGGCCGCAGCGTCAAGGTCACCGGTGCAGGCTATTCGCCGGAAGGCAGGCTCAGTGTCGATGGCAAAGAAATCAATGCGCCCGATGACGCCGCAGTGAAGTCGCTGCTGGAGGCCGTGGTGCTCTGCAACGACGCGCAGCTCGTGCCGCCGGATGCCGAAGACTCCCGCTGGCGTGCTTTGGGTGATCCCACCGAGTCCGCGCTGCTCACCGTCGCGCTCAAAGGCTGCGTGGAGCCGGAAACGCTGCGCCATCACTCGCCACGCCGCGCCGAGATCCCCTTTGATGCCACCACGAAAATGATGGCGACGCAAAACGGGCACGGGGCAAGCGGGCACATCGTTTTCAAAGGTGCGCCCGAGATGCTGCTCGATCTCTGCGATCCCTCGACGCTCGACCTGGCCAAAACGCATCAAACCGCCACCGATCTCGCCACGCAGGCACTTCGAGTGCTGGCGGTGGCGGAGGTGAATGACGCCGCGCTCGATGAATCGGCCGGTTTTGAGCCTTATCGCGGCCGTTTGCGCTTCCTGGGCCTGCTCGGGCAGATGGACCCGCCACGCGACGAGGCGAAAGCCGCAGTCGAGGAGTGTCTCGTCGCAGGCATTCGCCCCGTGATGGTCACGGGCGATCACAAGGCCACCGGACTCGCCATCGCGACCGCTTTGGGCATCGCACGGCCTGGTGACATCGCCGTGGATGGCGCGGAACTCGAAGCCATGTCCGAACCCGACCTGCGCGCGAGCTTGGACCGCATCTCCGTCTTCGCCCGTGTGCATCCGGCGCAGAAGCTGCGCATCGTGGAAGCCTTCCAGTCGCAGAAGCAGGTCGTGGCGATGACCGGCGACGGCGTGAACGACGCCCCCGCGCTCGCCACCGCCGATGTCGGCGTGGCGATGGGCATCACCGGCACTGAAGTGGCGAAGGGCGCGGCCAAGATCGTCATCACCGACGACAACTTCGCCACCATCGTCAAAGCCGTCGAAGAAGGCCGCCTCGTGTATCAGAACCTCAAGAAGGTCGTGCTCTTCCTCTTCACCACCTCCATTGATGAAGTCGTCGTGCTGCTGCTCGCCTTGCTGGCCGGCTATCCCCTGCCCCTGGCTGCCGTGCAGATCCTGTGGATCAACATTGTCACGGAAGGAACCGTGACCGTGAATCTCATCATGGAAGGCCTGGAAGGCGATGAAATGCGCCGCAAACCCACGCCGATGGGCGAGCCGCTCATCACCCGCCCCATGTGGCAGCGCATGCTGCTCATGGCCACGACCAGCGTGGCTGCCATCTTCGGCTTCTTTGTCTGGCGCTTGAACAGCGGCGCACCGTTTGAACTCGTGCAGACGGAAACCTTCACGCTCGTCGCCATCAGCCAGTGGTTCAACGTTCTGAACTGCCGCAGCGCCCTCAAGTCCTCCCTCAACCTCGACGTGTTCAAAAATGTCTGGCTCGTCGGCGGCCTCGTGCTCGGCAATCTGCTCCATCTGCTCGTCATCTACACCGACACGCTCAACCACGTTTTCCACACCGTCCCAATCCCGCTGGGAGACTTCTTCCTCCTCGGCCTCATCGGCAGCAGCGTGCTGTGGGCGGAGGAGATTCGGAAATGGTTCGCAAGGCGCTCAAGCCCTGCCTGATCAGCGCTGCCCGATCACCGAGAAATCGAGATCCCCTTTCCCGGCATCCACTCCGGCGCGCATGGCGGCGGCGGTGCAATCGAGCGCGGGGGCATTCAGCTTGGCCTCGGCGGCCAGTTCACGGGCAAAGTCGGCGTCCTTGAGCATGTTGCGCAGGCTGAAGTGCGGCTCGAAGTCGCCCTTGATGATGGCGGGCAGCTTCATGCCGATGAGCGTGGAATAGTTGGCGTTTGACTCCAGTGCCTCATGCAGTCGCTCCAGCGGGATGTTGCTGGCCTTCGTTATGGCAGCGGCTTCGGCGACAGCCTCGACGATGACGGCGGAGACGAGGTTGGTGACGATCTTGAGCACCATCGCGTCACCCACACCGCCGAGCGGCAGAATCTTGGCCGCACTGGCCTCCAGCACCGGCTTGGCGCGTTCGAGCATCAAATCGCTGCCGCCGATGTAGTAGCAGAGCTTGCCATTTTGCGCGGCCATCTTGCTGCCGGTGAAGGGCGCGTCGAGAAACGCGGCGCCGGTGGCTTCGACGAGCTTTGCCGCCTCCAAGGTGGCTTTTTTGCTCACCGTGGCGTGGTTCATCACGAGATGTCCGGCCTTCAGCGCGGGTTTCATGTCTTCAATGGCCTCAATGAGCGCCGCGCTGTCCCGCACGAAGATTTGGATGATGCCTGCGGCCTCGGCAACCTCACGCGGAGACGAAAGGAAATTCGGCACGGGGCGGGCGCTGCGGCTCCAGACAAAGACTTCATGCCCTGCCTTGCGCAGGTTTTCCGCCACACGACTGCCGATGATGCCCAGACCAAGAATGCCCACGTTTTGTTTCATGCGCGGCATTTAGGGCGCAGGTTCGGCGCGGTCAATAACCTGCGGGTGATAAATCAGCGATTTACCCGCTGCCTGCCGCAGTTCAGCGAGCAAACGCTTGATCGCCTCCTCGCGGCGCTGGCTGGTCAGCAGCGCAAGAATTTCGTCCTTTACCTCCTCAAACTTCGGCAGGCGCGCTTCACGCCGCTCCATCACGAGGATGAGATGCCAGCCCAGCTTCGTCGGCACCGGTGCGCTGAATTGCCCGACCTTCAGATTCTCCACCGCAGCCATGAAGTCCGCTGGCATGCGCGCACGTGTGAACCATCCCAGATCACCGCCGATTTTCCGGGTTCGGTCGTCATCAGAATGCTCCGCCACGAGCGCGGCGAAGGTTTTCTCCTTCGCGACAACCTGGCGGTGGATCTCGCGCATCTCCGCTTCACGATCCGGTTTCGTCGGGTCATGCCTTGTCAGGAAAAGATGCGCCGCATGATGCGCCTGCGGGATGCGCAGCGTCTCCTTGAACTCCTCATACCAGGCCCGTACCTCCTTCGCCGTGACCTCGGCCAGGCGAGGGGCGATTTTCTCAGCGATCCACGCCTCATCGATCTGCGCGTCCCGGATCGCCGCATCGAGAGACGCCTGCGTCTGCCGTTGGGCGGTGAGGCGGACGGGATACTCGGCAGCATTGGCGAACTGTCTCCGCATGTAGTCCACCTCACGCCGGGCCTCGGCAGGCGGTGGCGGTTTGGCGGGGCCGTCCTTGAGGCGGCTGGTGCGGATGAGGCGCTCATCGATGAGGGATTCCAGCACCCGTAGGCGCGTTTGCTGCCGCGCCTCGGTGCCGAGCGCCGCCCACGCTTCATGCTGCCGCCAAAGATGCGCCCGCAAAGCCTCCTCCAGGTCCATTCGGGTGACAGGCAGGCCAGCCACCTCCGCCACGCATGCTCCTCCCATGCCCTGCATCCACCACCCATGCACCGGCCCCTGGAAGACCCGGAGATCGGCCACCAACCAGCCGCCGACAAGGCAACAGACGGCGAAGCACCAGCGAAAGCCTGGAATAGGGAGCGGCATGATCAACCCGCAGGTTAGGACGCTCACACAAGATGACAACCGCGTGAATGCCGGCCTTTTCGCGTGCTCGCGTGAGTAATCCCGCCCTGCCTTTAAGCCTCCAGTCACGCGGTCTCAAGAGGCAGGCTGCCAACGGTGTCATCACCGTTCATCAAAGCGCACGCCCTGGCCGCCCTGTTTTCCTTAACTGCCTCCTTGCGTGCATGCTCCGTGTGCTGACACTGGCACTGCGGCGGCGGATATCCCTCGCAGCGCACCGTCTTCACCCAACCCTTCGCACCACCATGAAAATCAATTTTGAACAAGCCCACAAGTTGATCACCGCCCTGGAGGAGAAACTCCAGGCCACCACGACCCACGCCAACCAGGCGCGCGAGGTGCTGGATGAGTGGCGGCAGAAAGGCGAGAAAGGCCTGCGGAAGAAAACTTCCCAGGCCCTCAAGCTCGTGCGCAAGAAGGCCGACAGCTTTGCCAAGGCGCTCACCCACCTCGAGCAGAATCTCGCGAAGTCCCTCGACCATCTCTCCGACTCCCTCGTCCAGCCTGCCCCCGTCAAAGCGAAGCCCCCGGCGAAAAAAGCGCGCAAAACCGCCGCCAAAGCCGCGAAGTAAGCTCCGCGCCTCCCTTCCTCTCACGAGAAAGGCTGCGGTTGGTGCATGGGAGTGAAACATGAAAAAGCCGCACTCTGACGGGCAGAATGCGGCTTTTGGGAGAGAATCAGGTCAGAAGCGCGGGCTTATTTGCCTTTGCTCTTCGGCACGCTGACCGTCGTGGTCTTCTGCGCCGTGTTGCCAGCGGCGTCAGCGGTTTCCACGGTGATCGTGTAGGTGCGGCCGCTGCCTTTGCCGGAGCGCTCGGCGCGCAGACTAAGCGTGAGGTCGCCAGTGATCTCGATGTCGCCGGCGGTGTCGCCGTCGCCCAGGCCGTTGTCAGCCTCGCTGCTGGTGGCGGAGAGGATCTTCGTCGAGACGACGCCCACGTTGTCGCTGGTCTCAGCGGTCAGCGTGATCTCCACCATCTGATGGTTCGGCGGCCAGAGCACGGCGGTCGAAGGGGTCAGGCTGGTGAAAGTCGGCGGGGTGGTGTCCGGCGGTGTGCCACCTTCAAAGGAGTCGAGCTGGTACCCGGTGTAGCCGTATCTAGACTCGCCCGTCAGGTAGTTGTAGCTGCTCTCATAGATCTCGACGTAGTGGTAGTCGTCAGCCAGGGGTTCCCACGGATCAGCGACTTCGGCAAGGCCATCGCCATCCAAGTTATTGTAAGAGTAGCTGTATAAGTAGATCTGTTTGTAGGTGCTCGTGTCACCCACATAAGAATTTCCATACCACACAATTTGGTCTTGGGAAAACATCCCATAATAATAATAATAATCCTGCAAGTCATAGTTCGCGTAATAGGTGGTCCCACCGCCCAAAGCGGTCCCGGTGACATGACCGGTGTCGGTGATGCCGTCGATGGAGAATGCACCGTCCACCCATTGGCCGTATTGACCGGAGCCGTACCACCAATAGTCAGAAATGTAGCTGGCCGCTTGATCAGGATCCAGCGTGACGGTTCCCACGATCGTGGTGCCGAGGTTCAGATTCTGGTTATAGTCGTAACCATAGATCTTGGTGCCGGAGAAGTTGTAGGCGACCGGATCGGCCTGTGCCGTGGAAGCCATCACCGCAGTGACAGCCAGGAGGAGGAATGAGCGGAGTGTTCGTTTCATTTGAGTGTGTTGTTGTTTGTGCTGCCCCAGCGCCGCCGCCGGATCGCCGGATGGGTTAACCCGCGCGCTCATGAAATAAAGTAAAATCTCTAAATTTTCGGGTAAATTTCTCGTAACGCCATGATCCATCCGTGGATTCAAAAATGAGAATTGGACGCACTAGGTCTTGGCGAGCCCGCTACAAAGGCCTTGAAGAAAGCCGCCCCCCGCCCCCTACTGCTTCGCACGACTTCCCGCCACTGAGTGCGCCAGCCAGCGCATCACGCTCATCATCAGGGCTTTGGGAGCCGCATCGCCTCCGCCATCACCCTGAACGTGGCATCAGGAGGCCACAGTCGGCTAGAAATGACGGCCAGCGTGGCGAATACTACCCACATGTTAAAAGTCTCCCTCCCCTCCTCTCCTTATTCCACGCTGCCTGCCGCAGCCCGCGTCCCCGCCAGTCTCGTCCATCCAGGGCCGCCCTCCCATCATCGGGCACACCGACTGGCTGGAGGGGATGAGCGAGGCGCATTTCTGGCCGCTGACGCTGTCCCTGGAGGAACTGCGCGGCACGGAAGGCACGCTGCGCGTGTATGGCCGGGAGACGGTGACGATCGAATTGCGAAATCTGCAACGCGCTGCGGCGCGCCATCCGGCGGGAGGGTGGCGTTTTCAACGCGCACCGGACCGGCGGGTCTTTGTCTGCGTGCATGAGGAGGCCACCAACGAAATCGGCACCTCGGAGGAGGTGCCGACACGTTCATGGTCACGGCCTGCTGTGGGGGCCCTGGCCAGAAAATAGTGAAGCGATCAATCGTCCACGACGACGCGGCTGATGACGCGGTTGTTGCCGTCGGTGACGTAGTGAACGCTCACGGGATTGCCGACGCGGATGCGGGTGTTCAGCATGTCCTGGGTGATGACCTTGCCGCTCTTGGTGACGTAGGCCACGGTCTTGCCATAGACATAAGTCACCGGGCCGGTGACTTCCTTCAGGATGAAGGTGGTTCCGGGAACGTACTCCGTGAGGGTGCCGTTGCTGGTGGTGGTCTTGATGGTGGTGTCGGTGGAACCGTCCGCCTGGACCGTGGTGGTCTTGGTGGTGGTGCTATCCTGCGCGATGACGGCGGAGGAGGCGATGAGCGCGAAGGCGAGGGTGAACAGTGTGGGTTTCATAGGGTGGGGGTTGGTTGGCTCCATGGTCCCTCGGGTGAGGGGTTGCATCGAGCGAACTGCACCATGAAGAGCCCCCGTCACGGATGTAATGGGGTCAAACCCGGCTTTTACTTGGAAAAGCTGAAATTCGGATCTGATTTCCCATTTCTATTTTCCCCTTTTTGTTTTCCCTGACCACGCACCTGCAACCAGTAACAGAGCGCGTCTTGAATCAATATTCAGTGGTTGCGCTTCTGGGATGA
>CAMCWM010000020.1 GCA_945882215.1 Akkermansia muciniphila | reverse complement strand
TTGTCGATCTCGAAATAGACGAGGTCGTGCCGGGTATCGACCTTGTAGCGGACCTTGGGAAAGTGGTCCATCTGGTTGCGGAGCTGCATCACGGTGGACTCCGCACGGAGGCCGGGGGCGTAGATTTCGACTTCGATCATGGCGGTATGGTCGAGGTTCTACCGGATTTGCCCGGCAGAGCCAAGCAAAACCTGACGACTGCTCATGGGCAGGATTCCAGTTTGACAGGGTGGGGGTGGCGTCCTATTCTCGCCGCCCTTTCCCCCGCCCCCTTTATGGCCAACATTCGTTCCGCAGAAAAAGACATCCGCAAAACCACGGTCCGCACCGCTCACAACCAGACGGTGAAAAACCGCATCCGCACCCTGCGCAAGAAGGTGCTCGCCGCTGTGGAGAAGAAAGATGCCGCCGCCGCCGCCGCCTGCCTGAGCGAATTCTCCGCCGCCTCCGACAAGGCCGCCAAGACCAAGGTGCTCAAGAAGAACACCTCCTCCCGCTTCAAGAGCCGTCTGGCACTCAAAGTGGGTGCGCTGACCAAGCCTGCCTGATTTTAACGGCAAAACGTTTCTGAACGGCATCTCGCGAGAGATGCCGTTTTTTGTTTGTCGGATGACGTGTGGGCAGCAAAGATCATCCACGCATGATCACACGCCACCGCATCGCCCCCAACGGCCCTGAATTCTCCCGTCTCATCTATGGCACCTGGCGCATCCTGGATGATGAGGACAAGGCCAACTGCACTCCCCAAGCACTGCTGAACCGCTTCAAGGCCTGCGCTGACATGGGGATCACCACGCTGGACACGGCGGAGATCTACGGCGGCTACAAGGTCGAGGAGGCCATCGGCGGCGCTTTGAAGCTCGACCCCGCCTTCCGCAGCAAGATCGAGATCGTCACCAAATGCGGCATCTATGTGCCGTGTGAGTTTCATCCCGACCGCAAAGTCGCGCACTACAACGTCACCGCCGCCCGCATCATCAAGAGCGCCGAGAAGTCGCTGCGCTTCATGGGCATCGACCACATCGACCTGCTGCTCGTGCATCGCCCCGACTGGCTGACCAGCGCGGATGAAACGGCCGTCGGACTGAACAAGCTGCTCAAAGACGGCAAAATCCGCAGCGCCGGCGTCTCGAACTACAACGTGCATCAGTTCGAGCTGCTAAACTCGCGCATGGACCAGCCGCTGGTGACGAACCAGATCGAGTTCAGCCTGCTGCACATGGACCCGATTTACGACGGCACTGCGGATCAATGCCAGCGCCACCGCATCCTGCCCATGGCGTGGTCGCCACTGGCCAAGGGTGTGCTAATGAACAAGGACGATGCCGCCGCAGCCCGGTTGCACGCGAAAGCTGCTGAACTGTCCGCCAAATACGGTGGAGCCACGCTGGATCAGCTCGCCTACGCCTGGATCATGGCACATCCGTCGTTGCCGTTGCCTATCATCGGCACCAACAAGCTCGAACGCATCCAGGCCGTCACCCAGGCCGCCGGCATCCAACTGGAACGCGAAGATTGGTACGGTTTATGGCAGGCGGCCATGGGTCACGGCGTACCCTAAGGTGCCATGTTCCCTGCCCTGCCAGCCGCCCGTGTCGTCGCCATTGCAGCCGTGGCAATGTCCGGCTGCTGCGAAGCCCAGACACTGACAAAAGCAGGCGACTTTCAACCCCAGCGGGAGCGCATGGTCCGCGAACAACTCATGACAGCCGGGCGTGACATTCAAAACAAGCGCGTGCTCGACGCCATGCGCAGCGTGCCGCGGCACGAATTTGTGCCGGAGGATCTGCGCTCACGTGCCTATGAGGACGGGCCGCTGCCCATCGGCCACGGGCAGACGATCTCACAGCCCTACATTGTGGCCTTCATGACCGAGGTCATCGATCCGCAGCCCGGAGAACGCATTCTGGAGGTCGGCACCGGCAGTGGTTATCAGGCTGCGGTGCTGGCGGCGATGGGTGCGCAGGTCTTCTCCATCGAAATCGTGAAACCTCTGGGCGAACAGGCGCAGGAGACATTGAAACGCCTCGGTTACGACAAGGTGAAGGTGCGCATTGGCGATGGCTACGCCGGATGGCCGGAGCAGGCGCCGTTCGACGCTGTGATCGTCACCTGCGCGCCGGAGAACATCCCGCAGCCGCTCATCGATCAGCTCAAAACAGGCGGACGCATGATCATTCCAGTGGGCGAGGAAAGCGGGCGGCAGGAGCTTTACCTGCTGAAGAAACAGGCGGATGGCCTGCGCAAAACCGCCGTGCTGCCGGTGCGGTTCGTGCCCATGACCGGCAAGGCCCAGAAAGGCGGCGATTAACGAACCTGATCGTTGTGGATCATGTTCACCTGCCAGTCCCACGGCCAGCGCCCGGGATTGCTCCAGTGAAAAATCCACGGCTCGGTGAGCTGGTTGACGTGTCCCAGAACCATCTGGCTGTAACCAGCGCCATTGCCTTCGAGGCGGATCATCATGCTCACCATGCCCTGTCCTTTCGCGGCCCGGATCGTCGTTTGATCCGTCTTCAAGGTCAGCGTGAAGAAGCCACTGAGATATTTGCGCCCGTCCTGAAGCGCGGAGGCACGGGTATGGCCGTAGGCGTCAGTGTAATTATCCGCGAGCAGCCCCTCCACCTCGTCCCAGTCGCGATCTTCGACCGCTTCGATCAAATTCGCCTGGGCCGCGCGCACCTGCGCCTCGGGTGAACGCCCGAAAACCCACCATGTGAGCCACAAAGCAACGATCAAGAGGAGCGCCAGCAGACTGCGGACGATGAGGGGTGTGTTCATCTTTTAAAACAACGCCAGTTGTCCGGCAGGATCCGCCGAGGCCACGCAGAAGCTCACGCCAGCACTGCTGCGACGGCGCACAATTTCGATCGTCGGTGTCGGTTTGTGACGTTCGGCGCAAATGACGCGTGCATCGTTCGCACCGGAAGAATCGAGCGCCTGACGGATGTAGCGTGCGGCAACGACGGGATCATTGCAATCGTCGCTCAAATGGCCGAGCACGACATGGCTGAGGCCGGGGTGCGCGATGTCGCGGACGAGTTCGGCAGCCTGCTCGTTGGAAAGATGGCCGTGGCGCGAGCTGATACGCTGTTTGGTGGCCCAGGGGCGCTTCGTGTCGTTTTCGAGCAGTTGCGTGTCGTAATTGGCCTCGATGAACAGACTGTCGGAATTTCTGAGACGGTCTTTGATCAAGTTGGTCACGTAACCGACATCGCTGAGCACCCCGAGGCGGGATTCTTCGTCGGCGATGACGAACCCGACCGGATCGACCGCGTCATGCGGCACGGGGAAGGATTCAATGCGCAGATCCTGAAACTCGAAGGCCGATCCCGTGGTCATGAGCCGCCAGGAGGGTGGTTTGCGGAAACCGAGGCTGCTGGCGAGAGTTTCCTGGGTCAAAGCGGTGCAAAACAGCGGCACCTGACGCTTCCGGCTGAGCACTTCGATCCCGCCGGTGTGATCCTGATGCTCATGGGTAAGCAGGATGCCATCAAGCATGTCGAGGGAGAAACCGCATGCGTCCAGACGCAGGCAAATTTGCTTGGCGCTGAGCCCGGCATCCAGCAACAGGGTGGTGCGTTCCGTCGAGATGACGGCGCAGTTCCCCGAACTGCCGCTGCCGAGAATCGTGAGACGAACCATGTGGTGTTTTTAGCGGCTATGGGCGGGCGATGCAAGATGGATGAGAGCCGGGCGGGACAAAGCGCCGAAATAGGCCCACAGGCGCAAAATAAGGGTCAAACTGGCAGGCAGAATGCTGGTTGATTTACCGATTCAAATCGCCTTAATGCGGCCCCCTTTTGACCCAAAATGACAAATAACGGACTTCCCCAGAAACAAGGCCTGTATGACCCGCAGTTCGAACACGACGCCTGCGGCGTCGGTTTCGTGTGCCATATGAAGGGGAAGAAATCGCATTCCATCGTGGCCAATGCGCTGCAAATTCTGGAGAATCTGGACCATCGTGGTGCCTGTGTGGAAGAAAACACCGGTGACGGGGCGGGCATCCTGATCCAGGTGCCGCACGCTTTCCTCGCAAAGGTGGCGAAGCAGGCAGGATTTGAACTTCCGGCGTCCGGCCAGTATGGCGTGGCCAACATCTTCACCTCGCGCGATCCGGCGATCTGGGCAAAGGCGCAGGAAGTCTTTGCCAAGGTGGCCACAGCGGAAGGCATGCCTGTCATCGGCTGGCGTGACCTGCCGACGGACAATTCGACGCTCGGCAAGTCGGCGAAGGCCAGCGAGCCGGTCGTGCGCCAGGTGTTTGTGAAGCGTCACGCCTCGGCGCTGGATGATCTCTCCTTTGAGCGAAAGCTTTATGTGCTGCGCAAGGTGGCGAACAACGACATCCGCGTGAAGAAGGTGGACCCGGTGTGGTATGCGCCGAGCTTTTCGTGCCGCACGCTGGTTTACAAAGGCATGCTCACGCCGCATCAGGTCGGGGCGTATTACCTCGACCTCCAGGATTCGGACATGGAGTCGGCGCTGGCGCTGGTTCACAGCCGGTTCTCGACAAACACCTTCCCAAACTGGGAGCGCTCGCACCCTTACCGCTACATCGCCCACAACGGCGAAATCAACACGCTGCGCGGCAACATCAACTGGATGCTGGCCCGTCAGTCGCTCTTCGCGTCGGAGCTGTTTGGCGACGACATCCACAAGATCAAACCCGTCATCAACATCGACGGTTCGGACTCCACGATCTTTGACAACGCGCTCGAACTCCTCGTGCTGAGCGGTCGTTCGCTGCCGCACGCGATGATGATGATGATTCCTGAGCCGTGGAGCGGCCACGAGTCGATGAGCGAGGCGAAAAAGGCCTTCTACGAGTATCACTCCTGCCTCATGGAACCGTGGGACGGCCCAGCGTCCGTGGCCTTCACGGATGGCACGATGATGGGTGCCACACTGGACCGCAATGGTCTGCGTCCTTCACGCTACTACGTCACGCATGACGATCTGGTCATCATGGGCTCGGAAGCGGGCGTGCTGCCGGTCGATCCTGCCAATGTGAAGCTTAAAGGCCGTCTGCAGCCGGGCAAGATGTTCATCGTGAACATGGAGGAAGGCCGCATCGTGCCGGATGACGAGATCAAGGAGAAGATCGCCGCCGAGAAGCCCTACCGCGAGTGGCTCGACAAGAATCTCGTGAAGCTGGCCGACATCGCCGACGGTGACCCCGCGCCGCTTCCAGACCACGAAACGATGCTGAAGCGCCAGCAGGCCTTTGGTTACACTTTTGAAGATCTTCGCATGCTCATGGTGCCGATGGCGCGTGATGGTGTGGAGGCGATTGGCTCGATGGGCACGGACATCCCCATCGCGGTGCTCTCGAACAAGGCCAAACTGCTTTACGACTACTTCAAGCAGCTCTTCGCGCAGGTCACCAACCCGCCCATCGACTGCATCCGCGAGGAAATCGTCACGTCGCCGGTCACCACGATCGGTCGCGAGGGCAATCTGCTCGATCCGAAGCCGGAAAGCTGCCACCTGATCGAACTCAAGACGCCGATCCTCAGCAACGAGGAGCTGGCGAAGCTCAAAGCCATCGCCAGCGGCGAATTTGCCTCAGCGACGCTCGACATCACCTTTGATCCGAAGCAGGGCGCAAAAGGTCTCGAAGCTGCGATGGACGCGCTTTGCGCCCAAGCGGACGATTTGATCAAGAAAGGCCGCAACATCCTCATTTTGACGGATCGCGGCATCAGTGCCACGAAAGCTCCGATCCCGGCTCTGTTGGCCGTGGGCGGCCTGCATCATCATTTGATCCGCCAAGGCACCCGCACGCAGTGCGACATCGTGCTGGAATCCGGCGAGCCGCGTGAAGTGCATCACTTCTGCACGCTGATCGGTTACGGTTGCGGCGCGATCAATCCCTACCTCGCCTTTGAAACGCTCGACGACATGATCCGCCAGGGTCTGCTCGTGAATGTCGATCACAAGAAGGCGGTTTATAACTTCATCAAGGCTGCCACGAAGGGCGTCATCAAAGTCGCGTCGAAGATCGGTATCAGCACGATGCAGAGCTATCGTGGCGCGCAGATCTTTGAAGCCGTCGGCCTCAGCAAGAGCGTGGTCGAAAAATACTTCACCTGGACCGCCACACGTGTCGAAGGCAGCGACATCAAGATCATCGCCGAGGAGTGCATCCAGCGCCACATGCGCGGCTTCCCGGACCGCGATTCGCAGGTACATGCGCTCGACGTCGGCGGCGACTATCAGTGGCGCAAGGAAGGTGAGGCCCACCTTTTCAACCCTCTGACGATCCACACGCTGCAAAAAGCCGTCCGCACGGGCAATTTCGAGACCTTCAAGCAATACTCCGCCCTGGTGAACACGCAGGTGAAGCAGTTCTACACGCTGCGCGGCCTGCTCGATTTCAAGGCGCAGACGCCGGTGCCGATTGAGGAAGTCGAAAGTGTCGAGAGCATCATGAAGCGCTTCAAAACCGGCGCGATGAGCTACGGCTCGATCTCTAGCGAGGCTCACGAGGCGCTTGCCATCGCCATGAACCGCATCGGCGGCAAATCGAACACCGGCGAAGGTGGCGAGGATCCCGAGCGCTACACTTGGACGAATGAGAAGGGCGATTCGAAGAACTCGGCGATCAAGCAGGTCGCTTCGGGCCGCTTTGGCGTCACGAGCCTCTATCTGAGCCAGGCGAAGGAAATCCAGATCAAGATGGCTCAGGGCGCGAAGCCCGGTGAAGGCGGCCAGCTTCCAGGCGCGAAGGTTTATCCGTGGATCGCCAAGGTGCGTCACTCGACACCCGGTGTCGGCCTCATCTCGCCGCCTCCGCATCACGACATCTATTCCATCGAGGACTTGGCCCAGCTCATCCACGACTTGAAGAACGCGAACCGCGAGGCCCGCATCAGCGTGAAGCTCGTTTCCGAAGTCGGTGTCGGCACCATCGCCGCCGGTGTGGCAAAGGCGCACTCCGATGTCGTGCTCATCTCCGGTTACGATGGTGGCACCGGTGCTTCGCCGCAGACTTCGGTGAAACACGCCGGCCTGCCGTGGGAACTCGGCCTCGCCGAGACGCATCAGACGCTTCTCCTGAACAACCTCCGCTCGAAGATCGTCGTCGAGGCCGATGGCCAGATGAAAACAGGCCGCGATGTCGTCATCGCCGCGCTGCTCGGCGCCGAGGAGTTCGGCTTTGCCACCGCTCCGCTCGTCACGCTGGGCTGCATCATGATGCGCGTCTGCCATCTGAACACCTGCCCCGTCGGTGTCGCCACGCAGGATCCGCAGCTTCGCGCGAAGTTCAGCGGTGATCCTGAGCATGCCGCGAACTTCATGAAGTTCATCGCCCAAGAAGTGCGCGAGCTCATGGCGCAGCTTGGTTTCCGCAAACTCGAAGACATGGTGGGCCGCACGGACGTGTTGGAGCCCCGTCAGGCCGTCGATCATTGGAAAGCCCGCGGCATCGACCTCAGCAACCTGCTTTACAGCCCGAAAGTCGGCTCCGAAGTCGGCAAATTCTGCTCCGAGATGCAGGATCACGGCATCGGCAAGAGCATGGACATCACCACGCTGCTGCCGCTGTGCAAAGACGCCATCGAGAATGGCACGAAGGTCCGGGCCACGCTCCCCATCCGCAACGTCAACCGCACCGTCGGCACCATCCTCGGCAACGAGATCACCAAGCGGCACTGGCACGGCCTGCCGGACGACACGGTGCATCTGCACTTCCAAGGCAGCGCCGGCCAGAGCTTCGGTGCTTTCGTGCCGAAGGGCGTCACGCTTGAGATCGAGGGCGACACAAACGACTACATCGGCAAGGGCCTCAGCGGTGGTCGCATCATCGTCTATCCGCCTGCGGCCAGCACGTTCGTTGCCGAAGAGAACATCATTGCCGGCAACACCGCGCTTTACGGTGCGACGAGCGGCGAACTCTTCCTGCGCGGAATGGCAGGCGAGCGCTTCGCCGTCCGCAACAGCGGCGTGGACACCGTCGTCGAGGGCGTGGGAGACCACGGCTGCGAATACATGACCGGCGGCCGCGTCGTCGTGCTCGGCGTCACGGGCCGCAACTTCGCCGCAGGCATGAGCGGCGGTGTCGCTTATGTCCTTGATGAGAAAGGCGACTTCGCCACTCGCTGCAACGCTGGCATGGTCGATCTGCAAAAGCTCGAAGACCAAGAGGAGATCGACAGCCTCTACGAACTCATCAAGAAGCATGCCGACCTCACCAAGAGCCAGAAAGCCTTCAAGGTGATCGCATTGTGGGAACAGAGCATCCCGCAGTTCGTCAAAGTGATGCCTCGCGACTACGCACGCGTCCTCAAGGCGCTCAAAAAAGCCAAAGACGACGGATTGGTCGGCGATGAAGCCCTCAACGCCGCCTTCGAGGCCAACGCCCGCGACGTTGCCCGCATCGGCGGAGGCTAGAATCCAGCCCCGCCCGACACGAACTCTTAGACATCACTTTTTCACACCGCTAGACCATGGGAAAACCAACCGGCTTCATCGAATTCACCCGCGAACTCCCCGCCGACCGCGATCCGCTAGAGCGCGTCAAGGACTGGAAGGAGTTTCACCTGCACATGCCCGTGGAGGGCCTCAAAAAACAGGGCTCCCGCTGCATGGACTGCGGCATCCCGTTTTGCCACAGCGGCACGCTCATCAGCGGCATGGCCAGCGGCTGCCCGGTCAACAACCTCATCCCCGAGTGGAACGACCTCGTCTATCGCGGCCTCTGGCGTGAGGCGCTCGACCGCCTGCACAAGACCAACAACTTCCCCGAGTTCACCGGCCGCGTCTGCCCCGCCCCGTGCGAAGGCGCCTGCGTGCTCGGCATCAACGAACCACCGGTCACGATCAAAAACATCGAAGTCTCGATCATCGATAAAGGCTGGGACGAAGGCTGGGTAAAGCCCGAGCCGCCTGAAAAGCGCACCGGCAAGAAAGTCGCCGTCATCGGCTCCGGCCCCGCTGGCCTAAGCGCCGCCGCGCAGCTCAACAAAGCCGGCCACACCGTCACTGTGTTCGAGCGTGCCGACCGTCCCGGCGGCCTCCTCATGTATGGCATCCCCAACATGAAGCTCGACAAGAAGGAAGTCGTCCTGCGCCGCATCAAGCTGCTCGAAGACGAAGGCGTCACCTTCAAGTGCAACGTCAACGTCGGCTCCGACATCACCGCCGAGCAACTCCGCAAGGATTTCGACGCCATCATCGTCGCCACCGGAGCCACCAAGCCGCGCGATCTTCCGATCCCCGGCCGCGAATTGAAGGGCATCCACTTTGCCATGGACTTCCTCACCGCGAACACGAGAGCGGTGCTCGACAGCCATCAGAACGGCAACTTCATCACCGCTGCGGGCAAGGACGTCGTCATCATCGGCGGTGGCGACACCGGCACCGACTGCGTCGGCACCAGCCTGCGCCACGTCTGCAACTCGCTCGTGCAGCTCGAAATCATGGCCAAACCACCGCTCGCCCGTGCCGCGAACAATCCCTGGCCCGAATGGCCGAAGGTTTACAACATGGACTACGGCCAGCAGGAAGCAGCCGCCAAGTTCGGCGACGATCCCCGCGTCTATCTCACCACCGCCACCAAGTTCGAAGGCGATGAAAACGGCAACGTGAAGGCCGTCCACGTCGTCAATGTCGAGTGGAAGAAAGACGATAAGGGCAACTTCGGCCCGCAGAAAGTCCCCGGCACCGAAAAAATCCTCCCCGCACAGCTCGTCCTGCTCGCCATGGGCTTCCTCGGCCCCGAGCAGCCTCTCCTCGACGCCCTCAACGTCGAGCGCGACGCCCGCAGCAACATCAAGGCCGAGCACGAGAAATACACCACCAGCCTTCCCGGTATCTTCGCCGCCGGTGACTGCCGCCGTGGCCAGTCCCTCGTCGTCTGGGCCTTCAACGAAGGCCGCGGTGCCGCTCGCGAATGCGACCGCTACCTGATGGGCGCGACGAGCTTGCCGTGATCGACGGTCCAAAAGAATTGGAGGGCGCCTTCAGACATGAAGACGCCCTTTTCTTTTGGCAATCAGAGTTGTTTAATCAGCCGCCTTTCCATCCCCATGACGTCTGCATTCGAAGCCAACAAAAGGTTCAGAGCACCGCTTCAAGTCTCAGGCAACGGAGGCTGTGAGGCCGAAGCGATTTCAGCATGTGAGGCCCGCCTCAAGGTCATCCTTCCCAACGATTTCCGCAGATTTTATCTCGAACACGATGGCGGGAAACCAACGCCAGACAGCCACACGTCTCGGAATGGTTTGGGAGTTGTCATCCGTGATTTCTTTCCAATCCAAGACTGCGAATGCATAAACGTTCCGGGCCTGGTTGAATTTGGCAGCAGCATATTCGGCGATCATTATGCCATCTCTTGTCGACGAGCAGATTATGGAACCGTTTACTGGATTGACCACGAATGCTGCGATCCAGATGCCTTACGCACGAGACTGCTGTCTTTGATCCGATGGCTTCCAGCCTCATGGGGTGTTGGAATCTACAAGATTGCGAACTCGTTCGACGAATTGCGATCTCAAATGCATTTTTCCCGTGGAGACTGGTTGATCCACCTGCTGCGCACATCCTCAGATGCTTTCAGGGCTTTCGCCGAGGAGGTCGCCTTCGTTTTCGACGACGAGATCGGAACACCCATGATCAGCGTTGTCGCCAGCTACGGATCGTTGGATGACTTTTGTTTTGTTGCGGAGCGAACCACGGATTGGCCCAAGGACATTGTGTCCAAGGCTGTTCGCAACGAACGTGATGCTTCGTCTATCGTGGACTATCTACTTACCCGCGGCGCGGATGGCGAGCACTGCTATGTGGAAGGCAGTCCGTATCCGATGGGCTATGCAAAAAAGCATAACCTGACTGATGTTGTCGAAGTGCTGAAACGGCATGGTGTTCCAGAAACACAGTTCAAGGAGTTTGTTTGAAGACTACTTCTCCGCCGCCTTGCCCTTCATTTTCTTCCTCTCGGCCTTCTTCTTTTGCTTCTGTTCCTCGTCGCGGGCGGGTTTCTGGTTGGTGGCGGGCATGACTTTGGCCAGTTCGGCTTTTGTGTCGTTGTATTGCGAGTCCTGGGCGAGGTTGGTCCATTCGTTGGGGTCGGTGGCCTCGTTGTAGAGTTCTTCCTCGCCGTTGGCGTAGCGGATGTAGCGCCAGCCTTCGTTGCGGACGCCGTGGTTGTTGAAACCGTGGGTGGTGAGCGCCGGTGTGGCCCACGCGGCGGCGGGATCGGCCAGCAGGGGCTTGATGCTCAGGCCTTCCACATGCGCGGGCCTCGGAATGCCGCACACGTCCATCAGCGTGGGGTAGATGCTCATGAAATCGACCGTGCGCTCGCAGACGCCGCCGGGTTTCGTCAAACCGGGCACCACCCACAGCAGCGGCGCACGCGTGGCCTCCTCCCACAGCGCGAATTTGCGCCAGTGATGCTTCTCACCGAGGTGCCAGCCGTGGTCGCACCAGAAGACGATGATCGTGTTGTCCTTGTGCGGTGATTTGTCGAAGGCATCGAGCAGGCGGCCGATGTTCATGTCGGTGTAGGCGGTGGCGGCCAGATAGGCCTGCACAGCCTCCTTCCAGCGGCCGGAATCGAGCATCGCCTTGTGATCGCCCTGCGGCTTCGCCATCGCCACACCGGCGGGCGGGATGTCGGCCAGGTCATCCTCCTTGTAAGGCGGCAGCTTGATGTCGGAGAGCGGGAACATGTCATACCATTTCTGCGGCACGTTCCAAGCCATGTGCGGCTTGTGCAGGCCCACAGCGAGGAAGAAGGGCTTGTCGTGCGCCTTGCCGAGCTGCTCGATGCCATAATTGGTGATGTTGTAGTCGGGAAGATCGGAATCCGCGCAGTCCAGCGGCGCGAACTTGATGCCGCCGACGCCGTCATTCTTTGCGTTCTGCGAGAGCTTCTTCTCCGCCTTGCCGCCGCCTTCGTTTTCCAAATAGTCGTCCCACTCGCTGCGACGCTCAAAGGAGCCATGGTAAATCTTGCCCGCGCCACCGACCCAGTAGCCCGCGCCGCGAAACGCCGCCGTCAGCGGCTTGTCCTCTGGCACGATCTTGCGCCAGTCGGTCTCGTTGCCATAGACACCGGTCGTGGAAGGGCGCATGCCGCTCATCAGCGCCGCCCGCGACGGATTGCACACTGGCGCGGCACAGTAGCTCCGTGTAAACGCCGCGCCCATTTTCGCGAGGCGGTCGATGTTCGGCGTTTTCGTCTGCTCGTTGTGATGCAGGTAGCCCACCCAGTCCCGTAGATCGTCGATGGCGATGAAGAGCACATTCGGCTTCTTCGCATCGGCGGCGTGAAGTGTGATGGCAGCGAAATAGAGGCAAAGGGTGAGCAGGGCGCGTTTCATGGCCCCTGAACAGCAGTCCAAGACAGTTTCTTAGCGCGAAATGCCGCCTCTCAGTTCTTCAAGCTGCCGAGGAAACGCGTAAAAAACGCCACGCCATCCTCCAGATCGCTCACCGCGATGAATTCATCCTTCGTGTGCGCCTGGGCGATCGAACCGGGCCCGATGGCGATGGATGGCGTTCCGGCGACCTCAAGGAATGCTGCATCGCAGAACCACGGTGCACCGGTCAAATCGGCTCCGGCGGCGATGAGTTTCTGCACAAGGGGATTTGCGGGATCGGTGTCGAGATGAAAGGCCTCACTGGCGACGGTGACGCTGGCGGTTTCATCAATGCGCCGCACAAAATCGGTCAGCAGAGCCAGCGCACCGCCAGCACGTTGCAATCCGGGTGTGGTGCGGATGTCCACGCGGAGTTTGCAGGCGTCGGCGACGATGTTGCTGCGTGTGCCGCCCTGGATCATGCCTAGATTGATCGTGCTGACCCCAAGCCATTCGTCCGCACCACTGGCATCGGCCAAAAGATCGCGGAAGTCGGAGTCCAGCGCTGCCACGAGCTTCGCCATCTTCACAATCGCGTTCACGCCAAGTTCCGGCGTCGCACCATGCACGGCGACGCCAGTGGTATGTACATCGGCCCACAGACAGCCTTTGTGGCGAAACACCGTCTTCAAACTCGTTGGCTCGCCGATGATGGCGAGATCGTAGCGACCGTGATGCTTCGCAAAGTGCTGCGAACCGAGCTGAGCGCTCTCCTCCGACATGAAGCCGACGAAATGCACCTCGACTGGCAGCGATGGGATCTCATGGCGCATTTCATGCAGCGCCCAGAGGAACGAGGCCATCGGGCCCTTCGTGTCGGAGGCCCCCCTGCCCCAGACTTTGCCATCGCGCAGTTCACCGCCGAACGGATCGATCGTCATGCCGCCGACGCTCACCGTGTCGGTGTGCGGGCCGAAGAGGATGCGCGGCTTCTGCTTGCCATCGGCGCTCGGATTCGTGGGAAAACGGCCGATCACGTTCGGCCGGCCCGGCTCCACTTCATCGAGAACGGCCTCGGCACCGGATGCCGTCAGAAACTCCGCCACGAATCGCGCGCATCGTTCTTCGCCGATGCCCTCGGTCCCTGGATCGCCGTCCGGGTTCACCGACGGGATGCGCACGAGAGCCTGGGTGAGTTCGACGACGTTCTGGGGAAGCGCGGGCATCCCACAGAGAGGCACAGGCGTGCGCCAGACGCAAGCGCACGCCAGATTTGTCCCGCAGTGTGCCGATTTTGGCAAAGATGGCCCGGCGGCAAGTTCCAGGCAGCATTGTTGTAACCCGCGTGCAACTTACGGCGTTTCACAACCATGAAAATCAACCGCCGCCATCTCACGCTCGCGCTTCTCAGCATCAGCGGCGTGGTTTTACAGGCCGCCGACCCCGCCGTCCCGGTGGTGGCACCGACGAAGGCCACGGATGGCAAAACGATCTTCCAAACCGTCTGCGCGCAATGCCACGGAGCCTCGGGTGAAGGCAAGGAAGAGTTCAAATCTCCCTCCATCGCCGGCATGCCCTCGTGGTATGTGAACACACAGTTCACAAACTTCCGCGAAGGCCGCCGCGGCCACGACGCCGCCGATCCTCAGTCCTTCATGATGGCCACCATCGCGAAGGCGCTACAGCCGGAGCAGATCAAGGCGGTGGTGTCCCATGTTGAAAAGATGCCGCTCGTCATCCCCACCGGCAAAGCACGTGACCTGGCCGATGCCAACCCACAAAGCGGCATGCAGCTTTTTCAAGAGCGCTGCATGGAGTGCCACCGCTACAATGCCAGCGGCGAGATGGCCTTTGGCAGCCCGCCGCTGCTTGGCCGCCAGGGCTGGTATCTGGCCGATCAGCTCAAAAAATTCAAAACCGGCAAACGCGGCACTCACAAAAACGACGTGAACGGGGCCAAGATGGTGCAGATCACCAATTTCTTCGTCGAAGACGACCAAATGCTCCGCGATGTGGTGGCCTACATCATGACGCTCAATCCTGATCCAGACGCCTCCAAGGAGCAGCAGGACAAACAGATCCTCGAAGGCAGCCCCTTTGAAGCGAAGAAAACAGCGCAACGCTGATCACGCCTTCAGTTCCTCCACCACATCGCCCTTGCTCAGCGCCATCGGGCGTCCGATCGGTGTCATGACTTCTCTGCTGTAGTCGATTCCCAGCAGATCCTGCACAGTGGCGTGCAGATCTTCGACGAAGACCGGCTTTTCCGGCTCCTTCTTCACACCTTCGGGATCTGTGGAACCAATGACACGCCCTCCAGCGAAGCCGCCGCCTGCCACCAGCATGCTGAACGCGTGCGGCCTGTGGTCGCGGCCACCGACGTTGTTGATCTTCGGCGTACGGCCAAATTCGCCGCCACAGACGACGATCGTGCTCTCCAGCAGGCCGAGGCGTTTCAAATCGCGGATCAACGAGGCGTAAGCAGCATCAAGTATCTTCACCTGCGTGGCCTGACCTTCAAAATTGTTCGCGTGCGTGTCCCAGCCATTGAGCGTGACCTCCACACAGCGCACACCGGCTTGAATCAAACGCACCGCCGCGAGACAACCGCGACCGAACGGTGTGTCGCCATACGCGGCGAGTTCCTTGGCCGGAACATCGCTCACGTTGAAGGCCTTCAACTGATCCGAAGTCATCATGCTGCGCGCCCGCTGCATCGAAATCTGGTGCAGCGTCTTGGTTTGATCCATGTCCGGCGCACGACCTTGCGCGAAGACACGCTCGACGACGCTGAGGCTCTCCAGCCGACGATCCATGCGCTTGTCTTCCACGCGGGCCTTCACATCCGGCACGGGATACTTGGGATCGTACATCTGAAACGCATCAAACTGCGCCCCGAAGAAGCCGCCGCGCGCCGGCCATTGGTTCGGCAGGATGGAGACATGCGTGGGGATCTCGATCTTCGCCTCCGACAGCTCGTGGCAGACGATGGCGCCGATGCTGGGATGAATGAGCGTGGGATCGGGCCGGTAGCCAGTCTTGATGTTGTAGAAGGCACGCTCGTGATCGCCTTCTTTGCTCACCATGGATCGGATGAGCGACACATCCTGCATCACGCTCGCTGTTTGTTCGAGACCTGTGACAAAATCCACACCCTTGATCGCCGTCGGGATCGTTTTGACGCCACCGCCGATCTTCGTGGTCGGATGCGGATCAAATGTGTCGAGCTGGCTGGCCGCCCCACCGAGCCAGAGCAAAATCACCGAGCGCGCCGGCTTGCCCTTGAGTGCTGTTTCCGCCTCCACGGCCAGCAGATCGCCCAAGGGCGTGAGCCATGACAGGCCGGTGATGCCCGCAGCGCCTTTTAGCAAGGAGCGACGATTGATATGATCGCGGCTGTTGCAGCCGCAGTGGGGATCGTGAGACGAGTTCATATCAATGATTCCATGAAAACTCGGTGGCGTTCATGAGAGTCCAGTAGAGGTCGGACATCGCATTGCTGCGTGAGTTGTTGTTTTTGGCGGTCGCAAGCAGGTTGGCAAAATGATCCGCCTCCGTCGCCGTGGGACGACGCGTGAAAACGGCGAGGTAGGCGGCTTCCACCGCCGTGGCGTTGTCTGGCGCGAGCATGCCGATACGGGTGCTCGCGTTCACCAGCGGGTTGTTCTTCGTGTTTTCGGTGATCATGTTGCCGTTCATGAGCAGCAGGCGCTGCGGGATGGTGCCGCCGGCATCGTCGAAGGTGTCCTCGCCCGAATCGCCGTAGCGCTTCACGAAGTTGTCCACATCGAGATCACGTTTGATGCGCAGGAGCACATGCGTCTCCGCGTCAATCGTGCTCAGTGAAGATGCCTGGATGACACTGCCCGCCATCTGCTCCGGCCGCAATCGCGTGACAGGAAACGCCGCCCAGGCTTTTTCCATCTCGTCCGTCACCGGATGCGCGGCATCGGCCGACTGGCTCGACTGCTGGAAGACCCGCGTGGCGACGATGACACGGATCAGGCGCTGCAAATCGAAGTCATGCGCGATCAAATCATCCGCCAGCGCCTCCATGCCCGCCGGGAACGGCCCTTCGAGCGGAATGTCATCCACCGGTGTGATCAGAGGCCGGTTGAACAGCAACGCCCACATGCGGTTCACGAGAGTGCGTGCGAAGGCCTTGTTTTCCTTCGCCGTCACCCACCGGGCCAGCCGGTCGCGTGGACCGCCCTTCTGCGGCAGCAACTCCGGCTTCCACGGCACCATCGCCGACACCACCACCTCCTCCGTCTGGCCGAGGTAGCGAAATTTGTATGCTTGCTTCGGGTCGTCGCGCAAACCGGTCAGCTCAAAATCCGTCTGGCCGAAATACGCGGCCAGCTTGTGGAAATCCGTCTGCTTCCAGGTGCTGCCGAGCTTGCCGTCATGGCACTGCACACAGTCCATCTGCACGCCGAGGAAAGAGCGACTCACACGCGCGGCCAGCTTGGTCTCGTCGGGGCCTTTGTTGTTCATCTGGTTCGTCACCGTGATGAAATTCACCTCCGGACTCGTCGTCCACACGCCCTTCGAGTCGATCAACGCGCGGGCAATTTGATCGTAGGGCCGGTTTTTTTGCAGCGCTTCGCTCAGCCACTCCACCAGCCGACGACGACGATAAATCAAAAACGGCCCATTTTCGATGCCCACATACACGCGCACCAGCCGCTCGGCGAGATAGTCGCTCGCACGACGGTCCGCGAACAACTGTGTGAGCCACCACTGCGCCACATCCACATCCTTCACCGACTCCAACGCCCGAATCTCCTGCAACGACGGAATGCTCCCCGTCAGCGCCAGCGACAGGCGGCGCACCAGCGTGAGATCATCCGCCTTCAATGCGGGCTGCATCTGTTTTTGCGCCCAAGTTTGCTCAAAGTCCGCGTTCACCTTCTGCGCCGCCTGCAAAACATCATCAAGCTTCGCCTTTGGCAAACCCACCTCACTCGAAACCTTCCCCACCGGCGGCCGCAGCAGTTCCACCACGCCCCACACTGCTCCCGCCACCAGTCCGGCCAGAATCACGGCATTGCACAGCCGGAGCAGCCAGCTTGAGGAAGAAGGGGCGGAGTTCATGACGATGCGCTTCGGTCGAGCCAGTCTTTAACACACGCCGACAGCATCGGTTTCCGCGCAAACTTTGCAACAATCCAGAAGTCGGCGACTTTCATAGCGCATCTCATGTCCGAACCTCCCCCGTTGCCGCCGCCCCTGCCTGTTGAGGCAGTCGCAGCGCCATCACCCGAGGTGAAACAAAGATTTTTCCAGCGCGTCGCCTCCGCGCTGGACTGGCTGTTCGGCCTCGTGGCCCTGATCGCCCTGCTGGCGGCTTGCTCGGTCATTCCGGTGCTCAATTTCCTGAGTCTCGGCTACCTGCTGCACGTGAGCGGCACAATTGCCCGCACAGGACGTTTTCGCGATGGCTTCATTGGCGTGCGCAAAGCATCTGTGCTCGGCAGCATCGTCGCGGGGACGTGGCTCGTCGTGTGGCCTGCACGACTCGTCTCCGGCTTTTGGAAAGACGCTGAAATCATCGCGCCAGGCAGTTCCACTTCCCAGGCATGGCATGTCGGTTTGATCATCGTCACAGTGATCACGCTGGCGCACATCGCCTGGGCGTGCATTCGCGGTGGCAAGCTGCGCCACTTCCTCTGGCCGCAACCGCTGCGTTTCCTGCGCTGGCTCAAAGCACTGGAGAAGTTCCGCAATCTCCATCAAATGATCACCAGCTACATGATCGGCCTGCGGCTGCCTTTTTACTTCTGGCTTGGCCTGCGCGGGTTTGTGGGAGCGCTGGCGTGGCTGATCGTGCCTGTCGGCATTCTGCTGGCCGCCACCCGTCTGCCGGTGGGTGGATCCATCCTGCTGTCGCTGTTTGGCGGCCTGCTCCTGCTGCTGGTGGCCATTCATCTGCCCTTTTTGCAGGCGCACTTCGCACAAACCGACCGCTTCGGCGCCATGTTCGAGCTGCGTGAGGTGCGTCGCCTGTTTCTCCGCGCACCGCTCGCTTTCTGGCTCGCGCTGCTCATCACGCTGTTGTTCGCCATCCCACTGTATCTATTGAAGATCGAACTCACACCCCGCGAACTCGCCTGGTTGCCGAGCCTGCTCTTTGTGATCTTCATTTTCCCGGCCCGCATCCTCACCGGCTGGGCCATGAGCCGGGCGCTTCGCAAAGAACAACCGAGCCACTGGTTCCCGCGCTGGCTCGCACGCCTCGGCATCGTGCCCATCGGCCTCGCTTACGTCCTCGTGGTGTATCTGACGCCGTATCTGTCCTGGAACGGCGCCCTCAGCCTGCTGGAGCAGCACGCCTTCCTCGTACCTGCGCCTCTGATGGCGCTGTGAGAAAAGCACGAACGCGTCGAATCCGCGCTTGTTCGTCATTCGTCATTCGCCATTCGTCATTTCCCCAATGACCTGGCTCACCGAACACACCCTCCTGCCCGCCGACACCTGGCTGCTCGTGCTGGCGATGCTGGGAGCAATGTGCATCGGGATGTCAAAGGCTGGGCTGTCGGGCACCTCAACGCTGAATGTCGTGCTGATGGCGAAGATCTTCGGTGCGAAGGAATCGGTGGGCGTGATCCTGCCCATGCTCATCGCGGCGGACTTCATGGGCTACTTTTTGAACCGCAAGGGCGGCACCTGGCGGCGCATCCTGCCGATCCTGCCTCCGGCCATCGTGGGTGTGATCGTGGGCTGGGTGCTGCTCGGCAAATTCGACAATGCGACGGCCCGCATCGTCATCGGCTGGATCATCATCGCGCTGCTCATCTTCAACTGGGTGCTCAACAAGCGGCGGCAGGACTTCATCGCGCTCACCGAGCACCAAGGCTTCACCTGGACCATGGGTTTTCTCGCCGGCGTCGTCACCATGCTCGCGAATGCCGCTGGTCCTGTGATGACCGTTTACCTCCTCGCCCAGCACTTGGAGAAAAAAGAGCATCTCGGCGTCTTCAGCCGCTACTTCCTCTTCGTGAACCTCTTCAAGGTGCCCTTCAGCACCGACTTGGGCATCATCAACTCCAAGTCGCTCATGACCAACCTCACGCTCATGCCCGGCGTCGTGCTTGGTGTGTTCCTCGGCTGGTGGATTCTCAAACGACTGCCGCAGAAGCTCTTTGAAAACGTCCTCTTCTGGCTCACCGCCTTCGCCGCCGTGTGGTTGATCTGGGGGTGAGACTGCGTCATTGCTTCCCATTCCATGAAACCGATCTTGATCAGCCTTTTCATCGTCAGCAGCGCTCTCGCCGCCGATTTCCCCGCGCTCTACAACAGCGAGCCGGGCAATCCTTCGCCCATGTCACCGCAGGACGCCTTGAAAGCACTCAAACTGCCCGAAGGCTTCAAGGCCACGCTCTTCGCCGCCGAGCCGGATGTGCAAAATCCCATCGGCATGGCTTGGGATGCGAAGGGTCGCATGTGGGTGGCCGAAAACTACACCTATGCCGAACGTGCGAAGCGATTCGACCTCGGGTTGAAGGACCGCGTCATCATTCTCGAAGATAAAGACTGGGATGGCAAAGCCGAGACACGCAAGATCTTCACTGAGGACGTGCAGATGCTCACCAGCGTCGAAGTTGGTCGCGGCGGCGTGTGGCTGATGTGTCCGCCGCAGGTGCTCTTCATTCCAGATCGCAACAACGACGACATTCCCGATGGCGAACCCGAAGTCGTGCTCGATGGCTTCACCGTCGCCCAGGCGAACTACCACAACTTCGCCAACGGCCTGCGCTTCGGCCCCGATGGCTGGCTCTACGGGCGCTGCGGCCACTCCTGTCCCGGCAAGCTCGGCATTCCCGGCACGCCCGAAGAACAACGCGTGCCGATGAAAGGCGGCATCTGGCGTTATCATCCCGAGAAAAAGATCGTCGAAGTGCTCACGCACGGCACCACCAACCCATGGGGGCATGATTGGGATCAGAACGGCGAGATGTTCTTCATCAACACCGTCACCGGCCACCTCTGGCACCTCATCCACGGCGCACATCTGGTGGACTCGAACACGCCGAACCCGCTCATCTATGAAAAGCTCGACACCATCGCCGATCACTATCACTACGACCGCACCGGCAACTGGGGCGACTCACGCGATGGCAAAGCGAACGCCTTCGGCGGCGGCCATGCCCACATCGGCATGATGATTTATCAGGCCGATCAATGGCCCGAGAAGTATCGCAACAAGCTCTTCACGCTCAACATGCACGGTCGCCGCGCGAATGTGGAGCGACTCGAACGCAACGGCAGCGGCTACGTCGGCAAACACGAGCCCGATGTCTTTCTCAGCGACGATCCATGGTTCCGCGGCATCGAGATCAGCACCGGCCCCGACGGCAGCGGCTTCATCCTCGACTGGAGTGACACCGGCGAATGCCACGAATCCACCGGCGTCCACCGCACCTCCGGCCGTATCTTCCGCATCAGTTACGGCGAGTCAAAGAAGCCTGAGAAACCCTTCACCTGGTGCAAACCGTGGCCGAAGGCTGATCTCAATGGCGACGAACACGCCCGCGCTCTCGCCATTCGCGAACTCGTCCAGTTCTCCCCCATTGATGCCATCACCGGCCCGCTGCCGCATGCGAAGTATCCTGAACTCTCTTTCGATCCGGCGAGAATGGCCGCAAACGAAAAATCCGCCTTCGTACGCCTCCAACTCGCGAGCGTGCTCCAACGTCTCCCGCTCGAAAAACGCCCCGCATTGGCCATCGCGCTGCTTTCGCACGCCGAGGACGCGAACGACCCGCTTTTGCCGCACATGGTCTGGTTTGGCATTTCGCCGCTGAAGGCCGATTCGCTGCTCCAAATCGCCGAAACAGGCTCCTGGCCCAAAGTGACGCGCTGGATCGCCCGCAAGCTCGCCACGCAACCGGAGGCCTTGAAAGAACTCCTCGCCGTGAACAGCTCCGACGATGTGCTCGAAGGCATGACCGAGGCATTCAAGGGCATCCGCAAAGCTCCGAAGCCCGCGAACTGGGACAAAGTCGTCTCCACCTCGAAATCACTGCTCATCCGCGACCTCAGCATCCTCTTCGGCGATGGTCGCGCGCTCGATGACGTGAAGCAGCTCGCCCTTGATGCCAAGGCTGACATCCAAGCCCGCGAAGCCGCTCTCAAAACGCTCATCGAAGCCCGCCCGGACGATCTGCGCACGATTTGCACGCAGCTCATCGAGGTCCGCACGCTCAACACCACCGCCGCGCGCGGCCTCGCTCTCTTTGATGATCCCGAGATCGGCAAGCAGCTCGCCAAAAACTACCGTAAGTTCGCGCCCGGCATCATCGACACGCTCGTCTCACGTCCTGCCTTCGCCAAAGCCATGCTCAGCGAAATGGCCGCCGGAAAAATCCCGCGTGCCGACTTGAGCGCCTTCCACGCCCGCCAGATTCGTTCCTTCAATGACGAGGCGCTCACGAAGCAGCTCACCGAAGCGTGGGGCGAGTTGCGTGAATCAGCCGCCGATAAAAAGCAGCTCATTGAAAAAGTGAAGGCACAACTCACGCCCAACTCGCTCGCCAAAGCGAACCTGAGCCAGGGCCGCATGCTCTTCACCGCCGTCTGCGGTGCCTGCCACGTCATGTATGGCCAGGGCGGCAAGATTGGCCTGGATTTGACCGGCTCTGGCCGCTCAAACATCGACTACCTGCTCGAAAACATCGCCGACCCCAGCGGCGTGGTCAGCGCCGACTTCCGCATGAGCCTCCTCACGCACAAAGATGGCCGCACCCTCAGCGGCGTCATCGCCGAATCGAACGACCGCACACTCACCTTGCGCACCGTGACCGAAACTTTGACCCTCGACCGCGCCGACATCACCAAACAAGAAACGTCTCCCTTGTCGATGATGCCCGAAGGCCTGCTCCTCGCCCTTCAACCGGACATGGTGCGCGACCTCATCGCCTACCTCATGCACCCGGTGCAGGTAGCGATGCCGAAAGCGGCCCCATAAGCCGTCATGCAGCCTGATTTGAAGCAAACTTCGTTTGGCACGCGCCCACCGTCTGCTGTATTCCCACAATGTCCCAAGGAACTCTTCTCATCACCGGCGGCGCCGGCTACATCGGCTCGCACACCGTACGCCACTTGCTGGAGCAAAATGAACGTGTCGTCGTCCTCGACAATCTCGTCTTCGGCCACCGCGAAGCATTGCCGCTGGACCGTGTCACCTTCATCGAGGGTGAACTTGCCGATGCCGCGCTCCTCGAACGCCTTTTCGCCGAGCACAAGCCGGAGGCCGTCCTGCACTTCGCAGCGTTCGCCTATGTCGGCGAGTCCGTCACCGATCCGCTCAAATACTACCGCAACAACCTCGCCGCGCCGCTCACGCTGCTGGAGGCCATGCAGCGCCACGGCTGCAAATGTTTCATCTTTTCCTCCACCTGCGCCACCTACGGTGATCCCGTCCACATCCCCATCGACGAATCGCATCCGCAATCCCCGGTGAATCCCTACGGTGCGTCGAAGTGGATGCTGGAGCGCGTGCTGCGCGACTGCGGACAAGCCTGGAACCTCAAGTCCGTCTTCCTGCGTTACTTCAACGCCAGCGGCTGCCACCCGAGCGGCGAGATCGGCGAGGATCATGATCCCGAGACACATCTCATCCCGCGTGTCCTGATGGCCGCCACAGGCGAGATCGAAAACATCACCGTTTTCGGCACCGACTACGCCACACCGGATGGCACCTGCATCCGCGACTACATCCACGTCTGCGATCTCGCCTCAGCCCATGCATTAGCCTTGAATTACCTTCGTGGCGGTGGCGACACCATTGCCGTGAACCTCGGCACCGGCCGAGGTTTCAGCGTCAAAGAAATCATCGCCACGGCTGAGGCCGTCACCGGAAAAAAAATCCCCGTGAGTTACGGTCCGCGACGCGCGGGCGATCCTTCCGAGCTCATCGCCAATCCGTCGCAGGCGAAGGAAATCCTTCATTGGAAGGCAATTCACCTTGATCCGCGTGAGCATATTGAGAGCGCGTGGAAATGGATGAGCGGTGCGCGCGGCGGGCGATATGCAATTTGAACGGATTTCATCTAGGGTCTGTCATAGGTTAGCCCCGCCACTTCAGGTTTATGAAAGAATATGCTTCATTGTTCATTTGCATCCTCGTCGTCACTTCCGACGTAGCAAAACTGCTGTCAGGTCCTGATATAACAACCTTTCCCTTTCGCTGAAATGAGCCGAAAATCTGTCAAGAAAACCAACCCATGAAAAACACATCTCATTCCTGCCCCGTGTGCGGCTATGACAAGCTCGCAGAGCCGCCACGCAACCGCACCGGCGGCGCATCCTTGGAAATCTGCGCCTGCTGCGGTTTCCAATTTGGTGTCACCGATGATGACAAAGGCATCAGTTACGACGATTACCGCCAGCAATGGATTGACGACGGCATGAAGTGGACGAGCGCCGGTAAAAAAGCCCCCAAAGGCTGGAACCCGCAGACACAGCTCGCCTCCTTCGCCCTGCGTGCCACGCTCAGCCGTGTGAAAGGCCGTCCGCCTCGCATGCTGCTCAGCACACCGCAGATGGCCTGAGTTCAGGCCGCGCTTTTGAGCAGACTTTTCGCATGCTCCCGCGCGCTCGCGGCGCTGCCGCCAAGCATGCGCGCCAACTCCTCAATGCGCTCGTCCGCGCTCACTTCCTGAATCTGCGAGCGCGTTGTATTCCCGGTGATTTCTTTCGTGACCACAAAGTGACTCCGCGCCAGTGATGCCACCTGAGGGAAGTGCGTGATGGCGATCACCTGATGCGTCGCGCCCAGCGCGGCCATCTTGCGCCCCACCGCCTCGGCGATGTTGCCGCCGACGTTGGCATCAATCTCGTCGAAGACGAGCAGCGGCACCGCATCCTGTTTCGCCAGCGCACTTTTCACCGCCAGCAGCACGCGGGACATCTCCCCGCTGGATGCCGTCAGCCTCAGCGGCTTCGACGGCTCGCCTGGGTTCGGTGCGAAGAGGAAATCGACCTCTTCCAAGCCATTGCGCTCTGGCAGTGGCAAAACAGCGAGCTGAGCCTCGAACACGCTGCGCTTGAAGCCGAGATCGAGCAGATGTGAAGCCACCTCCCTGGCCAGTTTCGGTGCCGCGTCGGTCCGTTTCTTGGAGATTTGCTTCCCAAGCTTTTGCACATCCGCTTCGCGCTCTTTGACGAGCTTCTGCAACTTCGCAATTTCCTCGCCGCGATTCTCCATCTTCGCGAGTTTGCGCTCTGTTTCGGCCAGGAATTCCAAAATTTCGCCAATCGTGCGGCCATACTTCCGCTTGAGCGTCTGGATCGTGTGGATGCGCGTTTCGAGCTTGTCCAACTCGGCAGGATCAGTCTCCAAATCATCCGCATAGTCCGCCACGCTGCTTTCCAGCTCCGTCAGCTCGATCTGCGCCGACTTGAAGCCCTCAAACATCGCCGCCGTGCCCGGATCAATCTTTTCCAGCTCATGAATACTGCGGCTGATCTCACGCAAACCATCGATCACACTGCCTTCGCCCTCACTCAGGCGGCCAGTGATGGCTCCGCACAATTCGGCAAGCCGTGCTCCGTTGGCTGCAATGCGGTGACGCGATTCGATCTCTTCTTCTTCGCCTGCCTTGAGGTTCGCAGCCGCGATTTCGTTCGCCTGAAACTTCAGCATGTCGATCTGCTGGCTCGAAGCACGTTCCGAGTTTTCCAGTTCATCCAGCTCCGTCACGGCGGCACGCCATTGCTTCCAGGCGTCCTGATACTTGCCAAGAAGCTCCTCAATGCCGGTGAACTTGTCCAGCATCTCAAGCTGACGCTCCCGCGAGTTCAGCGACTGGTGATCATGCGGCCCGTGCAGATCCACCAAAAACTCGCCGAGGCTCTTCAACACTTGAATCGTCACCGGCGAGCAGTTCACAAACTGCTTGTTCGCCCCGCTGGCGCTGATGGTGCGCTTGATAAGCAGTTCGCCATCCAGACAGGACTCCAATCCTGCCTCCTCCAACACCGCGTCAATCGTCCGCGTGTCCTTGAGTTGAAAACTCGCCTCCACCGTGCAGGCATCCTGCCCCGTGCGAATCAGCGAGCGATCCGCCCGCTCACCGAGGATCAGCTTCAGAGCACCCACGATGATCGATTTGCCCGCACCCGTTTCACCTGTGACTCCGACCAGCCCCGCAGCCAGTTCCCACGTCACATCTTCGACGAGGGCCAGGTTGCGGATTTTGAGGAAGGAAAGCATGCGATGGGAAAAGGTGGCGGAGTATGGAAGATGGCGCGTGCATTTCAACCCCGAGGCGATCTTCCGCTCCAGGCTTTGAACGCACGGGAGAAGTGCGCCGCCGATTTGTAGCCCAGTTCCGCCGCCACGCTCTTCACCAAGGCGTCCGGCTGGCGCAGTTTGATCGCGGCCTGGGACAGTTTCAGCCGCGTGAGGCAGGCCAGCGGCGTTTCGGTGTCGTAGCGCTGAAACAAGCGCGTGAAATACGCCGCCGAGACATGACAGGCCTTCGCCGCCTGCTCGATGCTGCTCAAAACCGGGTAATTCCGCAGCAAATGGCCGCGGCAGCGCAGATAGGTCGCGTAGGCGGGGTCGATCTTGGTCGTTGCAGGCTGGCGGCTGTCCGCGCATAGCACCAACGCGTGCTCCAGCGCCGCGCAGGCCGCCCGCAGGCCGAATCGACCGCCACGAAGCGCATGATCGATCACTTCCTCCAGCAGCGTGACCACGCGCGAGGCGTCCGCCACGCGTAAAACACTGCCGGGGGAGAGATCAAGATCGCTCATCATCTGCGCGGCCCGTTTGCCGGTGAAATTAAAGAAATACTTCACCATCGGCTCCTCCGCCGAGCTGCGGATGACGTGTGGCGTGGTGGAATCAAAAAAGAACGCATGCCCGGCCTCGACCGAGTGCTTTTGATCGGCCAGCGTGACGCTGCCCTGGCCGCGCGAGACGAACTCGAAGGCGAGAAACGGAAAATCCCGGCGATCCACGACAAAATCCGGCGCGCACCACTCGCAGCCGCCGGCCACGAGGCAGAGCGTGCCCGCATCGCGCTGCCGATCCTCCCATTCAGGCAGAAAAAAGCGTCGAGTGCGCACGACTTGGGTGGAAAAGTAGTCGGCCTGGTCGGTGGCGGGCATGGCCTGGAGCATGTCAGGGCCATCAAGAATCGTCAAGCGGCTGCCAAGGATGGTCAGAACACGCGGTTTGCGTTGTTCGCGTGTTGAACTTGGTTGCCGCTTATGTCCCAACCACTTCGCGGCATCATCCCGCCCCTCATCACACCTCTGCGTGATCGCGACACTCTTGATGCCGCCGGTTTGGAGCGCTTGATCGAACATCTCATCAGCGGCGGCGTCTCCGGCCTCTTCATTCTCGGCACCACCGGAGAAGGCCCCAGCCTTAGCTACCGTCTGCGTCGCGAAATGATCGAAAAGACCTGCCAGCTCACGAAAGGTCGCGTTCCGGTGCTCGTGGGCATCACGGACACGTCGTTCACCGAGAGTGTTAACCTCGCGAAATACTCCGCCGAAGCTGGAGCCACGCATGTGGTGCTCGCGCCACCGTATTACTTCCCTGCCGCACCGCCAGAGATGCTGGAGTATGTCCAGGACCTCGTCACCGAGATGCCGCTTCCATTGTTCCTCTACAACATGCCCGGTTTGACGAAGGTGAGCTTCGAGATCGACCTCGTGCGGCGTGCGCTCGACATGCCAGGCGTCTGCGGCGTCAAAGACAGCTCGTGCGACATGATCTACTTCCACCGCTTGATCGAAGTGGCGAAGCAACGCGCCGACTGGAGCGTGCTCGTCGGCCCCGAGGAACTCACCGCAGAGGCCGTGCTGCTCGGTGGACATGGTGGCATCAATGGTGGAGCCAACTTGCATCCGAAGCTCTATGTCCAGATGTATCAAGCCGCCGCCGCGCAGGATCTTCAGCGCACGCGTGAGCTTCATGCGCAGGTCATGCAACTCGCCGGAAGCATCTACACCGTCGGTCGCCACAAATCCGCCATTATCAAAGGCCTCAAATGCGCCCTCAGCCTCCTTGGCATCTGCGAAGACCACATGGCCGAGCCATTCCATCGCTTCCGCGATGCCGAGCGCGAGATCATTCGTGAAAGACTCACCACGCTCGGCCTCTTGTAACTCCTCATCATGAAATCTCTCCTCTCCGTTCTCCTCCTCTCTGCGGTGCAACTTCAGGCCGCAGACCCCGCCATTTTGAAAACCGAGTACATCTACGACACCGGCCCTTACCCGCAGATTCACGCGACAACGATCACCGAGACGCCCACGGGCCTTGTTTCAGCGTGGTTCGGCGGCACGGCGGAAAAGAACCCGGACGTGTGCATCTGGGTTTCACGTCTCGTGGATGGCAAATGGACCGAAGGCTTCGAAACGGCCAACGGCGTGCAGTCAGACGGCTCTCGTCATCCCACCTGGAATCCGGTGCTGTTTCAGCCGCGTGAAGCACCGTTGATGCTTTTCTATAAAGTCGGCCCATCGCCGAGCACCTGGTGGGGAGAGCTGAAAACCTCCTCGGATGGAGGCAAAACATGGTCAGCGGCCAGCAGGCTGCCGAAAGGCATCTTCGGTCCCATCAAGAACAAACCGGTGCAGTTGCCCAATGGCGACATCCTTTGCCCCACGAGCAACGAGACCGATGAAAAGCCCAGCAAGTGGGCCATCTACTTCGAGCGCACGGCTGATCTCGGCAAAACCTGGACACGCACCGAGCTGCTGCACGACGGCGTCACCGTGGGAGCCATTCAGCCGAGCATTCTCGACTTCGGTGGCGACAAGCTCATGGCGTTGGGTCGCTCCAAGCAAGGCAAAGTCTTCCAAATCAACTCCGACGACGCGGGCAAGACATGGGGCGAGATTTCGCTCACTGAGTTGCCGAATCCGAACTCCGGCACCGATGCTGTCACTCTCTCCGATGGCCGCCATCTGCTCATCTACAATCATACCGTCAGAGGCCGCAGCCCGCTGAACCTCGCCATGAGCAAGGACGGCAAGACCTGGGAGGCCGCGCTGGTCTTTGAAGACGAGCCGAAGAAGGAGTTCAGCTATCCGGCGATCATCCAGACGAAGGACGGCCTCGTCCACATCACCTACACCTGGAAGCGCCAGAAGGTGAAGCACGTCGTCATTGATCCCGCCAAGCTGACCTCCAAACCCATGGTGGACGGCCAGTGGCCGCAGTGATCTGCATGAAGGCACTCTGCATTCTTCTGCTATCATCAGCGTCTATCATCGCTGCCGATGCCAAACTCGAAGTCGCGGATGAAGGGGCCGCGCAAGTCGCCCATCTGACACTGAAACCCGCGACGCAGGAGAATGTGATCGTTTACAAAGAAGCCGGTCGCTACGGCGGCTGGCCGGCGAATCAGGGGCTTTGGCAGTGGGGCGATGAACTTGTCGTGGGCTTCACGGCGACTTACTACAAGGAGACGACCACTGATCATCGCATCGACCGCACGAAGCCGAGTCATCGCGTGCAGGCTCGCAGTCTCGACGGTGGGAAGACATGGAAGGTCGAGGCGGATCAGCCTTACTCGGACCGGAAGAACGAGCCCGAGGCTGTTGCCTTGCAGGAACCGCTCGACTTCACCGCGCCGGATTTCGCGATGATGTTCCGCTTCAAAAGCCTGCACGTCGGCCCGTCGTGGTTCTACACGACGCAGGATCGCTGCAAGATCTGGCAGGGGCCGTTCAAGTTCGATGTCGAAGGCGTGGACGGCATCTCCACGCGCACCGACTTGATTCCAATCGGGCCGCGTGAGTGCCTCATGTTTGGCAGTTGCGGCAAGAAATCGGACAATAAAGAAGGTCGCGTCTTCTGTGCCCGCACGACGGACGGTGGACTGACCTGGAAGTTGCAGGGCTTCATCGGCGAGGAGCCACCGAAGGGCGGTTTCGCCATCATGCCCAGCAGCGTGCGAACGGCTGGCGGGGCGCTGCTTACCACACTTCGCAAAGGCAAGCCTGACTACACCATCGAACTCTGGCACAGCGACGAACCCGGCAAGACGTGGTCCAAAGTCAGCAATGTCACTGGCAACATCGGCGGCAATCCACCCGCCACCGTTTTGCTGCCCGATGGCCGCCTGTGCGTGACCTACGGCCATCGCAAAAAGCCCTTCGGCATCCGCGCACGCCTCAGCAGTGACGATGGCAAGACCTGGACACCCGAGATCATCCTCCGCGATGACGGCTTCGATGGCGATCTCGGCTATCCGCGCACGCTCGTTCGCCCAGATGGTCGCATTCTCACCGCCTACTACTTCAATGGCCCCAAAGCCTCCGATCGCGCCGTCGAAGCCACGCTTTGGACGCCGCCTGCGAAGTAGCGGAAGGCTCCGCGAACTTTCCTTCGCCATGCCCGTTTACCTGCATCGCCACTGATCCGCATGAAGCCAATCCTTCTCCTTTTCACGATCCTCACCACCGCCGCCTTCGCCGAAGACTGGGGCACCTACCAAATCGTGCCCGTGAGCGCGCCCGACTTCGTTTTGGAAGTCGTCGGTGACTCGAAGGAAGGCGACGTCGTCTCCATCAGCAAACCGGCGAACACGCCGAATCAGAAATGGATCATCCAGCCGCGGGGCGATGGTTGGAACTGGCTCATGCCGGCCTCGCTGCCCGGCCTCGCACTCACCGTAGAAGGCGCAGGCACGACAAATGGCACGAAGGTCCTCCTCGCGAAGGACACCAAATCTGACGCACAGCTTTGGGCGCTCACGAAGCAGGACAACGGCAGCTACGCCATCGAGCCGAAGCACGCACCCGGCATGGGGCTCGATCATCTCGGCGGCAAAAAGGAAGTTGGCGCGAAGGTCGATCTCTGGCAGCACCGGAAGGGCGATTCGCATTTGCAGTGGTTCGTGCGACCGCTCGCAGGCAGCAATGTGGTGCAGCAGTCCCCGGTTGCTCCGACTTACACATCGCCCGCCATCAAGCCCGAAGCCGTCCTCCCCGGCCGCATCGAGACCTTCACTTTCTCGCAGAGCAAAGTCTTCCCCGGCACCGTGCGTGAGGTCAGCGTCTTCATCCCCGCGCAATACGACGCCAGCAAACCCGCGTGCGTTTACGTGAAGACCGATGGCTTCAATCCGCGCGAAAAGACCGCCTTGGAGACGATGATCGCCACGAAGGAGATTCCCGTGATGGTCGGTGTCTTTGTGCGGCCTGGCGAGGTGCCTGCGCCGATGAAAGGCACGGCAGGTCGGCGCAATCGCGACTTTGAATACGACGGCATCAGCGACAACAACGTGCGCTTCTTTGACGAAGAGCTGCTGCCCTATGTCGCGAAGCAGTATCAGCTCAACTTGAGCACCAGCGGCAACGACCGCTGCATCGCCGGAGGCAGCAGCGGCGGCATCGCGGCCTTCACCGCGGCTTGGCATCGACCGGAGGCCTTCAGCCGCGTGTATGCAGCGAGCGGCAGTTGGGTCGCGTTTCGCGGCGGGCATGAGTTCCCCACCATGGTGCGCAAGTTCGAGGCGCGGCCCATCCGCTCGTTTTTGACGACCGGCACACGCGACATGGAAAACGCCGCGGGCGACTGGTTCCTGCTCGACCAAGAAATGGACAAGGCGCTGAAGTTTTCCGGCTACGATTACCAGTTCCGCACCATCGAAGGCAAGCACGTCGCGGGCTACGGCGAGAACCGGCAAGAGGCGATGGCTTATCTTTGGAAAGACTGGCCTGCGAAGGTCAAAGCAGGCCCCAGCGCCCCGCGAGCGCAGGAAATCCTCCTCCCCGGCGAAGACTGGAAACTCGTCGCCGAAGGCTTCAAAAGCACCCGCGGACCTTCCACCGCGCCAAACGGCGAGATCTTCTTCGCCGACACCACCGCCGATAAAATCCACCGCATCGGCCTCGATGATCAAATCAGCGTTTTCGCCGAAAAAACCGGCAACGCACACGGTGTCACTGTCGCGGCCGATGGATCGCTTTACACCATCTCCGAGAAATCCGGCCAACTTCTCCGCTACGATGCCAGCGGCCACTCGAGCCTCGTTTTGGACGGCCTCACCGGCCACAGCATCCTCGCGCATCCGAACGGCAGCCTCTACGTCACCGACAACGACGCCAAGAAGCCCAACAACGGCGGCAGCGTGTGGCTCATCAAGGACGGTCAGAAGAAGCAGGTCGATGCGGGCATCAAATTCGCCACCGGCATGGCCTTCCGTCCCGATCAATGGCTCCTCTCCGTCGGCGAAGGCCACTCGAAGTGGGCCTACAGCTATCAAATCGCCGACGACGGCTCGCTCATTCACAAAGAGCGCTTCTTCCACCTCCACGTCCACGATTGGGACGACGACGCAGGCGCGGAATGCCTCTGCTACTCGCAGGAAGGCCGTCAATTCATCGCCACCAAGAGCGGCATCCAAATCAGTGCCGACGACGGCCCCACCCAGGTCATCCTCACCGTCCCCGACCGCGGTCGCGTCACCGGCGTCGCCATTGGAGGCAAGGACAAAGACACCATCTATGCCTTCTGCGGAAACAAGATCTGGAAACGCAAGATCCAGCAGCACGCGCTCGGCGCTTGGTCGCCGTGGACGAAGGTGGTGCCGAATAAGCTGTAGCTTCAATTGGCAATCGAAGCCGTCAGACGCATAAACACGGTATCGATAACAACCACATCGCCATCGCAACGGCGAAGCAAAGTAGCCCTCTCGCTCCGCGAGAGGAAGCCAAGGTGTGGCAAGTTCAACGGTTCACGAACATCCGACACGCAGTCAGCCTGCGGAAGTCTTCCGCTCATCTCGACGGAGCGAGATGGCCACTTTGCTGGCGCAACGATGGCGAACCACACTCCAACTCGGTCACGTCTCAGCAAAACTGCGCCTTCACCACGCTTTGAATCTCCGGCGGGGCTGGAAGCTGGTTTTGGTAGAAGGTGTAGGAGTTGATCGCCGTCAGATAACCATCGTTTTTCGTCGCGGAGCCGACCCAGGCATCGGAGGGCAGCGTGCCGACGGTGCGTTTGACGAAGTCGGCGTGCGACAGGCTCACATTCGGCGTGAAGTGGCTCACCTTGCCGTTCTGCACGATGATCAGGACATAGTGGCCGTCCTGGATTTCAACTTTCTCGTCGGGCGGTTTCATGAGTGTCACAAGCAGACTGAATCCAGCATTCGGGTCAAGTTTCTTGCCTCACCCCTCCCACCCACTCCACAGCCACACGAGCGTGTCGGCGAGAGTGTGTTCGAAAACCCGCTTGTCGCAGTGGCCGGTCTTTTTGCTGAAGACGTAGCGGTGGTGGTAGCCTTTCTGGTCGAGGGCGACGTTTGTGCGCATGCCGGCCATGACCCAGTTGTGGTAGGTTTCTTCGGCGTCGTTGGCGCGGTTGTCGTTTTCGGAGACGTGGGTGAAGATGCGCAGCGGCTTCGGCTCGCTTGTTTCGATCAATTTCATGCCGGAGTGATACTCCCACGCGCCGAGCGGATATTTGGACTCCTCGGGCGCGTCGTCGTCCTGCTGGTCCACGAAGGTGCCGGAGTAGGCGATGATGCGGCGGAACCAATCCGGGCGAAACCAGCCCATCGTCAGCGCGGCAGCGCCGCCGGAGCTGCAACCCATCACCGCACGGCCCCACGGGTTCTCCGTGAGCGCGAACTTCGGATACGCAGCGCGAATCTCGGCGTTGCTGAGCACGGCGGGCAGCACCTCGTCGTGAATGAACCGCGCGAGGCGATCCGACATCGTATCATACTCCAGACCGCGCTCGCTGTTCTTGCCATCGTTGCCGCCATTCTGCACTGCGATGCACACAAACGCCGGCAGCTTGCGCTTCGCGTCCTTGGAAATCGTGAGATTGTCGAGCGCATGGCTGATGAGCTTCAACTGCCCTGGCCCATCGTGAATGACAAACAGCGGAGCCTTCTGTCCGTCCTTATAAGCCGCAGGCACATACACCGTGATCTTCCGCTCGGTGTTCACCTTCTTCTTATCCGGCTCCAACGTCTTGTCCTTGCCGTCGAAGACCTTGCTGTCGGCCAGCTTCATCGAAAACGTGAACGTCTTGCCCTTCGCGTTGCCTTTGTCCGTCAAATCAGGATCGAGCTTGTATTCTGGCCCGACCTCAAAGGCACCATCGCCCTCTTTGCCGGGGTTCTCAGTGTAGGTTTCAGCGGCTGGGTGCGAGGTGAAGCAGGCGAGAGCAAGGAGGAGGCGTTTCATGATGGAGCGGTGTGCGTAAACAGCGTTTCAATGAGTGGTCACTTCGCCTTCTTCGGCGGCGCGGGATGCGCGGTGAGGTTCGCGGCGGCTTGCTGGAGCTTTTCGTGTTCGGCGGTGTTTGCGGGGAGCGCTTCTTTGGCGAAGGCGGGCAGCAACTTCTCCCACACGAGGTCGAGTTCGGTCTGCATCTGGCCGGTTTGTGCGGTGATGGCGATGACGGCGTCGTGCTCGGGGATCACGAGGCAGATTTGGCCATCGCGGCCGTCACCACGGAAGCAGTTGTGCTGGCAGCGCCAGAATTGAAAGCCATAGCCTTGCTGCCAGTCGGACGTTTTGCCGCTCGGAGCTTTGGAGTTATCCACGTGCTTCGAGGTGGCTTCTTCGACCCATTTTTCCGTGAGCAATTGCTGCCCCTTCCACTTGCCGCGTTGCAGGTAGAGCTGACCAAACTTCGCGATGTCCTCCGTGCGGATGTGCAGGCCATATCCGCCAAGGCTGTGGCCCTCCGCGCTGGAGTCCCAGACGGGACTTTCGATGCCGAGCGGCTCAAAGAGACGCGGCTTGAGGTAATCGAGCACGGTCTGGCCGGTGGTCTTCGTGATGATGGCGGAGAGCATGTAGCTGCCGGGCGTGTTGTAGCGGAAAAACGTGCCCGGTTTCTGCGTGACCGGATGCGCTAGGAAACCCTTCACCGACGGGCCGGTGTCGAAACCAAACTTCGGCTCCACCTCGTGCCCGCCGCTCATCGAGAGCAGGTCACGCACGCGCATGGCCTTGAGGTTCTCGCTCGCCTCCGCAGGCGCCTCATTGGGGAAAAACTTCAGCACGGGATCATCGAGTGTGAGCTTCCCCTCGGCGACCGCGAGCCCGATGGCGGTGGAGGTGAAGCTCTTGCTCAGCGACCACATGACGTGCCGCTTCTCCGCCGACTCCGGCTTCCACCACGCCTCCGCGATGACCTGACCATGACGCACGAGCATGAAGCTGTGCAGCGTGTGGATCTGCTTGTCCGCCGTCTCGATGAAGTCACGCACCGCAGCCGACGAGATGCCCTGCTGCTCCGGCGTGCTTCGTGACAGAGCTTTGTCAGCGGAATGAGCAGCCAAGGTGCTGACGAGCAGCATGAGACTGATGCGAAGGAAGGCGATGGGGCGATAAATCATGGTGGAGTGGTTTGAAGCAGCGACGGCATGTGAACTCGGCACACGGGCGCACTCTTTCGAGCCGGAAGGTGAACAATGAAGCGACCACTTCCATTGCGCGGAGTTCCAAAAAGACTCCAAAGCCATGAAGTCCCTCGTTTTCGCCCTTTTCACCAGTTTCGCTGTCACGGCGGTTTTTGCTTATGACCCGCTGAAGTTGCCTGAGGCCGCTTTGACGGCTCCGCTCGACTTCACCGTGCAGGACGCGAAACGCGACCGCGCTTTGCCGATTCGCGTGTATCTGCCCGCGACGACCCAAGCCGCGCCAGTGGTACTTTTCAGCCACGGACTCGGCGGTTCGTGCCAAAACAACCCCTATCTCGGCAAGCACTGGTCCGCACGCGGCTACGCGGTCGTCTTTGTGCAGCATCCCGGCAGCGATGAATCCGTGTGGCGCGGCCAACGCCCCGCGCAGATCCCGTTGGCGATGAAACAGGCCGCGAGCCTCGAAAACTTCATGCTGCGCGTGGCCGACATCCCGGCGGTGCTCGATCAACTCACTCGTTGGCATGCGGAAGAAGCCCACGCCTTGCGTGGCAGGCTCGATCTCACCCGCGTGGGCATGTCCGGTCATTCTTTCGGTGCCGTGACGACGCAGGCTGTGAGCGGCCAAAGCCTGCCCGTCGGCGGCGCACGCTTCACCGATCCACGCATCAAAGCCGCCGTAGCCATGAGTCCCAGCGTGCCCGCCGCAGGCAGCGCCGAGCGTGCCTTCGGCTGTGTGACGTTGCCATGGCTGCTCATGACAGGAACAAAAGACGTCGCCCGAATCGGTGCCATGACCATCGGCGGCGATCTCGACTCACGTCTCGGCGTCTATCCCGCGCTGCCTCCCGGCGACAAATACGAACTCGTGCTCAACAACGCCGAGCACGGTGCCTTCGGCGAACGCTCCCTCCCCGGTGAAGGCGCGAATCGCAATCCCAACCACCACCGCGTCATCCTCGCCCTCAGCACCGCCTTTTTCGATGCCTTCCTCAAAGGCGATGTCGAGGCCAAAGCCTGGCTCAACGGCGAAGGCCCGCGCTCCGTGATGGAGAAAGACGACAAGTGGCAGCGGAAGTGAGCGTTCACGTCCGCACACATGCGTTCACTCCTCCTTTTGCTCACACTCAGCCCTCTACTCGCCGCCGAGCCAATCACGAACTCCATCGGCATGAAGCTTGTGCCGATCTCGTCTGGCAGCTTCACGATGGGGCAGGATGGTCCGGCATCGGACTACAAGATCGCGAAGCATCCCGAGAAGTTCGATGACGCGGACTGGGATGAGAAGCCGACGCATCGCGTGACGATCACGCAGGCGTTTCACATGGCCGCGACGGAGGTCACGCTGGCTCAGTATCGCGCGATGGACGCGGATTTTCGCGCCGGCGACAAAGACGGCGACGTGGCGGTGGGCGGCATCAGTTGGGAGCAGGCGGTGAAGTTCTGCGAGTGGCTCTCGAAAAAGGAGGGCAAGACCTATCGCCTGCCGACGGAGGCGGAGTGGGAATACACCTGCCGTGCGGGCACCACGACGTTGTTTTACACCGGCGACACCTTGCCGGAGGGCTTTCAGCCGTGGACGGACAGCGCGGGCTTCCGCGAGCGCTTCTTCCAGGACAAGCCGATGCCCAAAGAATACAGCGCAGGCACGAAGCGTGATCTGCGCGTGGCTCAAGGCGCTGCGAATGCCTGGGGACTGCATGACATGCACGGCAATCTCTCCGAGTGGTGCGTCGACTGGTATGGGCCGTATGAGGCAGGCGATCAAACCGATCCGCTGGGTCGCGTGGACGGCGATTTCCGCGTCATTCGCGGCGGACATCACTCCACCTTCGTGCGCTTGATGCGCTCGGCGAATCGCGCCGCTTGGCTGCCGCAGACGAAGTCCGACAAAGTCGGCTTTCGCGTCGTGCTGGCCGATTTGCCGCCTGGAGAGCCGCTTCCGATTCCAGCACCGCAACTGCATGCGCAGAATGTTTCGCAAAGCACTGCGAAGATCGAGCCTGCACAGCAGGACGAGCCATTCTTCGATGGACCAAAGCCCTTCGTCATCATCCCGCCGGATTCCTTTGGCCCGCTCTTCTCCTGGCACAATCATAGCCCCGCCATCACCGAGTGCCCGAATGGCGATCTGCTCGCTGTGTGGTATTCCTGCGTCGATGAAGGCGGCACGGAGCTGAACAACCTCGCCAGCCGTCTGCGCCTCGGCAAAAGCGCGTGGGAGCCTGCCTCCGTCTTCTGGGATGGCGCGGACATCAACGACCACGCGCCGAAGCTCTGGTGGGATGGCGAAAAAACGATCTATCACTTCGCGCGTGGTCGCGATGAAGACATCGTGCGCAGCAGCTCGGACAACGGCGTCACCTGGACAGCGGCGCAGACTTTTCAGCCTGTGAGCGAGATCGGCAATCAACTCCTGCGCACCCGCGACGGCACGATCTACATGACGCAGGATTCAGCGAACCACAGCCTCACCATCAGCCGCGATGGCGGAAAGACATGGACCTCCGCGATCATTGCCGACAAAAAGGAAGCCTTCCGCAGCGGCAGCCCGGCGCGGCATGCCGGCATCCATGCGCCCATCGTCGAACTCAAAGACGGCCGCCTCATGACCTTTGGCCGCCTCAATACCGAAGCCGAGCAAGCGAAGTTCAATTTCAAAACACCCGCCAGCTTCTCCAGCGACGGCGGCAAGACTTGGACGCATGAAGCGACCGAATTCCCCGCCATCAGCAGCGTCCAGCGCCAGGCTCTCATCCGCCTTCGCGAAGGCCCGCTGCTCTTCTGCTCCTTCACCGATCTCTCCGCGAATGCCCGCAAACCGAACGGCATGACCTTCAAAAGCCAAAACGGCGACTTCAACGGCGCCGGCCTCTTCGCCGCCATCTCCTTCGACGACGGCAAAACGTGGCCGCACAAGCGTCTCGTCACTCCCGGCGGCAAAGAGCGCACCGTGAACGGCATCGACCGCAACATGTTCCCGCTCAGCGACACCCGCGCCGAGCACAACGGCTACCTCGCCGCCATCCAAACCCGCGACGGCCGCATCCAGCTCATCAGCAGCCGCAATCACTACGTCTTCAACCTCGCCTGGCTGAAGGCGCTGTCAGCGGTGCCGTAAAGTGGTCCGCTCAGTCCTCTGAGCGGTCGGATGCATTTAATTCCGCACAGAGGACCGTGCGGGCCACGTTGAATGCCTCGCCATGCGTTTCCTCACACTCATCACCACCCTCCTTGCGCTGCCCTTGCTCGCACAGGACCCTCTGCCCAAGAAGCCCGAGATCTTCGAAATCGAAGGCCACAAAGCCGTGCTCTACGCCGCACCAAAGCCCGCCGAGACCAAACCATGGGTCTGGTATGCGCCGACACTGAACGGCGGTGTCTCGCTCGCAGGTCGGAAGATGTATTTCGAGGCCTTCATGAAAGCGGGCATCAGTCTCGCAGGCTTCGATCTCGGCGAAGTGCGTGGCTCACCGGCCAGTTCGGCCAAGTTCACGCTCTTTTACGATGCCATGGTGAAGCGCGGCTTTTCCGCGAAGCCCATCCTGCTCGGCCAAAGTCGCGGCGGCATGATGACACTGGCATGGGCCTTTCGGAATCCCGACAAAGTAAAAGCCTGGGTCGGCATCTATCCCGTGTGCAACCTCGCCAGTTGGCCGCTGAAGAACTCGAAGAAGGACACGCTCGCTGATTTCGCGATGCCGGAGGCCGATTTGGTGGCAAGGCTGAAGGAGTTCAATCCCATCGACAACCTCGCCGGTCTCGCCGCCAACAAAGTGCCCATGTTCGCCGTGCACGGCGACAACGATGTCGTCGTGCCCTACAACGACAACACCAAGCTCCTCAAAGAGCGCTACGAAGCCGCCGGCGGCTCCTTCAGCGTCAAAATCATCCCTGGCGAAGGCCACAAGGTCGGCCCCTCGTTCTTCGAATGCCAGGAGTTGGTCGATTTTGTGAACGGCTTGAAGTAGCTTCGATTGCCAATCGAAGCGGTTTGGGGAAGGATTCGATTTACAATCGAATCTACGATGAACATCCAGCCGTTCAGTGATCGAAAACCGGTCCGCATCTACTTCACGAACATGCCGCACTGGCGGCAGGAGGGGTGCACTTACTTTGTCACCTATCGGATGGCAGACTCGATCCCGGAACGGGTGCTGGCGCAGTGGGAACGAGAAAAGACTCACTGGCTGAGCTTGCATGGCATTGAGGTCGAGAAGTGGTCCGAAGGCTTCGTTCAGCTGGTTCCTGAGAAACAGCGGGAGTTCCTCAAGCACTTCAATCGCAAGCTGAACTCGTATCTCGACGAAGGCCATGGTTCGTGTGTTTTGCGGGCTGCCGCATGCCAGCAGATCATCTTGGATGGTTGGAAACACTTCGATGGTGTCCGTTACCAACTTGGTGACCTCGTCGTGATGCCCAATCATGTGCATCTGCTACTCACACCGCTGCCAGGAAACGAGTTGGAAGAGGTTTTGCAAAGCCGGAAAAGGCATTCAGCTCGGGAGCTGAATCTCCGTTTGAAGCGTGGTGGCGATTTTTGGCAGAAACACAGCTACGACCACATTGTCCGCAACGAAACGGAGCTGCGGGCATTCCAGAAGTACATCGCCGAAAACCCGACCAAGACAGGACTCAAGGCGGGCGAGTCGCTTCATCGTAGCTTCGATTGGCAATCGAAGCCTTTCGAGTCATGATTCGATTCACAATCGAATCTACGATGAAAACCCTGCTCGCCTCACTCGCTCTCCTCTTTGTCGTCCAAGTCCTCGCTGAGGATCATCCGAGCCTCGCGGCCGTGAAAGCGGCCGACAAGGCCCGTGTGGCCGCAATGCAGTCGGGCGAACGTGCTAAGCTGGAGGCGGTGTTCTCGGATGAACTGCGTTATGCGCACTCAAACGGCATCGTGGACACGAAGAAGTCGTTCATCGAGATCCTGAGCGCCGGGAAAACAAAGTATGTGGGCTACGATTATGAGGAACAGAGCTTCACCTTCCCTGCGCCGGGGATCGCGCTCATGAGCGGTCATGCGCATGTGAAAGCGGAGTCGGAAGGCAAGGCGATGGATGCCGTGTTAAGCTTTCTGGCCGTCTGGCGTGAAGAAAAGGGCCAGTGGCGCTTCCTCGCGTGGCAGTCCTGCAAGCTGCCGCCGGTAGTGAAGTGAATGTCGCGTCGCTTTGCCCATGAAGCACTTTTTTGCCGCCATCCTCGTCATGACGCTTTGCTATTCGGCAGAGCCGCATCTGCCGCCGGGGACGAAAGCCTTGCAGTCAGCGGCAGAAAAAGGTCGTGGGCCGCTGGCGCTGGTGAATTTGAATCATCATGTGCTGGGGCATGCGCGGGTGTTTGGAGGCAGAGAGCCGGATTTGTTTGTGGCGGGGTATGGCGGGCCGCAGGCGGTGCATTTGTTCAAGTGGGTGGATACGGCGGAGAACGGAGCGCCGGTGTTTGCGGAGCCGGTGGTGGTGAAATGTGGCTTCAAGGACAAGGGCTGCGTGTTTCAGCGGACGGATGGCAGCGTCGTCGGGCTGTGGATCGACAAGGAAGAGCTGGTGACGACGAGCTTTGATCGCGAGAAGCTCGAATTTCGTAAGACGAAGCGAGAGAAGCTGCCGAAGGAGGTGAAGTCGCCCTCAAGCCTTGGGGTGCTGGTGAATGAGGAGGACTATGACTTGGCATTTGAGGTGTCGAACGGAGCCAAAGGAACAGAGGGCAGCCCGAATACGGAGGAGTGGCGGCCGTTCAACTCATCGGGGATCGCGGTGGGTGAGCTGAGGTATCGTTATCTCATTGGCTGGCCGGCGAAGGGCGAGGTGAGGCAGATCACCGCGACGAAGAACGAGGTGTATTTCTCGATGCATGGCATCACAGGCATTGATCTCGGTGCGGGGCATGAGCGCGACCTCATCACTGGCTCGCGGCAGGGGAATCTGGTGTTTTATCACAACAAGGCGGCGAGCGGTTTTGATCTCGAAACGAAGCGACTCGTGGCGGGCGAGGACGGGAATGCGCTGCGGCATCCGAGCATCAATCCGAGCGTGGCGGCGTATCCAGGCGGCTTGATCGCGTGTGGCGAGGGTTCGCTGTATTTCTACCGCTTCACCGGGAAGTGGGCGAAGACGGGTGCGCCGGTGTTTGCTGAGCCGGTTTCTGTTTTGCAGGAGCATGCGGACCTCTACGCGGGCACGCTGCCTTCGCCGACGACGGTGGATTGGAATGGCGATGGCGTGCTGGACATCCTGGCGGGCAATTCGGAGGGTTTTGTGCTCTTCTTTGAGAACATCGGCAGCAACTATGAACCGAAGTTCTTGCCCGCGACGCGTGTGCAGGCTGGTGGACGCGAGATCCAGGTGCAGGCGGGTTATTCCGGCAGCTTGCAGGGCCTTCAAGAAGCCCGCTGGGGCTATCTCTCGCCGAACGCGATTGATTGGAATGGCGATGGCACGCTCGATCTCATCACCGGCGACATCACGGGCGATTACCTGATCTATCTCAATCGCGGCACGAAAACGGAGCCGAAGCTCGACGCCGCGCATCCGCTTTACTGCGATGGCATCGACCTGCATGGCATGTGGCGCTGCCGTCCCGCCGTGGCGAAGATCTGTGAACGCATGGCGCTGGCTATCGTGGATGGCGACGATCATTTTCACCTCTACTGGAGGATCGACGACTACAACGTCGAGGACGGCGGCAAGCTCAAACTCGACGACGGCAAGCCCATCGGCACCAGCGGCGGTGTGGGTGGCATGAGCGGGCGTTGCAAGCTGGACTTCTTCGATTGGAATCGAGACGGGCATCTTGATTTCGTCATTGGCACGGGGCGTGTCGTTTCGATCCCAGATCGCGAGACTGGCTATCCGATGGCGGCTTTGGGGCAAAATCCCGTCGTGGGTGGTTTGATCGGTAGTCTGGTGGACAAAGCGCTTCCCACGAAGCTCAAGAAAACCCTCGGCACGCCGCTTCTGATGCTGAACAAGGGCGACAACACCTTCGCGAGGCCGCTGGTGTTTCGCGATGAAGACGATCTCGTCATCCAACCCGGTGGGGCACATGAAACCGGCGCGGTGGGCACGATGTTGGGCAAAGACGGACCGAACCTGCTCATCTGCAATGAGGCGGGGCGATTCTTTCTCCTGCCTGGCAAATCTCTTCAGACCACTCCATGAAATCTACATACTTTCATTTGGCGCTCTTTGCACTCTTTTGCGGCCAGTCACTCGCCGCACCTGATCCAGCATCACCCACGATGCTCTCCGGCCCGTGGGTGCCGGAAGACACACACGCGATCGACTTCGCCGCGCTGCCGCAGGTGACCAGCGAGCATGTTGTGATCAGCGATGTGGGTGCGAAAGGCAATGATCCGACCAAGCTCGACAAAAAGGCAGGCGGTGTGAACCAGCACAACTACCTCGCGCATCACGACGGCCAGTTTTGGGCCATGTGGAGCGATGGACCGGGCATCGAGGATCGTGTGGGACAGCGGGTGAAGTTCGCGACGAGCGCCGATGGTTTGAAATGGAGCACGCCGAAGTTCCTGACGCCGATTCCGCCGAACTCGGGGCCTGATTCACCGCATTACGGCACTCGCACGGACAAAGGGATGCGCTGGATCTCGCGCGGCTTTTGGCAGCGCGAGGGTGAACTGCTCGCGCTGGCCTCGCTGGACGAGGCGGCGGGCTTTTTCGGCCCCAGCCTGGAACTACGGGCCTTCCGCTTCGAAAAAGCCTCCGGCGAGTGGCGCGATGCAGGAGTGGTTTTTGATGACACCATCAACAACTTCCCTCCAATGAAGCTGCGCACGGGCGACTGGATGATGTCGCGCCGTCAACACGACTACAAAACCAGCGGCGTGCATTTCATCGTGGGCGGCGTGAAGTCGCTCGGCGATTGGCAGTCGTTTCCGGTGCTCGGCAGCGCCTCAGAACTAAAAGCCGAGGAGCCCGATTGGTGGATCTTGCCGGATCAAACGCTCGCCGCCGTCTTCCGCGACAACCGCCGCAGCGGTTTTCTTTACCGCGCCTTCTCCACCGATGACGGACGCACCTGGAGCACACCCGCAAAGACCAACTTCCCCGACGCCACCTCCAAAATCAGCGGCCTCCGGCTCAAGGATGGCCGCTACGTTCTCGTCTCCAATCCCAACCCGAAGAAGCGTGATCCACTCACGCTTTCCATCAGCAACGACGGACTCGTCTTCAACAGGATGCTCTACCTCGTCGGCGGCCGCCACATCGACTACCCGCACGTCATCGAGCACGAAGGCAGTCTCTTCATCGCCTTCGCGGGCGGGAAGCAGAGCGTCGAGGTGCTGAAGGTGAAACTCAGCGATGTCGATGCCGTGGAAATGCCGGAGAAGCCGCTCATGGTTGATTTGAAACGCCCATGAAAACCGCCCTCGTCCTCGCCTTTACCGCTGCTCTCTGCCAGCTCCCTGCTGCCGATCCTGTGACGGACATCAGTGACCGTCTGGAGATCTTCGTGGACCGCGCTTTGATCGACACCATGGAGGGCGCGACACTCGCGCTCGGCCAGCCACGACCGGAGGAGATCAGCATGACGTTTGATCATCCTTGGGAGAGCAGCATTTCCGCCGCCTACATGACTGTGATCAAGGATGGCGGCACCTTCCGCTTTTACTATCGCGGCGGCACAAGGGGCGCGAATGGCATCATCAAGCCGGGAACCGAGGTGACCTGCTATGCCGAGAGCAAAGATGGCAAAAC
>CAMCWM010000019.1 GCA_945882215.1 Akkermansia muciniphila | reverse complement strand
TGCTCATCCTCTCACGCCTCGTCTGCGTGGTGATGTGCGTCTGGGTGTGCCAGACGCAGTCGTTCAGCGGCTTCACAGCCGCCTATTTCGTCCTCGGCTTCGGCCTGTTTCTGGACCGGGTGGGAGATCTGACGCTCACCGCCGAACTCTGCCCGCCGGAGCGCCGCTCCACCCTCCAGGCCGCGCTCGGCTTCTGCAATGTGTGGGCGCTGCTGCTCGCCACCAGCCTCGGCGGCGTGATTTATTCGCTCAGTGGCTCGTTTTACCTCGTCGCCTGCCTCGCGGCCATTCTCTCGCTCGTTTCCATCCTGATTCTGCGCGGCATTCCCGAGCCGCGTGAACAGCGCTGAAACACCAGGTCACTCCGAGCACTCAATCGTCGCGCGCATGGAGACCCTGCACTCCGGCACTCGCTTGTCAGGGCCGTACTCCTCCACCTGCTGCTGCCGCAGTTCCGCCAGCTCTTTGTGGACTGTGGCGACGATGACGCGGCCTGAGGCATGCACCTCCTTCGCCATTTTCAGCGCGAGGTCGTGCGCATGACCAAAGACGTCCCCCAGCATCTCGATGACATACTCGTGCGTGTGAACTTCATCATCCAGCAAGATCACATGCCATGGCGGCTCCAGCTCAGGCGGCGCTGTCTGCGGCAGCGAGCGCGGCTGGTGCGGGGCGACCTGGGGCCTCTTCGGAACCACGGGAGCGGTGGCGCAACGGATGTCAGCGGGGGGAAACATGCTTGGCTCATTATGCCCCAGCCCGGCCGTCTCTCAAGCGCCTCCGCATCCCGCCCGTGACTGTGATTTGCTGCGCCAGCTTTGCGCTGGCGGCAGGGAATGCTTGCCGGAGGGCGTGGGTGCGTGGCAGTCTTGCCCCATGAATCCTTCCATCTGCCGCACTCTCAGCACGATTTGTTTCCAGGCGGGCATGCTCTCCATCCTGCTCTCCATCTGGATCTGGTGGTTCCTCAATGGCGACTCCCCCGAGGAGCAGGCACATGCCGAGCGCTTCGGCATCTTCATCGGCCTGTGGGCACCGACGCTGCTGATTCTTTCCAACCGCTTTGACCGCTACGCTGACAAGGCCAAGGAACTGCCCGGATTGAAGGATGACGCTCCAACTGACGCGGCCTGATCAGGCGATGGTATCAAATTGGATCGCGACCAGTCGCCTCGACAAACTGCTGGCGCAGACTGCTGTAGGCCTGCTGCCATTCATCCACCACCCGCTGCAGTTCCATCACCTGCTTCTCCAGCGTGGCGATGCGTGACTGCTGCATGACGTCCCCCATGCCGCCTTTCTCATCTGTACGCCCGGTGCCAAGCAAGGTCGTGGCCGCGCTGCGTATATGGTGCGGGCTGGCTTTGAACCATCCCAGCTCGGACAGCCGCGCCTCGGTGTTGTCCAGGCAGTTGATGATCGTCACGTTCTCGTCGATCTCGCCCGTGGCGAGGAACTCCTGGATCGTCGCCACATTCGTCGGGCCGTAGAGGTAATTGTCGGACATCTGCACCAGCAGGTCCATTTGCAGATCCGCGATCATCGGCGCGCGCTGCCAGCTCATGCGGTCATCGCTGGAAATCTTGTCGAGCGGCGAAATTTTCGCGTCAGCCGCCCACCCGCGCAGTGTTTCGAGATCGATGGGACCATAGACTTCCTTGTCGGCGGCTTTGAGCAGATGCCAGGTGCGTTCGTGCATGGCGGCAGATTATCCAAATCCCCGGCCTCAAGCCAAGCTCAAACTGCGGCTGAAAGCCCGCATTCAAAATAATTGCGGCGGCGACTTGCCTGCAAGAGAACACCGGGCCTCCTCGTAAATCCGCGCCTCCCATGATCCGTCTCCTGTTTGCCCTTCTTTTCGCCGCCACCAGCCTTCGTGCCGCCGATCCCGCCGTCCTCACCCTCAAAACGATGACGGCCCAGATGAAATACGACTCCTCGGAGCTGCTCGTGCTGCCCGGCCAGCCGGTGAAGATCCTCTTTGAAAACGGCGACGACCTCCCGCACAACCTCGTCTTCTGCCAGCCCGGCACCGACACCACCGCCATGGCGATGAAGCAGATGGAAAACGCCGAAGCCGCGCTGAAACGCAACTGGCTGCCTGACGACAAGCGCATCTGGGCGCACTCGAAAATGCTCAATCCGCACGAAAAGGAGACTCTCGCCTTCACCGCGCCCGAAAAACCCGGCACCTATCCCTATGTCTGCACCTTCCCCGGCCACGCGCTCACCATGCGCGGCGAATTGAAAGTCGCGCCACTGGGCGACACGCTGCATGACCTCCATTTCGCCCTCTACCTTGGCAATTGGTCGAAGCTGCCCGATTTTTCGAAGCTCAAACCGCATCGTGAAGGCAAGGTCGAGGACAACCTCATCCAGGTGAAGCTCGACGACTACAAGAACGAGTTCGGCGTCGTCTTCACGGGCAAGCTCACCGCCCCCAAAAAGGGCTCGTATCGTTTCTTCATCTCCAGCGACGACGGCTCGCGCCTTCTCATCGACGGCAAGGAAGTCGTCGCCTACGACGGCATCCATCCCGCCGGTGACATCAAAGAGAAAGGCGTTCAACTTGAACAAGGTGAGCACGAATTCCGCCTCGAATACTTCCAGGGCGGCGGCAACATCGAACTCTATGCCGCGTGGAAAGGCTCTGACTTCCAAATCACCCCGCTGTCGAAGTGGCTGCATCCCAATTGGAAAGGCGGCGCCAAAAAACAGAAAGAGTTCGATCCCATCCCGCTCGCCGCCACGAACGAGCCGGTGATTTATCGCAACTTCATCCAGGGCACCGGCAACCGTGCCATCGCAGTCGGCTATCCCGGCGGCATCAACCTCGCGTGGAGCGCCGAGAGCATGAACCTCGCCCTCGTCTGGCGCGGTGCCTTCATTGATGCCGCGCGCCATTGGAACTCACGCGGCGGCGGCCACGAGAAACCACTCGGCTACGATGTGCTCCAGCCTACCGGCGAGGTCACGCCCGCGTTCTTCGTGAACGAGAAACCCGACGCTCAATGGCCGAAGTGGGACAAAACGAAACGCTACGACGGCTTCGAGTGGAAAGGATACACCCTCGACGCCAAACGCAGCCCGACCTTCCGCTACACCTGGCAGGGTGCCGAGATCGAAGAGTCCTTCACCACTGAGGGCAACGGCAACAAGGCCGATGCTGGAGCCAAACTCATCCGCACCGTGAAAGTCGTCGGCAAGCTGCCTGAGAACGGCTGGTATCGCATCGGCACCGGCACGTTTGAAGCCAAGGACGGTTCATTCGTGCTCAAAAGCTCCCAAGCTTATCGCATCACCGCCGCTGGCGCGCAGATCGCCGGTCAAAACCTCGTCATCCCTGCCAAACCTGGCACGATGACCATCACCTACCAGTGGGCTCAATAATCTTTCGCTCGCGCACTACCATGAATCGCATTCTCTCTTTGCTCTTAGCTCTTGGCCCTTCGCTCTGGGCCGCTGATCCTGTCGAATCCGACTTCTACAAGATCACCACCTTCCAAACGCCCAAGGAAACCGCGCTCGAGGTGGGTTCCATCGATTTGATGCCTGACGGCAAACTCGCGCTCGGCACGCGTCGGGGCGAAATTTGGATCGTCAGCGGCGCTGGCAGCAGCGATCCATCCGCGGTCAGCTACAAGCTCTTCGCCAGCGGCCTGCACGAGGTGCTGGGCATCGCCTACAATCCCAAAGACAAAAACATTTACGCCACCACGCGCCATGAGGTCACCCGGCTCAAAGATGTGGATGGCGACGGCCGTGCCGATGTCTTCGACAACGTGAATGACAGTTGGGGCGTCTCTGGCGATTACCATGAATACGCCCTCGGCTCCAACTTCGACAAGAACGGCGATCTGTGGGTCACGCTCTGCCTCACTGGCTCTTTCAGCAGCTCCGTTCCATTCCGCGGCTGGGCATTGCGCATCAAACCCGATGGCAAAATGGTGCCGACTTGCAGCGGCATCCGCAGTCCCGGTGGTGTCGGCTTCGATGCGGATGGTGAAGTCTATTACTGTGACAACCAAGGCCCGTGGCATGGCTCCTGCACGCTCCAGCATCTTGTTCCTGGTTCGTTCCAAGGTCATCCCGGCGGCAACATCTGGTATGATCTCGCGCCGAACATGGGACCAAAGCCCATCGATCCGATCCCCGAAGCCTTCCAAGGTGAACGTGGCCGCAAAGATGCCCGCCCCGGCGGCGATCCCGGCCGCATGGTGAAGGAACGTGAGCGCATCAAACAGCTCCTCCCGCCCGCCGTGTATCTTGTGCACGGAAAAATCGGCAACTCCGCCAGCGCGATCATCTGCGACCTCAGCGGCGGAAAATTCGGCCCGTTCGCGAAACAACTCTTCGTTGCTGATCAGTCCCACAGCAATCTCAGCCGCGTCTTCCTCGAAACCATCAACGGCATCAAGCAGGGCGTCGTCTTCCCCTTCCGCGGCGGCTTCACCAGCGGCCTCATCGGTGGACGCATGGACGAGGAGGGCCGCGTTTTCGTCGGCGGCAGTGATCGCGGCTGGGGCGCTCGTGGCGGAAAGCCGTATTGCTTCGAAAAATGCGAGTGGACCGGCAAAACACCCTTCGAGGTGCATGAAATGCGCGCCAAGCCCGACGGCTTCGAACTCACCTTCACCCAGCCCGTCGATCCCGCCACCGCTGGCGATGTGAAGAGCTACTCCATGCGCGAATTCACGTATGCCTACCGCGAGCAATACGGTGGTGATGAGATCGATGAGATCCTTCCCAAGATCACCGCCGCCAAAGTCGCTGAAGATGGCAAATCTGTGCGCTTGACCATCACGCCGCTCACGAAGGGCCACATTCACGAACTGCATCTCGACGGCGTCCGCAACGCCGAGAAGCTCCCGCTGCTGCACAAGGTTGGTTATTACACGCTGAACGAGATTCCGGGGGAATAGAGGTCGCGCATGCACATCGAGTTTAACGACCTGTCGAAACGTTTTGGCGACACCACCGCGCTCGACCAGGCGAGCCTCAACGTGCCGCCCGGCTCCATTGTCGCGGTGATCGGTGAGAATGGCGCGGGCAAATCGACGCTGCTGGCGCTGCTGGCCGGCGTGCTGGCGGCGGACGGCGGCTTGATCCGCTTCGATGGACTCCCGTTCAGCCGGGAGAACCTTGAGCAGCGCAGGCGGCTGCTCTTCACGCCGGATGTGCCGCTCATGTTCATGGAGCGCAGTGTCGCGTCGAACATCGCCACGCTCGCCTTCCTGCACGATGCGAAGGTGGAGGATCACGAGGCGGAGCTCACCCGGATGCTCGATGAAACCGGCATCGCCGCGCTCTTGAAGCGTAGCGCGGGCTCGTTGTCACGGGGGCAGTTGTGGAAGGCGTTTCTGGCCTGCGCGTGCGTCATCCGGCCCGAGTTGTGGCTGGTGGACGAGCCGTTCGCCTCCGGCATGGATGTGATCGGCATGGGCGTGTTCCGCCGCCTCGCGCGAAAGCTGGCGGACGCGGGCGGCATCATCGTTTACACGACGCAGATGGTCGATCTGGCCGCTGACTTCTCCGATCACGTCTGCGTGCTGCGGAATGGCCGCGTGGTGTTGTGGGAGACGAGTGCAAAAGTGCGCGAGATGATCGCCGCTGCTCCGGAAGGCCAGGAAAACGTGCTGCGCGGCCTGCGCTGACCACACGCCATGTTTTTTCACCATCCAGACGCCGAGGCGAACCTCCAGCGCATGGCCGCAAATGCCCTGCGTGGAGCCTCGATGGAGCCCACCGACCGCCGCTGGTGGCCGCGCATCAAGGCCGTGCTGAAATTCATCGGCTGGGAAAGTATGCTGGCCATGATCCTGTGCCTGCTCGCGGGTTTGCGCGATCCCCGGCTCGGGACGGCCATGTGGCGGGATTTCATGCTCGCGGGCGCGGTGCTGCTCACCACGCGGCTCTCAGGCCATCGTTTTTACTGGCAGTTGCAGTCCAGCCCGACGGTGAATGTGTTGTGGCATCTGCCGGTGCCGGGCCGTGACATCTGCCGCTGGGGGCGCGGGATGTTTCTGCGCGACACGCTGGTGCTGCTGCCCCGCATGATGGTGGCGGCATGGGCATGGCAGGGATTTCCCGCGCCCGCCGACGCTTGGCTGCAGATCGTCGGAATGGGTGTGCTGCTCTGGATCGTGATGACGGCCTGCGTGATGCACGACAGCGCCACGCAGGGAATGGGAAATGTGGTGGTGAAGGCATGGAGCCTGGCGCTGCTCGTCTGGGTGGTGCTGGCGCTTTACGCATGGTGGTTCGAAAAAAACCATCACTACGGTCAGGCGCTGCCAGGCTGGATCACCGCGCTCTGCGCGCCCGCTTCATGGCTGCTTCCCGCCAAATGGGCGGTGCATGCCGCGCACGACAGCACCGCGCTCATGCTCACGCTGGCCTGCATTGTTTCCGGGGGCTTCATGTGGTGGCGTTTTCCGGACAAGGCCGCCATCGCCTACGATCGTCTTTTTCCAGACCGTCATTTTGAAACTCCAGGCAATGAGGCGGACGATTTTTCGGGAGAAGACGCGACGGAGGAGATTGAACAAAACACTTCGACCGGCGTGTTGGTGGCCATCCAGCATGCCAGAGAGAATGAAAGCACCCTCATTCACGAAGGCTGGATCGAAAAGCTCGCGCTGTTGCTCCTGCGCGGCCGGGATCGTGAGACCGTTGCCATTTTGACCGGCACGCACGCGGGTTGGACACGCCGGTGGTGGCAGGCGGTGATGGTCTGCGTGCTGCTCCTGCTGACGGCGTATGTGCTGGTAAACTTTGGCTCGCGCTGGATCAAACTTGAGACCTTGGAGGCATGGATCATCATCCTGCCGCTGGCCGCTGTCGCGGGTCTTGCCTTTCCCGTGTCGAATGCCATTCCAGTCGCCACCTGCGGCCGGCCGCTTGGCAATCACGCGATGCCCTTCTTCGCCGGCCTGCCGGTGAGCGTGAGCGATCTGCTGCGCGTCTCACGCCGCATCACCATCGCGCGCATGGCGGCTTGTCTGGTACTGGTGCTGCCAGTGGTCGCCGCGCAGTGTTTCATTCTGGGTCATGAGAGAGGCATTACCGTGCTCTTCGGCATCGCGTTGGCGCTCGCGCTTCTGTGGATTATGATCCGGCCCATGTTCATCTACTACCGCCTCCAGCAGATGTCATCTCCGGCCCGCAGGTTCCGGTTCGGACACTTAGCCGCCTATCTGATCATCCTGCCGCTGGGACTGGGCGTGATGACGGCAGGAGTGGCATGCGTGGCGAGTGTGGCCTTGTCGCCGGCATGGGTGCTGGTCGGAGCATGCTGCGCGCAGGGCATTTATGCCGTTTTTCTCCGGCGTGTGAAAACGCGGCGGGTGGATTGGATTTCACGTGGTTGAGAAGTTTTCCTTCCTCAAGATGCCCCCACATTCAGCTCCTGCTGCACCACGCTGGCGAGATCGGCGAAACGTTGAATCGCTGTCTGGGGAAACTGCCGTGGTCGCGTGTCGATGAGGCAGAGCGTGCCGAGGCAGCCACCGTTGTGGTGAAACACCGGGAACCCGGCATAAAAACGAATGCGCGGGCCTCCCGTGACCAGCGGGTTGTCGGCAAAACGGTCATCCAGATGCGTGTCCGGCACGATCATCGGTTTGTGGCTCACCGTGACGTGCGCGCAGAATGCCAACTCGCGCGAGGTTTCGCTCACGCCAAGCCCCAAACAAGATTTGAACCACTGACGGTGCTCGTCCACCAGCGTGACGAGAGCGATGGGCACATCCGCCAGCGCGGCAGCCACTCGTGTGATGCGGTCAAACCTCTCCTCGGGAGGCGTGTCGAGGATCGACAGCTCACGCAGCGCGGCCAGCCGGACATCTTCATCATGCGGCAGCGGGGCGCGCAGCCAGCGGCAGGCGGAACGCATAAGCCAGGCCTGGATTTGTGCCTTTGCGTATTGAGGTGAAAATGGCGTGGTCAGCCATCCCGTGACGCCCGCAGACATGCCTTCACGTGCCCGCTCCTGTTTTCCCACAATGACGATGGGCACGTCCGTCAGACGATGGTCTCCATCCATGCGCAGGCTCCGGCACACGCTCAGGCCATCCATGTCCGGCAGATCGTCCTCGATGAGGATCAGCGAGGGCGGTGAAGCTTTCGCCGACTGAATGGTGCTCCCTCCATCGGCAGCATGCACCGTGCGGACACCCTCCGAAGAAGCAGCCTCGGCGAGCACCACCGCCAGACCGGCGTCAGAGACACCCATGAGCACGACCGAATCCTTGATCGCGGGAGCAGCGGCTGATTTGGAGGAGGAGCTGTCTCCCCGTCCGCCATGCCGGCTGGAACTGTGCAATTCCACCACTTGCCCGTCTGCGGCGGCGAACACTTCCATCCCGGGCTCATCCTGTTTCAGGCCGGCACGAACGGTCTCGACGATCTTGTCGATGTCAGCATCCGTCCGGCTGGGGTCATGATGTGTGAAAGCCATCCGAGTCACACCGGCCATCAGGCCGATTTCAGCGACGTATTCCACCGGGCTGTGGCCCCAGCCTTTCTTGCTGGCGTACTCGGCATCGGTGAACTGCGCGTCATGGATCACCAGGTCCGCACCTGCCAGAAACTCACTATGCAGCCGGTCATCCTCATGCAGCGGCGTGGACTGCCCTGGAGTGCGGAAGTAAGGCTCGTGATCGCAGGCATACACCACGCATGCGTCCTCCGTCTCCAGACGGTAGCCAAGCGTCAGGGCCGGATGGTTCAAAAAGCGCGTGCTGATGCGGATGTCATCAATCGCAAAGCTGCCTTCGGCCAGATCGTGAAAGCGGATGCTCGCGCCCAGTTCATCGAGCGTGACCGGGAAATAGGAGTACTGCATCTGACCGGCGAGGGTCTCCCGGAGGGACTGGCCGAGACCGGACGGGCCGTAGATGTCCCAGTGGCCACCACGAGCGAACAGCGGAGCAAAAAAGGGGAAACCTTGAATGTGATCCCAGTGCGTGTGGCTGATCAGGATGCTGCCCCGCAACGAGCCGGTGGCGTTCGCCATGAGGTGCTGTCCGAGATCATGCGCCCCGCTGCCGCAATCGAGGATCACGACGGCTCCGTTCGGAGAGGTGACCTGTACGCATGAGGTGTTCCCTCCATAACGCAGGGTATTGTGCCCCGGCCTCGGTATGGAGCCCCGTGTTCCCCAAAACTGGACACGCGTGGGAGGTTTCATGGAGCAGGGTTTCTCAGACCGGGTTTTTGTGTTGATGAGAATAGGCGTCCTGCCTCCGCTTTTGGCAATCAAAAAGGCATCTGAAGAGGCCTGAGACCGCGTTTATTTGAGCGGCTTCGCCTTCGGCACGCTCATCAGATTGAACGGAGTTTCCGGCTTATGCACCACCACGGGTGCCGAGATCGCTTGTGCAGCCGTCGGCAACTCCGCCCGGCGCACTTCCACGATGGGCATGCTTTCCGTGGCCGAGGGCAGTTCCGCCCGGCGCACCTCCTCGCCTGGCAGCGCCTTCGCCTTCACCAAATCCGGCAGCTCCGCCCGCCGCACCTCCTCATTCACGGCCGCCACGATCACCGGGGCCGTGTAGCGCTGCACGGCCGCCGTGATCATGGCCGACTTGGCGGGAGAGACACTCATGGCTGCCTCCACAATCTTGCGCACCTGCGCCGGCTCCGCGTTCACCGCATCCATCGCCGCTGTCACGATTTCAGCGGCGCATGATTCGTTGATGACCAGCGCCTCCTCCACCCGCATCACCAGCTTGTCAGGGTTCGCCCGGATCGCCGTGAACAGCTCCGCGCAGAGCGTCTCGCAGGTGATCTGCGTTCGCGTTGCTTTCACGGGCTGTGCCTGCACCAGTGACGTCACCAGAGCCAGCAGACAAAATGAAGAGAACAAACGCATGAGGAGTAGGGCTGGCGACAATGACGGATTCAAATGGGCTTCCTTCAATTCATCTTTTGCGTTTTTCAGTCTTTTTGTGGCGCCAAATTCAGAATTTCCGCATCGGCACCCCGGCGTGCTCGAATGAACGGCTCCGGCGCGACGCGGTTCAGCGCCGTGTCAGCATATCCCTGACCAGGATTCACATAAGGCCCCACCCGCACTTCAAAATGCAGATGCGCCAGATACTTGCCGCCCGCAGTCCCTACCGTGCCGATGGGATCGCCACGCTGCACGATCTGCCCTGTGCGCACACGGATCGACTCCAGATGCGCATACATCGTCTGCACCACAGGGCCGAGTTCATCTCCTTCTGGCAGGCGATGCGCGATGAGAATCATCCTTCCCCACGATTCGTGTGGTATGCCCGCATAAACCACGCGTCCCGCTCCCGCCGCGTAAACTGGATCACCCAGATCGGAATTCTGACCACCGATGCCGTTCAAATCATCGCCCAGGTGCCGGGAGATGCGGAACGCGCGCGCATTGTAGGTGAAGGCACCGTGTTCGGACCCCATCGGCATGTCGAACCGTGTCGCCAGCGGCAGCGTGGCCGTTTCCAGAGGCGTCAGCCGCACAAACGCGGGATCGAGCGGCTTTGGCCGCACGGCCGCCCATGGCAGTTCCCACACGATCATCATGATCATGACAAGCACCAGCAGCATGCAGGCGATCCACCCAGCTTTCTTCATGCGCGGACGTATCAACGGCGCACATGGCGTTGCAAAGGGAACGTTCGCCCGTAAATAACGCCTCGTCCTCGTGAACACGCTCTCCCCTTCCTCGTTCGGTTCTCCCAAGGTCTCCGTTTTCAGCGGCAAGGCCGGCTATGACGACGCCGATGCCCTTCGTCTGCAAATCGAAGCCGCCATCGCTGCTCTTGAGCTTCCCGGAGATTTCATCAAACCCGGCGACCGCGTCGTTCTCAAGCCGAACTGGGTCAAAGAACACAACGCCAGCAAGCCCGAGGACGAAAACGGCTGGCTCACCATCATCACGCATCCCGCCGTCGTGCGTGAATTGGCCCGCTGGGCCGCCGGCAAACTGCAAGGCCGTGGCTCCGTCACGCTCTGCGATGCGCCGCAGAGCGATTCATCTTTTGCCACCATCCGCCGCCTGCATCGCCTCGATGATCTCATCACCGATCTCACGCAAGAGTTCCCCGGCATCGCCTTCCTGCTCTTCGACATGCGCTGCGAGGAGTGGACCATTGATGACGGCGTCACCATCGCCAAACGCGAACTGCCCAGCGATCCGTCCGGCGCGGTGGATATCCATCTCGATGCGGACAGCGAATTCCTCGGCCATCCCGGCCTCGGCAAGCTCTACGGAGCCAGCTACGACTTCGCCACCACCAACCGCCAGCACACCGATCCGCATCACGAATACCGCATCTGCCGCACGCCGATGAATGCGGACGTGCTCATCAACATCCCCAAGCTCAAGACGCACAAAAAAGTCGGACTCACCGTCGCGCTGAAAAATCTCGTCGGCACCACGCCGCGTACGAACTGGCTGCCACGCCACACCGAAGGCACACCCGCCGAAGGCGGCGATCAATTCGCCGAATCCTCCGCCAAACGCGCGCTCGAAGGCACGCTCATGCGCACCGCCAAGAAAATCCTCTTTGGCCGCCTCTTCCTCTCCAAGCTCTTCGTCCCGCTCAAAAAACTCGGCCGCGTCGTGTTTGGCGACACCAAGGAAGTCGTCCGCTCCGGCAACTGGCACGGCAACAACACCGCCTGGCGCATGATCCTCGATCTGCACAAATGCTTCTTCTACTTCGACGGCACCGGCAGGCGCCGCGAGAAGCCGCTGCGCTACCTCACCATCGTCGATGGCATCATCGGCGGCGATGGCGACGGCCCCATGTCCTGCGATCCCGTCGCAAGCGGCGTCATCCTCGCTGGCACCCATCCCGTCGCCGTCGATTGCGTCAGCGCCCAGCTCATGGGCCTCAACTGGAAAAAAACCCGCCTCCTCAACGACGCCTTCGCCATCCAGCGTCTCCCCATCACCGGCTTCGCTCCTTCAGACATCACCGTGTCATCCAACAAGCCCGAATGGACAGGCCCCTTCGAGCAAATGAAGCACTGTTTTGAATTCCGCTGCCACTTCGGCTGGGCAGGGCATTTGGAGAGTGATGAGCGGCTGGCGAAGTCGCGGTAGTGTTACTCAAAATGCATCTTCCCGATGTCCGAGCGTCGCTGCATGCCATCAAACGTGATCTTCACGCTCTCGGCATACGCCTTCTCCCGCGCTTCGATCCGCGTCGCACCTTGCGCCACCACCGCGAGCACACGCCCGCCGTTCGTCTCGAACTGCCCCCCCGCATTCCGCTTCGTGCCACAGTGATACACACGCGCGACGCTCACCGCGTCCAAACCGGAGATCACATCGCCGCTGTGCGATGACGCGGGATAACCGGCACTGGCGGTGATCACGCAGATGCTCCAGCCGGGTGCGAACTGAATCAGCTCAGGCTTCAGATTCCCCTTCGCCGCCTCAAACGCATACGTCGCAAAATCACCGCGCAGCATCGGCAGCACGGCCTCGGCTTCGGGATCGCCGAAGCGGCAGTTGTACTCGATCACCTGCGGCCCCGTGGGCGTGAGCATGAGTCCGAAATACAGGAAGCCGCGATACTTCAAGCCATCCTTCAAGATGCCCTGCACTGTCGGCTGCACGATCTCGCGCTCGATGCGCTGCATCAGCGCCGGTTCCGCCAGCTCCAGCGATGCCACCGCGCCCATGCCGCCGGTGTTTGGCCCTTGGTCGTTGTCGCGAATGCGCTTGTAGTCACGCGCAGGCATCAGGATTTGATACGACTCATCGCATACCGAGGCGAAGACGGAGATTTCCGGCCCGGTGAGGCATTTTTCGACCAACAGATCGCCCGCGCCGAAGCAGCGCTTCTCCATCACATCATCGACGAATGCTTCCGCCTCCGCCTTGTCCGTGCAAACCGCCACGCCCTTGCCAGCAGCCAGTCCGTCGAACTTCAGCACGATGGGCAGCTCCGTCAGCGCCGCCTTGGCCTCCGCCGCATTCGTGCAGATCGTGAAATCGGCTGTCGGGATGCCATGACGCTGCAAAAACTTCTTCGCGAACGTTTTCGAAGCCTCGAGCTGCGCGATCTCTTTCTTCGGGCCCCAGCACGGAATCCCCGCCTCGGCGCACAGATTCGACAAGCCGCGATCCTTCACCAGCCACGCCTCCTCGCCCGCCACACAGAGGTCGATGCTGTTCTGCGTCATCCACGCGATCAATTCCGGCAATCCTGCCACATCCACCCGTGTCGCCAGCGCCTCGATGGCATCGCTGCCCGGATACGCGAACAGCTCATGCTTCTGCGGCGACTCGCTGAGCGCCGTAATGAGTGCATGTTCGCGTCCGCCTTTGCCTGTAACGAGGATTTTCATGGGACGCGTTCCTTAGCGCGCCGGGACACGAGCGCAAGCCTGTGGAACATCGACAAACGCAGGCTCAATCTAAGAAGCCACGTTGTGAACCGTTGCAGCCCGCATGAAACACCTGCTCTGCTGGCTTCTTTTGGGGATTGGCTCATCGACACTCGCCGACACCGTGCAGCAGGCCGCCGGACGCGTCGATGCGGCCTTGGTCAGCGATTATCAACGGTTTCAGACTCAGCAGCGGAAATACCGTCCCACGCCGCAACCACCGCCCGTCCTGCCATGGGCTGATGATGCGATGTTTCTGCGTCGGGCCTGCATCGACATCGCCGGAAGGCTGCCGCGCGCGGATGAAGCGCGCACGTTTCTCGCGGATCAGTCCCCTGACAAACGGGCCCGTCTCACCGATGGGCTGGTGAAAGAACCTGGAGCTGCGGAGACGCGGTTCCGCATGCTGGCTGAGGCGTTTCGCATCAAAGATGACACGGGTATGATCGCCTGGCTGCGTCAGGCAGCGGCGGATGACCGGCCGTTTGATCAAATCTTGAGCTACCTGATCGGTGAAGGCCATCTCAGCCAGCGCGACGAGGGCAACGCCTTGCGCACGGGCGCGGAGGTGGCCTTCGCTGTTCTCGGCGAGGATCTGCACTGCGCGCTGTGCCACGATAGTGCCTTCAACGACCACACGCAGATGCAGAGCTATGAATTCGCCGCGTGTTTTCTCACCAATGGCGAACTGCGCTTGCCGAGAGATTACCGGTATCGCGGTGGCGAGCCAGGAGAAGTGGTGAAGCCCCGGCTGCTGAATCTGACCCGTGAAAAAGCGCCCGCATTGAAAGCTGGCAAAGATCTGCGCATGCAGGTGGCCCAATGGATCACCACTGAGAGCAGCCACCGCTTTGCCGCCGTGGCCGCCTTGCGGATGTGGCGCAGCCTGTTTGGCACGCCGGGCCTTTATATCGACCACACCATCGGTGGCGTCGATCCTGCGCCATCGTGGAATGAGGTCTATGCCACGCCGGATCCCAAGGCGATCAGCAGAAGTTGTTTCGGCACACCCCACCGCGACCGCGCCACCTGGGTCGGCATGGACTTCGATGTCGGTGGCGTCAGTTACTCTCCAGCGGTGCAAGCGCTCGGTGATGAGTTCCGCCGCTGCGGCTGCCGCATCGGTGAATTCCAGCGCATCCTTGCCCGCACGAACGCCTACAACCGTGCAGGATTCGATTTCACCAAGCATTGGAACGGCGGCTATCTGGTGCCCGCACCGCAAATCCGCCGCCTGCCCGCCGAAGTCATCTGGGGCGTGCTTTCCGTCGAAAAAAGCGCTCAACTTCCCCAGGTGCCGCCCTTCGAGCATCCGCTGCGCATGCTGGGACGCGGCACGCGCGAATGGATGGACGAAAGCACGACGCCCGTCTCGCATGAACTCGTCCGCTTCATGCTCAACAGCCCGGACATCGAAAATGCCGTCGCTGCCGAGCCTGCGGGCATTAGCGTCGATGATTTGTTCGTCTCCATCCTCGGTCGCCTGCCCAACGGCATGGAAAAAGCCATTGCCCAGCAGCATCAAAACGAATCTCCGCAAACCGCAGCGCAAGACATCGCCTGGGCACTGCTGAACACGAAGGAGTTCATGTTCAGGCCGTGATATCGATTGCCGATCCATCACCGGCCTCTTGATCTAAGAAGCAACCGCGTGATTCGTTGCAAGTAGCATGAGACCCCATGTGCTGCTTTGCGTCCTGACACTGTCAGCCTGTTCGCCCGACAAGGCAGTGACGAACCCGACACCATCAGCGGCAGATCCTCTCCTGGAAGCCTCGTCACGCGTGGATATGGCGCTAATGCATGATTATGAGATGGTGTTGCCGCAGTTGCAGAAGATCAATTGCCCACCACTGCCGCCAATGGCTGATGACACTACCTTCCTGCGCCGTGCGTGCATTGATCTGGCGGGAAGACTGCCACGGCCGGATGAGGTGCGTGCATTCACGGCAGACAAGTCGTCCGGCAAACGAGCCAAACTCACCGATGCCCTCGCAGGCGAACCAGGAGCCGCCGAAGCTCGCTTCCGCATGCTGGCGGAGGCATTTCGCGTGAAGGATGATGCCGAAGACATCGCGTGGCTGCGGCAAGCGGCAGCCGAAGATCGCCCGTATGCAGAAGTCATTGATTACATGATTGGCGGCGGACGGATGCGTCAGCGGGATGGCGGCAATGCCATGCGCACCAGCGTGGAGACGGCCTACACCGTTCTGGGCGAGGATATCTACTGTGCCATGTGCCACGATCATCCGTTCAACGATCACACCCAGCGCGAGTGCTATGCGTTTGCGGCTTGTTTCGCAGGCAAGAACGAGATGCTGTTACCCAGAGATTACAAATACGCCGATGGCAAACCCGGTGATGCGGTCCAGCCAACGCTGCTGCGGCTGGATCGTTATTGGCAAGACCTCCGAGATGACGAAGACCGGCTCGCACAAGTGGCTAAGTGGATTGTCGCTGACGAGCAGTGCAGACGCTACGCCCTGGTAGCCTCCCTGCGCGTGTGGAGCAGACTGTTCGGCATGCCAGGCCAGATGGTGGACCACATGGTGGGTGGAGTGGACGACGCGCCTCCTTGGCACGACTTTCGGAACCCGCCACCCAATCACTACAACAGGGACTGCTTCAACGCATCACCACGCGGCGGCCCTACCTGGATCGGCATGAGCATCAACGAGCCCGGCGATTTTTCCCAGGCCACCAAGGTGCTCATCGAAGAATTCATTCGCTGCGGCGGCCGCATCGGCGAATTCCAGCGCATCCTGGCGCGCACCAACGCCTACCAGCGCTCCGGCATCGACTACAACACGGACTGGAACGGCTGCTACCTCGCGCCTGCTCCGCAAATCCGCCGCCTGCCCGCCGAAGTCATCTGGAAAACATTGACCGGTGAAACCGACGCCCAACTGCCCCAGGTCCCGCTCCAAGGCCACCCGCTGCGCATGCTGGGCCGTGGCACGCGCGAATGGACGGACGAGAGCCTGGCACCCATCTCACATGAGCTTGTTCGTTTCATGATGAATGGCGAACCAACCGCCCAAACAGCTTCTAAAGCGGGAAACGCTGAAGATTTGTTCTTGGAACTGCTGGGCCGCGAACCTTCGGCAAATGAACGGGCGGCGATCTCACGCCATGCGGCACCAGTTCAAGACATCGCATGGGCACTGCTGAACACGACGGAGTTCATGTTCAGGCCGTGATCAATCCCGCGAACCCGGCATGATCTTCAAATCAACGCTCTTGCCTTCACGTTGAACGGTGATCGTCGTCTCCTTGCCGATCTTCAAATCGCCCATCACATAAGTGTAGTCGTAGATGTTCGCAATCTCCTTGCCGCCGAGCTTGATGATGATGTCGCCCGCTTTGACGCCCGCTTTGGCAGCGGGGCCGATGGGGGAGACGCCGCTGAGTTTGACACCTTTGGTATCGCCTTGGGCGTAGTCGGGGATGGTGCCGAGGTAGGCGCGAAGGCCGGTGCGCGCGCCTTGGTTTTTTGGAGCCTCCATAGCGACGTAATCGGGCGCGGGATCGGTGGTGGCGATGCCACGGGCGATGAGGCCCATGAGCTTGGTGATCTTCGCGGCGTTGGGGTAGTCGATCTTGTCGGCGGTGTCGCTGGGCATGTGGTAATCAGCATGCGAGCCGGTGAAGGCGTTCAGTGAGGGAATGCCTTTCAAATAGAACGCGGTGCTGTCCGTCGGCAGGTGCGCATCCTTTTGTGTCGTGATCGGCAGACCGATGGGCGCGTTGCGTTTTTCGATCTCCTTCGCCCACAGCGAGCTGCTGCCGAGGCCTTGAAGCACGAGAGCTTTCTGGAAGCGGCCGATCATGTCCATGTTCAGGCACGCGGCGAACATCCCGGTAAGCTTCGCGTTCGGATCGCCTTTGATCATCTTCGCGTAGGCTTCGACGAAGTGGTTGCTGCCGAGCAATCCCAGTTCCTCGCCGCTCCACGCGGCGAAGATGATGTCGCGCTTGAGCGTGAGCTTGCCCTGCTTCTTCAAATCGGCCAGCCACTGGGCGATTTCGAGCACGCCACCGACGCCGCTGGCGTTGTCATCGGCTCCGTGGTGGATTTTGTTCACCTCATCGCCCTTCGCACGCGAGTTCGAGCCGCCGCTGCTGCCGAGGTGGTCGATGTGCGCGCCGACAATGAGCGGCGCGACGTGTGGATCAGGCTTTTCGCCAAAAGGCAGCACCGCGAGCACGTTGCGGCCCTTTTTCTTCTCCTGCTGGATGACAATGTTCGCCGCGAGCGTGCCTTTGCAGTCAATGCCGCCCATGAGATCGCCTGTATCGAGCTTATCCTGAAGTTCCTTGAGCTTCTTGCCCGTGCCTGCGAGCAACTTGTCGCCCAACGCATCCGTCACGCTGATCGCCGCGATGCCGCTGGTGGCCAGGGAGGCATCAAACGTCATCGGCGCGAGCTGCTGCACCACTTTGGAGTTCGGTCCGCTCACGACGATCAAGCCGCGAGCACCCTTCTGCCGAGCCGTGAGCGCCTTGTATCGCAGGCTGGAGTAACGGCTGAGTTCGTTGCGCCGCTCTTGCGTGATGCCTTCCGGCAAGTAACGGAACACGAGCACCCATTTGTCCTTCACCTCGAGATGCGCGTAGCTGCTGTAGGTTTCGATCTTCTTGCCATCGGTGCCCGTGGCTTCCTCGGGCGTTTCGATGCCGTAACCGGCGAAAACGATGTTGGCGGCTTTGACTTCGCCGTTTTGGGAAAAGGAGAGGGGCTTCCAGTCTTGGTCCGCGGTCAAGGATTGGTCAAGATAGGTCAAGGTGTTGCCTTCGCCGAGCGCGACGCCGGCGGTGAAGTCAAAGTTGTCGAAATAGGTGTCGTCATCGCCAAAGGGCGCGAGACCGATCTGCTTGCTGACATCGGCGAAGTATTGCGTGGCGAGCTTTTCACCCTCTGTGCCGGTGAGACGGCCACCGAGTTCGTCGGAAGCGAGATAGGTGATGTGTTGCCTGAGATCGGCATCGCGAATGTCAGCGGCAGTCTGCGCAAAGTCAGGCGTCTTGACCTCCTTGACGATCTTGACCTCTTGACCCAGCTCCAGCGCCACCCGCGCATGATCGTGATCCCAATCCGCCATGTAAATCTGCGATTGGCCGCCCGATGACCTTCCACTGGTCCACGCGAGCTTTTTGCCATCGGGTGTGAAGACCGGCAGACCGTCGAAACCGTCCGTCGTGGTCACGCGGACGGGCGCGTGCTTGCCGGCGGCATCGACGATGTAGAGCTCAAAGTTGGCGAAACCCTGCAGATTGGTGGTGAAGATCAAATACTCGCCGCTCGGGTGAAAATACGGTGCCCAGCTCATTGCGCCGAGCTTGGTGATGGCACGTTGGTCGCTGCCGTTGGCGTTCATCGTCCAGACCTCCGCCACATCGCCCTTCGGGGTGAAACGACGCCAACAGATGCGTTTGCCATCGGCACTGAAGAATGGTCCGCCGTCGTAGCCGGGCACTTCGGTCAAGCGCTTCACGTTCGAACCGTCGGCATCGGCGGTGTAGATCTCCATGAAGTACTGCTTGTCGATCTTGAGCCGCTCTGCGTCCTCCTTGCTCAGTTTGGCTTCATAGGCATGGCGATTGCTGGCGAAGACGATCTTTTTGCCATCGGGCGACCAGCCGCCTTCCGCATCGTAGCCACGGGTGTTCGTGAGGTTCTTGAGCTTCTTGTCGGCCAGCGTGTATTCCCAGATGTCATAGTGCTCGTCATAGTCCCACGAGTATTTGCGCACCTTGGCGTTCTTGCGCTCGTCATACTCGGCCTGCTGAAGTTTTTTTGACTCAGGATCGGTGTGCGTGCTCGCAAAGAGCACGCGCTTGCCATCGGGGTGAATCCACGCGCAGGTCGTCTTGCCCATGCCGGGCGAAATGCGCTCCTGATCGCCCGTTTCGAGGTCCATCAGGTAGATTTGATAAAACGGATTCCCCTCCTCGCGCTCGGACTGGAAGATCATCTTCGTGCCATCGGCATTAAAGTAGCCCTCACCCGATCTTTTGCCCTCAAACGTGAGCTGGCGGGCGTTTGTGATGAAATCCGCCTCCGTCTGGGCAAGAACGGCGGTGGCGGCAAGGCAAAGGAAAAGCAGGGGGCGCATGGCGGAGAGAGAACAGACATGAAACGGAGATGTTTGCATGGAAATCCCACCTTCCCGCCCAAACTGCCCGTCCTTCGCTTTAGCTATCTTCATTGGGTCGTCAGGCAGGCTGTTTGAGAGAAAATTTCGTCTTTACGAAGATTCCCAGAATTTTTTGACGCGGATTTTTAGTATCGTGCATGTCCACATTCGACAAACCACAAAAACCCGAACCAAAAACCCACCTCTCACGCGGCACCCAGGACGAAAAGCTGATCAGCCGCCGCTCCACTCGACGCCAGCGGTGGCTTCACAAGAAGAACGCTGTTCTTGAAGGCTGGCCTGAATATGTCGCTAGAGTTTGATCCCCATTCACTGGCCGCCACCGCTTACAATGTGAGAGGCAGGACTACGTCGCAAATGATCTGACTATGTAGGCGCTGCTAAGGCGGTCGTGTCATTTTGCTGCTGAGAATGACGCAGATCGGATGGCTGCGCGTCACCTCGATCTTGAATATCTCTACGAACGCGACGAAGAACTACCTGCATGAAAGCATTCCAACGTCATCTGTTATGCGCTGCTCTTGCCTTGTTCGCCAACGGCTGTTCACGTGAGCGTGAGGTTTCAGGTCAGATATTCGTTGTCACGAAAGCTCGTGAAAATGTAAAAATGGGGTTGGTAGGGGTTCACGCTATCACCGAGGCCCAGATCAAGCCCATTGCCGCTGAGATTCATCGGAAATACAAAGAGGCTTTTCTGGCTTACGAGCAAAGTCTGGCTCAAGCCCGTGTTGATCTGGAGGCTCTGAGACAATTCGAGTCGAATTTGAATGCTCTGGTGCCGTCGGGACACGCCGTGCCAGAGGCAAATGAGATTAGGGTTGAGATTGAAAGCCGTCGCAAGAAACTGGAAGCCGTCGCAAAAGCCCCGCCTCCGCGAACCTTGCTGGAAAATAAAGCGCGCCTTTTTGAGAAACTGCCGCCAAGTGTGGTCAAGACGGATGCTGATGGACGGTTCACTCTCAAGGCAAAGGAAAGAATCTGGTTGCTGGCGCAGTCAGAACGCACCGTGGGAGAAAAACTAGAGACCTATTTCTGGGCAGATCTTGCCGACCCTGCGTCGATGCAGAATTCCAATGCGCTGCTGCTGTCCAATGACCGCCTGATCGAAGAACCAGATGGGGTGCTTGATTTTCTCGCCCTTGTCTCCGGCGAAACTTTAACCCCGCTAGCGATGCCAAAAATTCAAGTAAGCCCAAGCCTCAGCCAATGGAACGGCGCGTCCTTTGAAAAAATCAAGCCAGCCATAGCCGCAGCCAAAGCCCGCGCGGAGGACGAAATTAAAGCACATGCGATGGCTGCAGAAGTTGCACGCCTACGGCGTATCGCAGAAGCAAAGGACACTATCGAAAAGCGTCTCGCATGGACTGGAGCGGCCATGCGCCGGGCAGGTTTCAAGGAGGATCAGATTCAGCGTGTTCTCACTCAAGGTGGAACTATGGTAGCGTGGGGAAGCAACAAAAATAGCCAATGTGACGTGCCTGCAAATTTGACCGGCGTGGTGGCGATTGCAGCGGGAAGTGCTCACAGCTTAGCATTGGAGCAAGACGGTACAGTGGTGGCGTGGGGAAGCAAAACTTTTGGGCAAAGCACTGTGCCATCAGATCTGGGCGGTGTCGTAGCGATCGCGGCGGGTCAGTATCACACCGTGGCATTGAAGCAGGACGGCAGAGTAATTGCGTGGGGAAGCAGCAGCGATGACGAAAACAACATTCCTGCGGGAATGAACGACGTGGTGGCGATTGCGGCTGGCGACACTTACACCGTGGCGCTGAAGCAAAAAGGCATGTTGATGGAGTGGGGGGCCAACACAAATGGCCACCACATCGCACCTGCGAGCTTGAGTGGTGTGGTGGCAGTTGCTGCGGGAAGCTGGCATAACATGGCCTTGAAACAAGACGGCACATTAATGGTGTGGGGAAGTAACACTTTTGGACAATGTGCCGTGCCAGCAGGCTTGAGCAGTGTGGTGGCTTTTTCGGCAGGATGGCTACATACAGTGGTCTTAAAGCAGAACGGAACGGTGATGGCCTGGGGAGATAACCGGGAGGGCCAATGCGCTGTGCCTGTGGGTTTGAGCGGTGTGATGGCGATTGCAGCGGGCAGAAGTCATACCGTGGCTTTGAAGCAGGACGGCACAGTTGTGGCTTGGGGAGCAAACGACGAAGGCCAATGCAATGTGCCTACAGGCTTAAAAGGGGTGGTGGCAATTGCAGCGGGCGAGAAACATACCTTGGCGTTAAAGCTGGATTAGCAGACTGCTACAAATGAATCTCGAAGGCATTACATCAGGGCAAGGCACATTCACACTGTACTGGCTTTTGACAGGCGTGGAGCAATGCATCGACCTCAACCGCATGTCCACCACCGACCGTCGTGATTTTCCTCATGGAGTTTCAGGCAGTCATATGGCCGTTGATCGTGCAACCTGTTTTCTGGAGTTGCGCATAAATCAAGATGCGCCGCCACCCAAGACGTATCTTCTGACTTTCATTGGTGAACGCCTGCGATATGCCGATTATCGTTACGTCCCGAGCGCGAATTTCAGCGGCCAAATGTATGCGCCTGACTACGGCTACTCGCAGGCCGTCTTCCAGGCAAACAGCGGTGCATACGCTGCTCTCGAAATCGACGGATTACTACGTTACAGTGCCCCAGCCCTCGCCCTCGACAGCTCTCGACAGGAGGTCGTCGGTCTATTTCCGTCAGCTCGCCCTAAACTCACACTCAAACGCATCGAGCATTTGGGCCTATTTTCGCCCACAATACCGGTTTTGCTTTTCGGTGCGACGGAACCTATTAGCAGCGTCAATTACATTACATAAACGCCACTCCGAACAACATTCCTGAATAGCTGAGCACGTTTACTCCCATACCCTTTTCCAACCATGCGCACACTCCCTCTGCTCGCCCTGTTTTCTCTGCTGGTCTCCGCCTCTGCCGAACCGGCGCCGTTATTTGATGGCAAGACGCTCAACGGCTGGGACGGCGAGACGACGAAAGTCTGGCGCGTGCAGGATGGCGTGATCGTGGGAGGATCGCTGGAGGGGAATCCGCAGAATGAGTTCCTGACGTCGAAGAAGGTGTATCGGAACTTCATCCTGAAGCTCGAATACAAGCTGGAGGGCACGGAGGGCTTTGTGAACGGCGGCGTGCAGTTCCGCAGCGTGCGCATCCCGCAGCCGCCGAATGAGATGAGCGGCTTCCAGGCAGACATCGGCGCGGGTTACTCAGGCTGCCTTTACGATGAATCGCGCCGTAAGAAGATGCTGGCGCAACCGGCGAAGGATCTGATCGAGAAGGCGGAAAAGCCGGGCGAATGGAACCAATACCTGATCCGCGCCGAGGAACAGCGCATCCAGCTTTTCGTGAATGGCGTGCGCACAGTCGATTACACCGAGCGTGAGCCGGGGATCGATTTGAAAGGACTCATCGCGCTGCAAATTCACGGGAAGTGCAAGGCGCAGATATCCTTCCGCAACATCACCATCGACGCGCTGCCAGACGCGATGGTGCCGGAGGAAAAGGACGTGCTGAATCGTTTCGGCAATCCGGGCGCGGATGTGGTAAAACGTGAGCCATTCAAAGATGGCAAGTTCGCGCTGGAGGCAAACGAGGTCGTGGTGATGGCCGGGCAGGAAAATCTCGTGCGTGATCAAAAGACGGGTGAGCTGGAATCAGTGATGGGCATGGCGTTTGCGGCGAAGCAGCCGCGTTTCCGCTCGATGGCCTGGGAAGGTGACACGGTCTATGAACAGTGGCGTGATTTGAATTTCGGCGACTGGAAGGCACAGCTCGACGCGGCAGGCGCAGGCATCGTGATCGCACAATTTGGCCAAGTAGAGTCGTTTGACGGCGTGAAAAGGATCGCGGAGTTCAAATCGGCCTACCACCGACTGCTGGACCAGTTCACCGCACAGACACCGCGGCTCGTGCTGGTGTCGCCCATGCCGTTCGAGAAGCCGCTGGCATCTCATGCGCCAGAATTGAGGCTGCGGAACGCGGATGTGAAGGCGTATGCGGATGCCGTGAAGGAAGTGGCGAAGCAGCGCGGCGCGGTCTTTGTCGATCTGTTCACGCCATTGACCGGGCGAGGTGCCAATCAACCGCGCCTCACAGACGACGGCCTGCATTTGAACCCGGAGGGCCTGCGCGTGGTGGCGCGTGAGATCGCACAGCAGCTCGGAGCCTCGACAAGCGATGCGGACGACCTCACGGCAATGCGGGAAGCGATTGTGGAGAAAAACCGGCTGTGGTTCGATTGCTGGCGTCCGGCGAACTGGTCGTTCGTCTATGGCGACCGTGTGACACAGATGTTTGGCAAGCCAGCGCAGGATGCGCCGTCGCTGCGGGAGAGTTTTGAGGCGCGCAAGCCGCTGATCGCGAAGCTGGATGCAAGGATCCATGCTTTGGCGAAAGGCGAGAAGGTGGAGGACGGGCAGAAGCCCGAACTACGAACGAATACGGAACCTGTGCTCACGCCCGAACAGCAGATGGCGGCTTTCACCGTGGCGGAAGGTTATGAGATGAATCTGTTTGCCTCAGAGGTTGAAGGCGTGGCGAAGCCGACGCAGTTCTCGTGGGATGAACGTGGACGGCTCTATGTGGCCTGCTCTCCTACATATCCACAAACCGTACCAGGCGTGAAGCCGTCGGATTTCATCCTTGTGCTCGAAGACACGAATGGCGATGGCAAGGCGGACAAATCGACGCGATTCGCGGAAGGTTTGACGATGGTCCAAGGCGTGGAGCCGGGCGCGGGCGGCGTGTATGTGTGCGACTTCGACCAGATCGTGCATTTGAAGGACACGAATGGCGACGGCAAGGCGGACGAGAAGACGGTGCTCTTCTCCGGCTTCGGCATTGGCGACACGCACCAGCTTGCGAACTCGATCTGCCATGGTCCTGATGGCGCACTGTGGTTCACCCAGGGGCTGCATGCGTTTTCACGCGTGGAAACGGCCCATGGGCTGGCACGCCTGGAGAAAGCAGGCGTCTGGAAGCTGAATGCGCGCACGCAGAAGATGGAAGGTTACTTCAACGGCGGCAAAGCAGGCCACAACTGCTGGGGTGTGGCGTTCGATGACTACAATCAGGTCTTTCACAAGAGCGGTGACCGTCCGGCAGGCTATTACAGCGTGCCCGGACTCGTGGCGCTGGCCGATCCTGATGAATATCATCCCACCGGTGCGCTGTTTGATTCCAATCCGAAGACGAACGGCCTCGACTTCATCGGCACCAAGGCGCTGCCGGATGACATTCAGGGCTGCGCGTTGATCGGCGGCTATTTTGGCAGCGTGGTGGAGCTGCATCGCCTCGAAGACGAAGGCTCCGGCTTCAAGAGCACGCAGTTGCCGAAGCTGGTGAAGTCGAGCGACACATCGTTTCGTCCGGTGGACGTGAGCATCGGTCCCGATGGCGCGATGTATCTGTGCGACTGGTTCAATCCGGTCATCGGCCACTATCAGGCCAGCTACGCCGACCCGCGTCGTGATCGCACGCATGGCCGCATCTGGCGCATCACGGCCAAGGGACGCGCACCGGTGAAACAACCGGCGCTGGCGGAGATGAAGCCAACTGAATTGCTCGAACAGCTAAAGTCATCCGAACGCTGGACACGTTATCAGGCGAAACAGCTGCTGTTTGATGCGCCGGCAGATGCGGTGTTGAAGGCGGCAGATGCCTTCATCGCGAATAACGACGACGAACGCGTGCTGATGGAAGTGTGCGGCGTGTTTGAGTCGCACGAATCGCCGCGAGTAGAGCTGGTGAAACGTTTGCTGAAGGCCAAGGACGCTCGCGTGCGTGCATATGGTGCGCGTGTGGCTGGATCGCTGGAGCTTTTGGCCCAGGCCGTGCGTGACGAGCATCCGCGGGTGCGATTGGAGGCCGTGGTGGCTTGCGCGCGCATTTTGAAGCCGGAAGCTGTCGAAGTGGCCGTGCAGGTGCTCGACAGGCCGACGGACAAGTTTATCGAATATGCGCTCAAACAGGTGGTGAAGAGTTTGAAGCCACTGTGGCAGCCGCAACTGGCCAGTTTGAAGCTGGGCACTCATGCGGCCTATGTGAAGCAGATCGCAACTGCCGTGGCGGTGGCGGATCATCCAGGGAAGCTTGTTTATGACGCGCTGTGCCTGAACTGCCACCAGCCGGAGGGCAAAGGACTCCCCGGCATCTATCCGTCCATAGCGGCCAGCGATTGGGCCGGTGGTGATCCGCAGCGGCTGATCAAAATGCTGCTGCACGGTCTCACGGGACCGATTCAGGTCAATGGCCAGGAGTTCAAGCAGCTCGCCATCCTGCCGATGCCGCCGATGGGCCTCAACGATCAGCAGATGGCCGACGTGCTGTCCTATGTGCGCGCGAACTTCAGCAACAAGGCTCCTGCGGTGACGCCCGACCAGGTCAAAGCCGTTCGTGACGCCACGAGTGAGCGTGCGGCGTTCTGGACAGCCGGAGAGTTGGAGAAGTGAGCGGAGGCATCAAAGCAGAAATGGGAAAGTGGAAAGCAAAAAAGGAGTTCCCTCATCTTTTGAGCTAGTCAGAAAGTTCAGTTTTTTGTTTTCTGCTTTCCTATTTCCACTTTTCTTCTTCCACCGACCACGGTCTGGAAGCTGCCCCAAAGCACGAGCATGCCGCCGATGGCCTGAGCCAACGTGTAGGACTCGGCAAACAAGGCGATGCTGGACAGCGAGATGATGACGGGGACAGTGATCTGAAACGCACCACCGGCGGCGACAGAGAGGAAGCGGAAACCTTCAGTCATCGCAAGCTGGCCGACGCTGGCACACAGAGCGGCGGCGGTGAGCAGGATGACATCCATCGTGTTGAGCGAAGTGAAATGCGATGCGGCGAACGGCACGGCGAGCAGCAGGCCGTAGAGGCATTGCGACGCGAAGATGGTGGCGCTGGTTTCCGTGCGTGTGAGCTGCCGTATCACGACGACGACCGCCGCAGCCAGCACCGCACCGATGAGCGCGATCAATTCGTGACGGCCAAACTCGACGAGCGTTCCCGGAGCCATGCCGGTGAGCATGCAGAGGCCGGTCATCGCAAACAGGATGCCGAGAATCTTCACGAGTCCGAGCTTCTCGTGCAGCACGAACGCCGCCATGATCGCACCAAAGACGCTCCAGGTGTTGCCGATGAGCGTGGCCTTGCCAGCGCCCAGCGGACCGATGGTGACATAGTAGCAGGCGGTGCCGAGTGCACCGAGCACGCCGCGCGAGGCCAGCAGCCAGTTTTGAAACGAACGCCGCAGCCGCAGCGATCCCGCAGGGGCGAACAGCACGATCGTCATGAGCAAACCAATGCCCGCGCGGAAGCTCAGCGCCATCCACGGATCGACCTGCCGATGCGAGGCAAGGTCTTTCAACAGCAGGGCGTTGCCGGTGAAGCAGGTGAGCGAGAGCAGCATCCACAGCGTGCCACGCCGGGGATGATGCTGGAGGTGTGTATCAGGGATGCTCATGGAGGTGCCGGTCTGAGGGCTACCTTCTGGCATCATGTGTCTGATCGTTTTTGAATGATGTTCGCTTTCAGCGCAGGTTCCTCAAACCGTGGAGTTAGGCATGCCAAAGGGCGCGTACCGTTTTTACAACGGCACGAATCGCGATTCGGCTGGCAGGTTTGAGGTTCATCAGACGGGCGGAGAGTGGATGTGTGAGTTGTCTGATGCAAGATGGAACTTTTGACAGTTAGGCTGCCGTCTGCAGCCACATGCTGAGTCGCGATCACACTCGCTTGTCCTTGGTGTGCTGGTTGTTCCACTCCGCCGCCATCACCGAGCAAATTTTCCGTCGGGAGACGGCTCTTGCGATGAGAGCGCCCTCCTCCTGTTGCTCTCCGAGCCAATGAAAGAAATACTGAACCCCGCGGCGGGTACTGGTTTCATCCCGGCAATTTGGGATGAAGACCATCTGGATGCACTGCGCTCTGTCCGAGACATACACGCCAAACGGCGCGGACACCACGACAGCATCCGGGAAGCCGAGCTGGCGGATGGCCTGAGATTCAGTGACACTCTTGTGGCAGGCGATGACATGAACAGGACCGGCCACGTCTTTGGGCAACTCTTTCACGGTTTTCCAGTCATTCAAAAAGGGTTGTCCGACCAGCTCACGGGCTCCGGCCGTGGTCATCGACGCGGGCACGCAATCGCATTGAAAAGCGATCTCCCGGTCCTTGACCGGCAGGATGACAAGATTTCCGATGACCTGGGTCTTTGCCGAGCGTCCAGCCAGGAGGTTTTTCACCACTCCGTTGATGGCATTTCGACGCTGCTGGAAATCCAGCCTCGTCCACTCCAGGGCTTCACCAGCGTAGTAGCTGCCTTTGGTGCTGACTCCAATGCCGAGGCGGGCAAGCTTCATCAGCGAGGCGACGGCTGCCTCTTTGGCTCTTTCGATCGCTTCCGCACCGTCTGTGACCTCGGACGAATTCAGGTTTTGACGGTCGAAGTACTTCTGAAACTTGTCGTTGGGATCTCCAGGCTTCGTTTTGATCAGAGGAAGGAGGCGGATGCAGCGAACCTTGCCGGGAGTCTTGTGGAAAGCCTCATCCAGTTCGGCGTGGCAGATTCCCACGTGATCTCCCAAGCGCTCTGTCGTGCCGTGGTTCCCATCCCAGCCCGCGTTGCCATTGTAAAGCGCCAGAAAGATGTCGCAGTTCCTCGCGCTGCTCATGCAGCGGTCCCATGAATGCCCTCCGGTCTCGTCCTCGTGAGTCCAGACTTCAAAAAGCTGCCTGCCGGCAAACTTGATGTCTTCGACGGCTTCCTTGATGGCCTTGCGCAGCTCTGACAAGGGCTGCTGTTTGCCCTTCCAAAGAAACGTGTCCCTGCAGCGGCTGGACAGCATCAAGGTGAGCGGTTGGAGGTCCGAGATGACGGCGTTCATGAGTCAGTGGCTTTTGTGTCGGCAGAACGATGTCCGTCGGGCTTGCCTTCATTGTCCGGCAGCAAATTGGACGCGAGTTTGGCGAACCAGCCGCGAACAGAGAGATTGTCACTATCAGTGCCCAGTTCCTTGCAGAACAGGCTGCCGACGGCGGTCTGCCCAAGTGAACGGTAGCCTTCAAACTGTTCCTCTTCGAAGATTTGATCGGCAATGCTTTCGTAGGGGAACCCAGGGTTCTGTTTCCAGTGGTCGATCACATGGTTGGACTCGTTTCCAGTGATCGCGGGACGGAGATACACCATCCAGCCTCGGGAAGGTTTTTCAGGACGATCGTCACTGTAGATGATACGCACGAGGATGGCCGGGGCACGGCACACGCCGCGCTCGTCCGGCTGGAGGTCGGCGAGGTTGTAGTGAAGCTTGATGCCGAGGTCGATCAAGACGTAGCGCTCCAGCCTTTGCAAATCGCCGGCAACCAAGTCGCGTGCCGCGCCGCCATCGGCGGAAATGATAAAGCGGCATTTCCGGCGCAACAGCTCATACACACCGAGGTTTTCAATATGACCACCATCAGACACATTGAAGTGATTCAGACGGTCGTGGATGTTTCCCGTCGTTTCACGCCACAAGTATGGAGCGCCTACAAACCCTGTCGGAATCGGACCGGCTTCACCTTGTTGCGAAGTGCTTTTGAAGGAGGCCTTCTGAAAGTTGGGAATCCAGCAACCAAGGCGCACATTAAGCATGGCCAGCAGGAAACGGAACTGGGAGAACGGCCCTTCGGTGCGCCAGCCCATGTTGGAGCTGCCAGCAGCACCGGAGATGGCGACCGCGGCGCACAGATCGAGACGAGGATAAGCCTCCTCGAGACGCTTCGTGGCCACATAGCCGGTGGCGGGCGATCCACAATGATCGCGGCTGAACAGGAAGAAATCCCCCCCGCGTTCCCGAAGATCGCGATTCTCAGTCGCGGGCAGGTTCACAAACGCATTGATGAGGTGATAGGGCGAGGCCTTCGACTCGCCGATTTCCGACAGCCGCTTTTGCGGCACCGTGACAAGCGATGCGTCCTTCGGAACGGCCAGATAGCATTCGCAAAGACGAGCCCGATAGTAGCGATGCGGCGAAAGCATGTTCAAATCGACGCCAAAGAAGCTCCAAAGCAGCAACACGACAGTGATGACAAACACCACCATGATGGCGGTCCAGTTGCCGCCCCGGTCAGGCGCTCCCAAGCCCAGCTTGATAGCCACAAAGAAGGTCACAAAGGCGTAAAACACAGGACCACTGAGCAGGAAGGATTTCATCAAGAGTCCTTGGATCCAAGGCGTCTTGAACCAGCGTCCCAAAGTCGCCAGCACCACGGGAACGGCGGCGAAGATGGCCGCAGTCGTTTTTTCTGTCAGAGCGAATCCGTGCAGTTTGGCAGGCAGCCACTCTCTCAGCGCAAGGTAGCCCTTCACGCCCGCCGGAATGAGATACAGAACGGCTGCGAACAAGCTGGCGACGCCCAACCAGAGCACCAGCGTTTCCCAGAAGGCGCGGAACCTGCTCTTTGTATCCTCAGCATCCAGCGACGCCGCACTGCGCTGAACGACGGGCAGGAAGAACCAAGCGAGGCCGAAGATGGAGACGCTGCATGCAAACACGATGCCTGCCGCAGAACACCAAGGCGGCAGATGCACACCGTCGAGAAGCCATGTTTTGCCCCAGTAGCCGCTGCCAATCTTGTTGAGCAGACAAAGAATGAAAGCAATGCCGAGGGGAATCGGCAGAAGCATGAGCAGATTGGCGAAGATGCCGGTGAGCATGACTCCCGCGATGCGGAGTTTCCCGCCGTGGAGCAGGTATTTGCTGTGATTGCGCAGATGACGGACGGGGCCCGCCTCTTCACCGGTCGCGGGTGGCACGAACGCTTCCTTCGCACGGTTTTCCGGAGTGGTGTCACCGCTGGCGGGCGTTCCCAGGAATGAAGAGATGAAACCTCCGAAGTAACCGCCGCCCGACACTGTGGAAAGGTAGTCCATCTGCTGGAACAGTCCACGCTTCACCAGTTCCTGCACCACACCGAGGCAGAAGGTGGCGGACTTGATGCCTCCGCCGGAGAGCGCCAGCCCTGTGACGTTCTTTAATTCGCTGTCGTCTGGCGACCCCGCCGGCTTCGTCATAAGCCGGCGGCGTTTGCGGATGAAGTCATGCTCGCTGTCCTGCAAACTCTTCCACACCAGCGCTCCAGGAAAGCCGCCATGAGGATTTACATGACGCTGGATTGAAGACACCACATCGTCACTTAAATCGGTATCAGGCTCCTCCTTGGCAAGCCGCCGGATCACTTCGGTCTCATGTGAGTCAAAGACACTCAACATGGCTCTCGCCTCAGCCTCCTTCCCGCTGCGGATGGCATCAAAGACTTCGAGATACACCATGAGCTTGGGCTGTAGTTCCCGCAGTTCTGTCCGGAACTTGCGACGCACCTGCGGGTCGCTGAGCTTGCGCATTGGATTCCCCTTCTCATCCCGTTCGGACGGATCAGGCGTCATCCAGCCGTGCCAGCGGGCGGTGTAGGGACGAATGGTGTCATTGAGCATCTTCAGCGCCGTCTGCTCGAAGAGCTTGTCGTCTGGATTGGCCGTCATCAGGTCACGGCACTTTTGAAAGAGCTTGTAGATGCTCTGTGCGGCCGTGTCCTCGTCACCGGATCGGTAATGGAGACGCTGCGTGGTGATGCGGGTCGCCAGTTCGACCCAGATGGCTTGGGAGGGATTCGGATTCATGGGCTTGGGAGATGGCGGGATCGGCGGCATTTGGGAATGATGTGAAGGCTTCGGGGATGCACGGACGGCGGCGTTGGGAATCAACGGCGGCGTCTGGCAGGTGAGGGTGTGGATTTCGATGCGGTCCGGGGCCGCAAGGAAGGTTTGGCAGCCTTGGTGGCCAGGAATTTCCGGCTCATTCCTTTCCAGATGAGCCTGACGGCGATGATCGTGTTGTCCGTGCTTAGCAACTCGCGGTTGTCCTTGTCATTGAGACCGTTGTCCAGCAGACGGGAGAGGCGGCCAGCACCATGACCGCGCCGGATGACGCGCCACAACTCCTGGAAGCTCTTCGCCACCCGCTTGCGTTCGGCAGGTGAGAGCTCCGCGAGCAGCGCGACATATTCAGCCGCGTTGGGCGCCAGCGCGTTCGAGTAGTGATCTTGAGTGAGTTCTTTCGGCGGCGCCGAGCCGCCTGCCAGCAAAGCATCCGCAATGACACGTGTGGCACCGCCAAGGCCTCCCACGAGGTAGATGGGCACCCGAGGGCGGGCCATGATCGTGTGAAGGAACTCCTCAAACACGCCGGGCATGATGCCTTTGAAGACATCCAGCGCACCACCGATAAACACGAACGCGGAGGGCCGCACCTCACGCGCCGGCTGGCCGGGGACCTGACATGGAAAACCCTCCGCCAGCATCTCGCGCATGCGGCTCATTGTCAGCGCGAGATGGCGGCGAAAGTCTGGGGGAAGGTCTTTTTCCTTTTCCTTCGGCACCGTCCCGCTCCAAGCCAGCAGCCCGGCGTCCTCGGGAAGCACGCGCTTCACACGGCACACATTGATCCAGGCCGCCTCATCCACCTCCGTGATCCTGTCGCAGGCAGGCCAGGAGGACACATTGAAGAGCAAGGGACCGGGACCAGCGGGCGACGCCGCGCTCTTTTTGGCACGTGGATCAGGCAGTTCCACCCGCCGCTCGGTGCTCAGCAGCCGCATCAGCGTCAGGGTAATGTTCCGCTCGGCCAGATTGTCGTCAGCGGCCTCCATGTCATGCTTCGGTGGCCGGCCGCCATACATCAAATCAGCCCCCAGACGCAGTAGCGGACGCAGCAGGTGAATAAGCGCTTCATCCTGATGCTGCGGCAGATAGCCCAGCGCGGCGAGGTCCGCGCGATGATGCGCGGTGGAAAGGGCGATCACCGAGTTGCGCAGCGGTGCGGCAGATTGCGGCGCGCGCTCCATCTGCATGAAGGCATCCGTCATTTCCTGCGTCAGGTTGCGAGTGATGTCGCGGAAGGCATGGAAGTCCGCCTTCGGGAAGGTTTTCCTCAGCAGGTGCAGCTCGGTAAACGGCAGGCCATGTCCGGGATGGTGAATGACGACGTTTTGCCCCTTCTCATACGCGGTCTCCTCGCGCAGCAGCTTTGCCAGCGTCACCGGGCCGGGCAGGCGGTTCACCACCAGCTCGTTTTCCAGCTTTGCGGGCCACTCCATGACACGGGCCACCAGCACATCACGCAGCCCCATCACCACTTCCCGCATCAGTGAGGTGAAGATGATCGGCTCACGGCCAGCAGCCCAGCGCACCATCGGCGCCTGGCCCAGCTCCGGCACCACGCGGCTGATCTTCGGCCCGGCCATCTTGTCCACCACGAGCAATGGGTGGAAGACATGGATGTGGCTGTTGGCGGCCAGTTTCAGCGGTCGCGGCTCGGAAAAGCGGTCGATCTCCCAGCGGCACCACGGGCGCTCCGCGTAGTGGTCGCTGTTGATCACGATGAGAGCCTTGGAATGCTCACCAGCGCTGCGTTCCAAGCTCTCGCCAAAAGCATGGCCAAAGCCGATGTCGTTCTCATCGAAGAACACGAGGCACTGCGTCTGCCCCTGGATGTAATTGCGCAGCGCCTTCGCCTCCTCGGTGCTGTCCGCCCGGGCGTAGCTGATGAAAATCTGGAAGCGCGAAGCCTTCTGCTGCGGAAACAACCGCCCGTTCAGATCCCGCGCCAACGCCTCGGTCAGGTGCTTCTGCATTTCTCCTGACTCGGCCTCCTCCCATGCCATTCGCGCTTCTCTCTCCTCCGCCGTCGGCTGCCCCGGCACGACCGGTCTGGGCGCGGCGCTGGTGCCGAAACGGATGAAATTCAGGCGCGAGATCGCCTCCGGCAGATTGAAGGCCGTGCTGTCCAGTGCCACCGGAATCATACGCCAGCCCCACTCGGAGGGCGACGCCTCCTCGCTCGCATCACACATCCCGGCGATCTCTGCGAGATAGTCATGCCACGCCGGATCACGCACCAGATGCGCGTCCACCAGCGGCACAAAATACTGCACCGCATGATCCGCCGGGCTGCCATGCGGCAGCAGCGGCCGGCCTTTGCTAGGACCGGCCTCCACCGAACGCACATACACCGGAATCCCCTCCAGACTCGGCAGCCGGAACCACTCATAAATCCGGTCCGCCAGCCTCGCGGCCAGCTTGCTGCCGGGGTGATGCAAAACGTAGATGCGGACGGGGTTGCTCATGGTGGAGGCTGGGTTGATTGCTCTTGGCAGCGATGGATCAGGGCTTGGCCGTTTTTACCCAGCCATCTGGCAAGAGACTTCACGTGAGCCTTGTTGTGGCTGTTGTGAGACAGGAAGACATGACGAATGTCATCGCCGAGTTGCGGTCGCTTCTTCATAGGAAGGGTGGGTGTGCGCCAGTGAACGGGATTTCATTTCGGCTCACACCAGCCCCAGCGCCGTCTCGATGTTCTGCTGGCGGCCTTCCATGAGGGGCTTGCCGGCGTGGACGTAGGTGGTGTCTTTCATGAGCTTGGCGAGCGGCACGTCGCGCTGGAAGCCGGAGACGAGGTAATCGTAGGGGATCACTTTGGGGGAGTAGTTGCCGCTGTAGAAGTAGCCGTGGACGACACCGGCGAGCACCTTGGCTTGGCGGACGGGATTTCCGGCGATCTTATCGAGCATAAACAGGCCGCGATAGAGGCGGCGGGGGGCACCGGTGAGGTCCTTGTTTTTCAGATGCCCCAGGTAGAGATAAAAGTGCTCCAGATTGCGGGCGATGGGCATGGGCTTGTTCCACGCAGGGGCATCCGGGCCGTTCCAATCGCGGATGCGCTCCGGCAGAGGGAGCAGACCGCGCTCGCCCTCGGAGTGCTCGTGATCGGGATCGACCTTGCCATTGCGCAGCCCGGCCTCGCAGTAGGTGATGACCCAGACCTCCTCGCGGGTGAGCGGAATGTGGCTGGCGGCGTATTTGGCGGCCAGCTTTGCATTCACCGCAGCGATGAGCCCATCCAGGCTGGCGCGATTGCGTGAAAGGAACTGCTCCTTGGTGAGATTGGCCGTCTCAAAGTCAAAGGTCGTGGCTGGCGCGACATGGCTGGCGACAAGTTTCGTCGTGACGGCGCTGGGCGGCGGTTGGGAAAGCGTGGCGGCGTATTCGTCGATGGCATCGGCGTAAGCGGCGGCGAGTTCGTCTTTTTTCGCGGCGACGGCGGCGAACTCGGCATCGTTGTCGATGAAGAAAGGTTCGCCAAGGACGATGACGGCCTTGGTCATGGCGAGCTGGTCGCCTCCGCGATCAGAACTGGTCTTGGGCTTGATCTTGCGGTCACTCAATCCGAGGCGGGAGAGGAAGTGCCGCTGAAGAATGGCGGCGAATATTTTGCCCTCGGTGCTAGTGTGGAAGTACAAAACCTCGCTGCCATGCGCCTTTTTGTCGGCGGCGTTGGCGTGCAGGCTGATGACGAAATTGGGGTTCAGCGCGTTGGTCTTGGCTGGAAGTCCTCTGCGCCCTTCGTCATCACCGGTCTCGCGGTGAATGATGATGATGCGGGCGTTCTTCACCCTGGCCTGGATCATGTCCGCCAGCTCCTGATTGAAGGCGAACTCGCAGACTTTTTTTCCATTCAAGGTGCCGCAGGCTCCGGGTGCCTTGGGGTGGTGACCGATGTCGAGCACGCAGAGCGGCTGCGGTCCCGAGGGCTTGATTTCGAGCAGCACATCTTTGACCGGCACAGGCGCGGGCTCGCCCACCAGCTCGTCACGCACCTCGCGGGCGAGTTCGAGGACGCGATTGCGGATGCCCTTGTTCGCATCCACCAGACGCGCAAACACACTGGAGGCGATGGGCGGCAGCGCCTCCACGATGGAACACCCAAGCATGACATCGCCGCTGATCGTGGCGCGAATGGCGGCGAACTGGCCGTCACGCTCGCGGGCTTCAGCGAAGGGCGCCTTCCGGGCCTCTGTCAGCGGTGTGGCGGCCGGGGAGGATGAGAGAAAAAACTCGCCTTCCGAGGTGCGGAAGCGGTGATTGGCAAGGAAGCGTCCGAATTGAAGTGGCGGAGTCATGGTCAGCGGGTGGGTGGGTCGAATGGAAACAAGTGGGCTTCAGCCTCGTCACATCTTCACGCCCGCCCTGGCAGCGAAAGCCTGGGCGTAGTGACGGAGTTTGGGCTGTAGTGTGGCGAGTTCGGCGCACACTCCCCAAGCAACGGCTTTGTCGGGTTCACTGGGTGAGAACCGGCCTTCCATGAAGCCGAAATTGAGCTTCAAGGAGGACAAACCCCATCTTTGCAGGAAGTCGCCGCGCTTCATGCAGGTGATTCTGATAAATTGCCGACAATCAGGCAAGCATTACCCGCTCTTGCCTGAAAGTTTTTTGCTTATGTTCTTACAGCGATCATCCGACGATCATTTTTCTGCAATTCCCATGATAAGCGGCTAAACAATCTTTATCAGCGCTTCGCCGCCGGAGCCTCCGTGAGATTCCATACTTTCACCACAGCCTGCCAGCTCCCGGTCGCAAGACGGTTGCCATCGGGGCTTACGGCAAGGCGATAGATCCAGTCGTCGGAGGCTTTCCACGAATGCAGGATGCGGTCGCTGTCGGCATCGATGATGCGTATGATGCCTTCCTGGCCGGCGGAGAAGAGGCGGTCGCCTTGCGGATGCCAGGCGACAGTGAACACAGGTCCTTCATGATGCCGCACGATGCGCACCATGCGGCCGATGGCGGGCTGCCAGACGCGCACGGTCTGGTCGGAGCCACCGCTGGCGCAATAGCTTCCTGCGTGCTGTGGGCGGAAGGCGAGGCAGTGAACTGCGTCGGTGTGATGGGCGAGTGTGCGTTCAAGTTTGCCCTTGTCGATGTTCCAGACTTTCAGCGTGCGATCCGCGCCCGCGCTGACGAGTTGGGTGTCATCAGAACTGAATGCGACAGCCAGAACAGGACGTGTGTGGCCGGACAATGTCACAGGCTCCTCCAACTTGCCGCCAGCGGCTGAAAACACGCGCACGGATTGATCATGGCATGCTGTGGCGAGTTTTTCGCCCGCGTGAGTCCAGGCGACTGCGGTGATGAGATCGTCAGCTTCTTCCCAGCGTGCGATCACGCGGCGTGTCTGCCATTCCAGCAACATAACGCCGCCTTTTTCACCCGGCGCACCACCGGTCACGGCGAGCCAGCGCCCGGAAGGATCGAAGGCGGCATCGGTGACCTTTGGCCAGTCGAGTTCAAGCAGCGTTTTCGGAGCGGCATCGTCATCGAGATCGCGGACGACGAGGCCAGTGGCGGAGTTGTAAACGAGCTGCCGGCCATCGGGTGTGAAGGTCAGCGCGGTGACGGGCACGACATCGCCAGCAAAAACCATCGCGGTCAGCAGAAGGAAGGCGGCCAGGGTTTTCATATCAGCTCGCGCACAAACTCACCGCCGGTGAGGATTTTCATCGGTCTGCCAGCAGGTGTTTGATATTCGGCATCGGTGTCCACCCCGAGCAGGCCAAGGATGCTTTGCGCGATGTCTTCGGGGCGGACGGGACGTTCATCCGGGGTTTCGCCGTGGGCATCCGTGCGTCCGATAAGCTGGCCGCCGCGTACGCCGCCACCAGCGAAGCAGGCAAAGCCCGCGCGCGGCCAGTGATCGCGACCAGCGCTGCTGTTGAGCTTCGGCGTGCGGCCAAACTCGCCCATCATCACGACGAGCGTGCTTTCCAGAAGGCCGCTCTCGTGCAAATCAGTGATCAAGGCGGCAAAGGCGCGATCCATGTCCGGCACTTTGCCGCTGCCGGGAAATTGCGCGTCAGGGAGGGTGCGCGCGATGTCCTGATGCGTGTCCCAACCGCGATCCACCACGCTCACGAAGCGCGAACCCGCCTCCACCAATCGACGCGCGAGCAGACAGCCGGCACCAATGCGCCGATGTCCGTAGCGCTGGCGGACCTGTGGCGATTCTTTCTCGATATCAAAGGCGGCACGGGCGGCGGGCGAGGCGATCAACTGATGAGCCTGTTCAAAGAAGCGGTCTCGCGCACGGGTGTCATCGCTTTCTTCCAGAGTACGGGTGAATTGATCGAGCTGCTGCTGCATCGCACGACGTTGTCCGAGACGGTCAAAGCTGATCCAGTCGGGTGGTTGCAGATCGCGCACGCGATAGCCGGGCTTCGAGGGATCGCCGCCGATGGCGAACGGTCCGAAGGCCGCGGGCAGATAACCGGCGCGCAAGGACGACACGCTGTCAGGAATCGTCACATAAGGCGGCAGCGCGATGCCATCTCCGCTCTCGTGCGCGACAATGCTGCCGAGGCTCGGATATTGCAGCGCGGGCGTCGGGCGATGGCCGGTGAGCAGGTAATGGCTGCCGGTGTCATGATTGCCGAGTTCATGCGTGAGCGAACGCACCAGCGCGACATGCTTCATCACACGCGCGGTTTGTGGCAGATGCTCGCAGAGCTGAATTCCATCCACGTCGGTGCCGATGGTCTTGAAAGGACCGCGAATCTCCACGGGCGCGTCCGGTTTCGGGTCGAAGGTGTCTAGATGACTCGGCCCTCCGTCGAGCCAGATGAGAATGCAGGACTTCGCTTTATTGGGTGACGCTGCTGAAGCCTGCAGTCGCAGCAGATCGGCCAAGCTGAGTCCAAACGCGGACATCAGGCCGACATGCAGGAAATCACGACGCACGATGCCGTCGCAGCGGCGGAAAGGAGATGAGGTCGAAGCATTCATGCGGGTGATTTAATGAACGAAGGCAAATTCACGGCTGTTGAGCAGCGCCCAGAGCAAATCTTCGGCAAAGGTGGCAGAATCGTTGGCCTTGGCGGCCTGCGCCAGCCAGTGAGCGCGTTCTTCAGCCGTCGGCATGCGGCTCAGGCTGCGCAAATACATGGATTCGATCAAGGCGGGCATGTTTTCATCTTTTCGTCGCGTCACGGATTCGCGCAGACGGCGGTTGAAGTCTTCGCCATTGAGCAGATGCAGCGCCTGTGACAATCCGCCGCCGAAAAGCGCGGGATTGCCGCATTCGTCAGTACGCGGGCAGCGGCCCAGCACATCGAGCGTGTAGGATTCCGCCGCCGGATCGTGCATCTGCACTGCGCGCTTTCCGTCCGGCAAAAAACTGCCTCCAATGACCTGGGACAGCGCATCGGCTAAAACGGGGCCGGTCAGTGGCTTGACGCGCGCATGCGAGCCAAATCGATCATCAAGGCGGTTCACACCGTTGGAGGTCGAGGCGAGCTGATAAGCGCGTGAGGCCGCAATGGTGCGCACAAGATGCCGCAGATCGTAATCATGCCTCACAAAGTCATCCGCGAGCGCATTCAGCAGCGCAGGCATGCTGGCTGGATTGCTCGCGCGCAGATCATCCACCGGCTCGACCAAACCACGTCCCATGAGATGCTTCCAGAGGCGATTTACCAGCGTGCGAGCGAAAAACGGGTTCTCCGCGCTCACCGCCCACTCCGCGAGCAACACACGACGGTCAGATGGAAGCTCTGCGGGCGGCAAATCGCCCAGCGTGCGCGGCAGCATCGGCTTGCGTGTCTTGGGATGCTCGACTTCACCACGATTTTTCAAAACGACTCGCGATCCCTCAAACGCGGTCTGCGCAAACCAGCCAGCGAAGGAATAATAGTCCTCCATGCTCCAGCGATCGAACGGATGATGGTGACAGCGCGCGCAGGCAAGACGCACGCCGAGCAGCGAACGGCTGACAAACTCGCCCATGTCACGCGGATCAGTGGTGAGGCGGTAAAAATTCGCCGGACCGTCACGCGTGATGTCGCCCTGACCGGTGAGCAGCGCTTTCACGACACCATTGAGCGGTGTGTTGTGCTCGATTTGCTGATGCAGCCAGTCGTGATAAGTTCGCGCGCCTTCAGCGCCCTGTTTCTTTGAGGAGATGCGCAGCACGTCCGCCAGACGCATCGTCCACAGGTCCACAAACTCCACGCTGCCAGTCAATCGTGTGATCACAGCCTCACGCGCAGCGGTTGAGTCAGGTTGGGCGAGAAAATCGCGTGCTTCGGCTTCCGTTGGCAGTCTTCCAGCCACATCAAGATGCACGCGGCGCAAAAAGGTGGGCGCGTTTGAAAGCGGCGAAGCAGGCAGATGCAGGCGGCGCAGTTCCGCGGCGATGTGTTCATCGATGAAATGGGCCGGTGTGAAATCGAGAGCCGGTTCATCTGTTTGAAACGGCACGGCGGCACGCACCGCTGTAACTTGGCCGCCAAAGCGAATCATCACGGCACCGGCTCCACGGCGCAGCATTTTTACCACGCCTAAAGAGGAGACTTCGGCCACGGCATCATCATGACTGTCGTAAATCGCCAGTGCGGTCACATCACCTGCCGTGCCATCGGAATAACGAGCGGTGACCCGCAGCGGCAGCGAATCATCGGGCGATTGGAGCAGCAGATCGGCTGGTTCCACGCTCAGACCGGTCACAGTGAGATTCGCCGGGCCTGCGGGCGCGCCATCAGCGATCCACCGGCGCAGTGTGTCGTAGTTCGCGGAATCAATCGTCAGCTTGCGCCCGCCTTTGTGCTTGATCGTGCGCGTGGCTTTGCGCAGCAGCAAACTGCGGGAGGGATCAGCCAGATCGACGCGACGTCCGGCCAGCTCCCGCGTGATGGTCGCGTGATCTTGGACGGCATCGTAGCCGAGCAGGCTCAGGCTGAAGCCGCCCTGTCCGGTGGCCGCGCCGTGGCATGCGCCGGTATTGCAGCCGGACTTGGTGAGGATGGGCAGGATCTGCGTGGCAAAGCTCCATGACGGCTCCGCACTTGTCAGGAGGTGCGGCATGAGCACCGCGCCCGCAAACAACAGAAGCCGCAAGCGTGTGATCATGGATTCTTGAGTTCTTCGAGAAACGCCTCGCCCTGCTTCACTGCGTATGGAGTGCCGTAGCGGTCTTTGAAATGCAGGATGCGCGTCCAGCCGTCAAGGGCCTGCTTTTTCAGGTCGGTGTTGTCTTTGATGTGCTCCCGCACCTCCTGGAGCATGCGGTCGATGGTGGCGTCGTCATTTTCCTTGCGGATGTAGCTCCGCAGCATGGACTGAAGCTTGCCATCCGTGGGCACCGCGCCTGGAAATGGATCCTTGCCCTTGGCCGCCATCGGACGTTGGGCCATCTCACCTCGTTGTGGCTGCGCGGCGGCGATTTCGGCGGCGGTGGGCGGCTTTTCATCGCCGATCATCTTGGCGATCGCGCCGATCACACGTTCCGCATCAGCGATGCCAGGCTGCACGAGCGCGAAACTGGCCTGCGTCTTGTTTTCCTTCGCGGCAATGATCGTCATGAGGCATTCCTTGTTGAGGCCATAGTTGCCTGGACCTTCCGCGCCATCCACCGACAGCGTCGGGCGGCCCTTGAGCTTGATCGAATTCAGTGCGGGCGCGTACTTTTCCATCCCGCCGACACGTTCGGCGGCGAGGAAGACAAACTCCGTTTTGAGCCTGTCTTGAAACTTGCCGCCGTACTCATCCACCGCACGCATCAGCGGCAGCATGGAGCGCTCCAGACCATGCACAAACACCAGCACGGTGGGCGCACCGTTGTTGAGCGTGATGACATCGCGCTCCTTGCCCGCATCCGTGCCGATGATGTCCACTGACTTGAATGCTGTGGTGGCCTCGCCCGGCTGCGGACCGGAGAACACGGGATCAGCCGCGCTGAGCGGGAGTGTGCAGAAGACAGGCAGGCAGAGGATGGAAAATAGAATTTTCATGGGAGAGATTGACTGGTTGTTTGGCACAGCGTTCGTCTACAAACACCGAAAGAGAACGTTTGATGCAGCCCAATATCCTCTTGGCAGGGAACCAAAAGTTTCGTTGACTCATGGGCTGGAGCGTCCCAAGTCCGACAGCCTGACACGTCAGGCCGGTAAAGGCGCTGACGAAAACGCCCCTCAACTGACTGACCTGACCTCCCCCTCATGAGAATTTGCTGCATCGGTGCCGGCTATGTCGGCGGACCCACCATGGCGATGATCGCCGCCAAGTGCCCCCACATCCGCGTCGATGTGGTGGACCTCAACGCAGACCGCATCGCGGCCTGGAACTCGGATGAACTGCCCATCTACGAGCCCGGCCTTGATGAACTGGTGCGTCAGGCACGCGGGCGGAACCTGTTCTTCTCCACCGCGGTCAAAGAGTGCATCCACGACTCCGACATCATCTTCGTCAGCGTCAACACACCGACCAAGACCTTCGGCGTCGGCGCGCACAAGGCTGCCGATTTGCGCTTCGTCGAGTCCGTCGCCCGCACCATCGCCGAAGTGGCCGACGCACCGAAGATCATCGTCGAAAAGAGCACCATCCCGGTGCGCACCGCGCAAGCCATCCAGACCATCCTCGCCTCGAGCGAGAAAGGCGTGCAGCATCAGGTGCTCTCCAATCCCGAGTTTCTCGCCGAAGGCACCGCCGTCGTCGATTTGAGCAAGCCCGACCGCATTCTCATCGGCGGCGAGCAGACACCCGAAGGCCTCGCCGCCGTGGAGGCGCTGGTCAGCGTCTATGCCAACTGGGTGCCACGCGAACGCATCCTCACCACCAACCTGTGGTCCTCCGAATTGTCAAAGCTCGTCGCCAACGCCTTCCTCGCGCAGCGCATCTCCTCCATCAACAGCATCTCCGCGCTGTGCGAAAAAACCGGCGCGGATGTCGATGAAGTCGCGCGCGCCATCGGTTCCGACTCGCGCATCGGCTCGAAGTTCCTCAAGGCCTCCGTCGGCTTCGGCGGCTCGTGCTTTCAGAAGGACGTGCTCAACCTCGTCTATCTCTGCGGCCACTTTGGCCTGCCGGAAGTCGCCGCTTATTGGGATCAAGTCATCATCATGAACGACTGGCAGAAGCACCGCTTCTCCGAGCGCGTGCTGCGCACCTTGTTCAACACCGTCACTGGCAAGCGCATCGCCGTGCTCGGCTTCGCCTTCAAAAAAGACACCAACGACACCCGCGAGTCCGCCGCCATCTACATCTGCCGCGACCTGCTGGAGGAACGCGCCTCCATCTCGATCTACGACCCGAAAGTCACCACCGCGCAGATGTGCAAAGATCTCGCCATCCAGGCCGACGATGCGAACGTGGAGTTCGCCACCAGCGCGGCGCTGGCCGCCAAAGGCGCGCACGCGCTGCTGGTGCTCACGGAGTGGGATGAGTTCCGCCAGCTCGACTTCGAGGCCATCTACCAGTCCATGGTCAAACCCGCATGGATCTTCGACGGCCGCAGCCTGCTCGACCACGCAAAGCTGCGCCAGATCGGCTTCAAGGTTTACAGCATCGGCAAGCCGCTGCCGCAAGAGGCTGCGGTCTGAGTCTGCAGGCTCAAGCCACCTCTTCCGGGCCAACGTGCGGCAGCCAATGACTTCGAGGAATTCGCCGGCGAGCGAGCACACACGCTGACGCAATGGAGTGTTCACCCCATTGTTGTCGCTGAACTGAGGCATCATCATGCATGCTCTTATGATGAACAAGCGACGCAGCAGCATGGCTCTCTCGATTTTTAGCGTGCTGTTGCTGCCTATCCTTTTCAGTGGCTGTGCATCTCCAGAACAACGGCAGGTGAAGCGCTCGCGTGAGCATGCGTTCATCACCTACTGGCCCCCTCCTGCTGGCAGCACAGGCCTGCGGCTGGCTGTCAAAGACAACATCGACATGCAGGGCCGGGTTACCTCGGCAGGATCTGAATATGTCTCGAAGAACAGTGCTCCTGCGACGCGGGATGCGCCGCTTCTGACGCTGGCACGGGAACGCAATGTGCGAATCGTGGGAAAGACCAACCTCACGGAGTTTGCGATCACGGTTTCTGGCAAGAATAGCTTCTTTGGCACACCTAAAAGCCGCCTGGATGGCAAGAATGAGGTGATACCTGGAGGTTCATCCAGCGGATCCGCGATGGCGGTCGCCACGGGCATGGCAGATGTCTCCTTCGGCACGGACACAGGTGGCTCCATTCGCGTCCCGGCAGCTTGCTGCGGTGTTTATGGCTTGAAGACGACCTTTGGTCTTGTTTCCACCAAAGGCGTGTTTCCGATCTCGCCGAAGCATCTGGATACCGTCGGGCCATTGGCTCGAAACATGAACCATCTTGTGCAGGGCATGAGCCTGTTGCAGCGGGGCTTTGAAACACGCTATCAAGAGGCTGTCGCCGACAAACCCTTGGCCCGGCACATCACCATCGGGCGGCTGTATCTGGATGGCACGGACCCTGAGATCGACAAGGCCATTGATGCGGAGCTGGCGGCGAAGCGCTTCAAGGTCATCAGGCTCAACAAGAGCTTCCAGGCAAAATGGAAGCAGGCGGAGGAGGATGGCAAGGTGGTGGCCCTGGCCGACACCTGGCTCAACGATCAAAAGTACGCCAACCAGAAAGGCGTGAGCCTTTTGACGAAGCTCGTGATCATGTCGGGAGAGCTCGAGTACAAAGGCGACTACAAGGCAGCGCTGAAGCGCAAAGCTGCATGGCAGCGTGAACTCCGCCAGATCTTCAAGCAGGTGGATTTCATCGCTGTGCCGACGCTGCAAGGCCTGCCGCCAAAAATGCCCTTCTGGGGATCGGACGCGGTTTTCGAATGGCGCGTGTTCGACATGCAAAACACCGTGGGTGTGAACTTCGCGGGCAACCCCGCCCTCGCCGTGCCAATCGCGATGCCTGCCCGAGGCAAGACCGTTCCCGTGACGAGCTTGCAGCTTGTTGGGCCGCGGCTCAGCGAGGCTGAACTCCTAAACGCAGGCCGACTCATCGAAAACAAACTCTAAAATCATGCACCTTTCATTTTCACTCATCATCGCAGCCTTGCTGCTCATAAGCCCGGCGAGCCACGCCCAATCCGCGAACGACCTCATGGGCAGCGGCGATGCCTTTGACCGCAAGTTCCAGGCTGACAAGGCGCTCCAACATTATCTGCCTGCCGAAAAGCTGGAGCCCCAGAACGTGCCGCTGTTGCTGCGCATCGCGCGGCAGTATCGCCATCTGATGACGGATGCCTCATCGAGCGCGGAGAAGCTCCGACTCGGCGGCATCGCCCTCGGTTATGGAAAGCGCGCTGCAGCACTCGCACCGAACGATTCAGAGGCACAGCTCTCCCCCGCCATCACTTATGGGAAGATGCTGCCGCTTCAGGGCAGCAAGGAGCAGGTGGACGCCTCACCGCGCATCAAGGCGGGTGCCGACAGGGCAATCAAACTCGATCCACGCAACGACGTGGCCTGGCATGTCCTCGGTCGCTGGCATCAGGCGCTCGCCAACGTCGGCGGTGTCAAGCGCGCGCTGGGCGGACTCATCTACGGCAAGCTGCCCACCACCACGAACGAAGCCGCCGTGACCTGCTTTGACAAAGCCATCGCCATCAATCCAAACCGTCTGCGTCATTACATCGAACTCGGACGCACCTACGCTCAGATGGGCAAAAACGCGGAAGCTCGTCAGTTCATCAAGAAGGGCATGGCGATGCCGAACATGGAGCATGACGACCCTGAATTGAAGCAACGAGG
>CAMCWM010000018.1 GCA_945882215.1 Akkermansia muciniphila | reverse complement strand
AGGAACTCCACGAAGTTGGAGGAACTCCACGAAGTTGGAGGAACTCCACGAAGTTGGAGGAACTCCACGGCCATGATTTCCCAGCGATTCCGGCAAAAGACGCCGCCCTTCGGCGTTCACCCTTCCCATGATCTCAAACCCGCTCTCTCGCCGCAGCTTTCTCGGCACCGCAGTCGCCGCCGCCACTGGTTTCACGCTTCCACGGCTCGCCTCTGCCGCCGACAAGCCCAACTCTGTCTTCAACGGCGTGCGCATCGGCTGCATCACCTACAGCTACCGCAGCATGGCGAAGACAGCCGAAGAGACGCTCAAGGCGCTGCTCGATGACGGACTCAGCGAGACCGAACTGATGGGCGGACCGATCCAGGACTTCGCGGGCATCAAGGGCAAGGCCACCGACGCGGAGCGTGAGCAGCAGCTCGCGAAGTGCGTTGAACTGCGGAAGATGTATAACAATGCGGGCGTGAACATTCACATCCACAAGATGGGCTTCGGTCAGTCGAATGAGGAGATTGAGTTCAGCTTCCTCGTGGCGAAGGCGCTGGGCTGCACCGGCGTGACCACCGAGCGCAATGCCATCCTCGCCGCGCGCGTCGCGCCGTTTGCGGACAAGCACAAGATCTGGGTCGGGTTTCACAACCACACCAACAACCTGCCAGAGATGGACAAGTTCGATTCCATCCTGGATCTCGGCCAATACATCGGTTTCAACCTCGACATCGGCCACTACGTCGCCGGCACGAAGGGCAAGTCGCCGATCCCCGTGCTGGAGAAGTATCACGACCGCATCACGAACCTCCACCTCAAAGACCGCACCGCCGACGGCGGCAACGTGCCCTGGGGCCAAGGCCAGACCCCGATCAAGGAAGTGCTGCAGTTGATGCGCCAAGAGAAGTGGACCTTCCCCGCCGAGATCGAGCTGGAATACAAGATCCCCGAAGGCTCCACCGCCGTCGCCGAGGTGAAGAAGTGTGTGCAGTATTGCCAAGAGGCGCTGGCGTGAGTGAGCCTTGCTCCTTTCAGCAAGTCACGGCCTCGGAGTCGTTTGATGCGGCTCCGAGGCCTGTTATTTCGGAGAACGTCGAAAGGCTTAGGTCGGCAAGATGCTACGGGATCTTGAGAAGCTCCTGTTCCGTCCAGGAATCGGTGCGTCGTGCTTCCTTTTCGCGGATCGCTTTGAGAAAGTCCGTTGAGATCGGCTCCGCACCATGCTCCCACTCACGCCGGAGATACGTGAGAATGGCCGCCAGAGGTTCATCGCCCAAAGCGCCCAGCGGAGGCATGTCGAGCTGGTAACGCCTCTTTTTGACCGTGAGGTAGCCGCGCACGCCGTGGAGGACGATGCGGCTGAGCCGTTCGGGCGAGCCCGTGACCCATTCGGAATCAATCAGCGGTGGGGCGATGCCCTCGAGGCCTGAACCATTTGGCTGATGGCAGCCCGCGCAGATGCCGGAGTACAGCGCCTTGCCCATCTTAAAACGGTTCTGCTCATCAGCCGTCAGCGCGCGCGGCGGCTTGAAGCCTGCGGGCGCAGGCTTGCCCGGCCAGGTCAGCATGTCCGCCACCTTTTCAGTGCCGGACGTGTCGAGAAAAGCAGGTCTGGCATCGAGCTTCACCTTCCGGCGTGTGAAGTCCGCCGCATTGGCGGTGAAGCCGGCGAGCAGCGTTTTTCGAGGCGTGGCACCGGCCTTTTCCGCGAGTGCCAGGAACCGTGAGACACGGACCGGGTCTCGTTCGGCAGCCACACAGCCCGCCAGACTTGGTATCAGCGTCTTGCCGCTTCCGCTGGCAAGGCAATGCTCAAGTAGTTCCAGCTCGCGGCCTTTGATCCCGCTGAGGAGGGCTTCGGCCAGATAAGGATGATCGGGCAAGCGGCTGGCCATCGACGCCATGGCCTGATCGGCGGCCGAGTCGTTGCACTCGCCCAGCGTCAGGACGATTTGAGTCTGCACCTGCGAGTCCGCTTCGGTGGCAGAGAAGGCGATAAGCCTCGTCATCGCAGCGGCACGTCCTTCTCCGGCGAAGAAACCTTCTGCGATGCGCACCGCGGCGTTGCGCACGCGGGCATCGGCATCCGCGAGTGCTTTCTCGACCACCGGCCAGGTGCTCTTGCCCATGCCATCGAGCGTCCACAAGGCATGCAGACGGCCGAGCGCGACCTCGCCGCGCATGAGCGCTTCCAGCGCAGGGACGACCGCGGCATCCGCACGCTCAACAAGCAGGCGCTGGGCGGTTTCCCGGTGCCAGGAGTTGCTGTGAGCGAGGATGGGGACGAGCTCGGCACTGCCAAGCTTCGTCAGATTCGGCGCGGGACGTGTCCTGGCCTTTTCAGGCACGATGCGCCAGATCCGCCCCAGGCCGCGCGGATCCACGAGGTCGTGGTTCTGGATGTACTTTTCCAGGTAGGGACTCAGCGAGATGCGGTGCTGGATGATGCCCCGGTAAAAATCGACGACGTAAAGCGCTCCATCGGGTCCCGTGGTCATGCTGACAGGACGGAAGCGCTCATCCGTGGACGCGAGAAACTCACGCTGCTGGTAGGCTTCACGCGCCACGAGCTTGCCTTGTTCGAGGGTGAGAATGTCCCGTTTCACGAGATGCAGCGCCGGTTCGCAGGCGAAGGCATTGCCCAGCGCATCCGCCGGGAAGAGATCGCCTCGGTAAATCCACGGCGAGCACGCCGCCGTAAAATTCTTGATCTTGTGCCCCTCCATGTTCTCCGGGATGTAGGCGCGGTTCGTGCCGGGCGTCACACGGATGGGCCACACGGCCTGGTTCACCGGCGGGCTGATGCGGCCTCCAGACCTTGCAAAGTGCGGATTGCGCAAACGGTAATGGGAGGGCCACATGTCGCCCTGCAGGTGGCCGGAGTTGAAGTTGTAATAGAGACGGCCGAAGTCGTCCTGGCTGAGCCCATACTGGCCGCGCATGGAGGAGATGCTGCGCTCAAAGGCACCCGCACCACGCCAGCGAAAACGCGCCGCGTATTCCGCAAAGTAGATCCAGTTGTCCAGCCCCCAGAGCGGCGAGTTCGCGCCATGTTCCGGGTTCGCCAGTTCGGGGCGGCCAGGGATGGTTTGGGCGCCCGCATCCTGCGCCACCACGATCTTCTCATCCGCCTTGCCATCGCCATTCTTGTCCGGGCAATACCACAGCATCGGCGGAGCGCCCACCAGCGCGCCATCGCCGATGGGAAGGACCGTGCGGGGCATGATGAGTTGATCGAGGAAGACCTTGCTTTGATCAAACCGTCCGTCGCCGTCAGTGTCGGTGAGGATCACGATCCGGCCCACCGGCTCATCCTCACGGTTGCCGTGAATGTCCGGCATATAACCACGCATCTCCACCACCCAGAGCCGACCATCCGGACCAAACTGCGCAAAGATCGGATCGCCCACAAGCGGCTCACTCGCCGCCAGTTCCACCCGGTAACCCGGTGCCACCTGGAAGCTTTTCAGTTCCTCCGCCGCCGACAAAGCCCGCGTGTCCGGAACCAGCTCCGCCGGCACCAGCGAAGGCGGCACCTCTACCGGTGCGCCCCCTTGTTGGGCGCATACTGTGGAGACAACAAACAAGGCAGGGAGAGCGAGGATCCGGGAGAGAGACATGCGTGGGAAATTCATCGGTGGCGGCGAACGCGGCTTTTGCAATACGACCCTGCACCCGGTGATCTTTAGCACCGCAGGCCAATCGGGTTGCAAGAAGGGAGCGTGGAGACTCTTCTCCGCTTCATTCAAATGGCGGCGAAGCCGCGAAGATAGAGGCGGACAGGAGTGTCCGCGCTCCGCTCCGCTCATCTAGCTTCGGTCCCAAAGCACAAAACCCGTCTTCAAGCCCGATTTGGCCGAATTTTCTCGAATGTAGGCCTTCACGGTGCTGAAATGCTCCGGGCTCCGAATGAGCCGGTCGAAGTAATCGGGCTGCCAGAAGGGATTCAGGGCGCTGAGGCCGGTTTTGTGGATGAGACGGCTCGAAACGCCTTTCCAGCCTTGCAGCGTGTCAGGGAGGGATTCGCCTTCCCGGAGGGTGAAGAGGACGTGGACGTGATTGGGCATGATGACGTAGCTCCAGAGGTCGTAGCGCTGGCCGTCGAAGTGATGGAGGCGGTCGGCGACGATTTGAGCGAGGCGTGGATCACGCAGGGCGCAGGAGCCGTGCGCGCAGTCGAGGTGTTCGTCGAGCTTGTCGGAGAACTGGCCGTGGTAGCAGGCCTCGGTGATGTCGTCCCATGGCGGCGGGTTCGCGGTAATGAAGGCCTCGCTGGCGAGAAGCCAGTCATCGAGGAGTTCACGCGGCAGCGAATCAGCGAGGCGGAAGGTGACGAAGATCGCCACCTCGCCTTGCTGCCAATGCGGCAGCTTGTGGGCCGTCTTTTCGATGTCTCCTCGCGGATCGAAGAACTTCATAAGCCTCAGCTAATCGAGGGGAGCGCGGGCACTCTTGCCCGCTTTTTGAAGTGGCGGCGAAGCCGCGAAGAGAAGAAGCGGACAGGAGTGTCCGCGCTCCTATCACGCGAAGGCCTCGCTTTCGTGAATGAACTTTTCGACGTCTTGAGTCGGACCGCCCCAATTGACAGGCCCCAACCGTTCTTCAGCAGCCTTTTCAAGTCGCTTCGATAAGCCCATTCTACTGGCAAATATTTGTTTGGGTCTCCTCCCAGCGTGGATACCCAGCACACCGAGGTTCAATTCATCAAATCCAAAGCCAAGAAAGACGGCTTTGCTTTTTGAAGCGATCAGGTTTCCAAGGTCATTGTCGGATTCAGCCCGAGGCGGGATGAGTTTGATGAACGGCGTTGAGTTTTCAAAGCAACTTGGATCACCGTATACTACGAAACTATCTCCGTGTTCCACTTTGCCGAGAGATCCATAGACGTGATGGATTCGGATTTTGGCGAGCACATCCTTCTGCCGAGTTGGGTATGCTGCCTTGGATGCTCGTCGGAGGTATTCCTCCAAGGACCGGTCATAATTGAAGGTTACGATATCCAATGGTGCTGAATCGCTTGTAATGGTGGGGATGAGCACATCATTCCAGAATGCCCTATACCACCCGCTGCTGAGTGTGCTTTGCCTTTCGCACAACAACAGAATTAGAGCGATGTAGTGTCTTGCCATCGTCTCGGAGTTCGGATGAAGGAACGCGAACCGATCAATCGAGTAGATCTCGGATTCGCGGAACTGCTTCTGCATCTGAAGAAGAAAAGGATAGTGAGGAGCCTCCTTTGTGGACACGAAACAAGCCTCAAGGAACTTTTGCCACGAACTAACTGGTTCGCGTAGCATGTCGTTGTATTTGAGCTTGGCGAATGCGTCCGGGAGTTCCCCATTTATCATCAGCCCAAGTTCTGAAGCGGTCGGAAAGCCATAAGGCTTACTGGCACCTGCACCGAGGATTAGGACTGTGTCTTGGTTCGCCATTTCAAATCACTCACTTATGATACTCCTGCAACGCCCTTACCTGCACTTCACTCCCTTGCAGTGACTTGATCGCTCGCAGCGCGGCATCGGCACCACGCAGCGTCGTCATGATCGGAATGCGGTTCTGCATCGCGGCGGTGCGGATCTTCACTTCGTCTTCGCGGGGGTTTTTGCCGCTGGGTGTGTTGATCACGAGGGCCATGTCCTTGTTCTTCATCAGGTCGATGACGTTGGGGCGCTGGCCGCTGGCGAGTTTGGGGAGAATATTGACCGGGATGCCGGCCTCACTGATGACGCTGCCGGTGCCGCTTGTGGCATACAAGGTGAAGCCGAGGTCGGCGTAGCCTTTGGCGATGCGGACGACGTTGGGGCGGTCGGTTTCTTTGACGCTGATGAAGACGTTGCCCTTGGTGGGCAGGGTGCCGCCGGCGGCCATCTGGCTCTTGGCGAAGGCCATGCCGAGGTCGTAGTCGATGCCCATGACTTCGCCTGTGCTCTTCATCTCGGGGCCGAGGATGATGTCCACGCCGGTAAACTTGCTGAAGGGGAAGACGGCTTCTTTGACGCTGTGATGCTTCGGAATGACTTCCTCGGTGAAGCCGAGTTCCTTCAAGGTCTTGCCGGCCATGATCTTGGCGGCGAGTTTCGGCAGCGGGACGCCGATGGCTTTGCTGACGAAGGGCGCGGTGCGGGAGGCGCGGGGATTGACCTCGATGACGTAGAGGTCGTCGCCTTTGACGGCGAGCTGCATGTTCATCAAGCCGCGGACGTTGAGGGCTTTGGCGAGCTTTTTGGCGGCGTCGCGGATGCGGTCCTGCATCGCTGGGGTGAGGCTGAAGGGCGGGATGACGCAGGCGCTGTCGCCGGAGTGGATGCCGGCTTCTTCGATGTGCTCCATGATGGCACCGATGACGGTCGTTTCGCCGTCGCTGATGCAATCGACATCGACCTCGGTGGCGTCTTCGAGGAAGCGGTCCACGAGCACGGGGCGGTCGGGCGTGGCCTCGACGGCGTTCTTCATGTAGTGGGTTAGTTCGGCATCGCTATAGACGATCTGCATGGCGCGGCCGCCGAGCACGAAGCTGGGGCGCACGAGGCTGGGGTAACCAATGCGCGAGGTGATGGCGAGCGCCTCCTCCAACGAGGTGGCGGTGCCGCTTTCGGCCTGGTGCAAACCGAGGTCGTCGAGCAGCTTGGCGAACATCTTGCGGTCTTCGGCGAGCTCGATGTTCTTCGGCGAGGTGCCGATGATGCGGACGCCGTTTTCTTCGAGGCCTTTGGCGAGATTCAGCGGGGTCTGGCCGCCGAACTGGACGATGACGCCGAGCACCTGGTCGTTGACGTTTTCGCGCTCGTAAATGTTGAGCACGTCTTCGAGGGTGAGGGGCTCAAAGTAGAGCTTGTCGCTGGTGTCGTAGTCGGTGGAGACGGTCTCGGGGTTGGAGTTGACCATGATGGTCTCGTAGCCCAGCTCGCGCAGGGCGAAGCTGGCATGGACGCAGCAGTAGTAGAACTCGATGCCCTGGCCGATGCGGTTCGGGCCACCACCGAGGATCATGACTTTCTTGCGGTCGTTGTCGCGCACCTCGTCCTCGATGCCGTAGGTGGAGTAGTAGTAAGGCGTGAAGGCCTCGAACTCAGCCGCGCAGGTGTCCACGAGGCGATAGGTGGGGGTGATGCCTGCTGCTTTGCGCTCGGCACGAGCAGCACCTTCGGTGATGCCTTTGGCAATGGCGATCTGACGGTCGGAAAAGCCCATGCGTTTGGCTTTGCGGATGTCGGTGGAGTCCAGTTGTTGCTGCTCCTTCACAATCTCCTCCAGCTGCCTCAAGAACCAGCGATCGATCTTCGTGAGCTCGAACACCTTCTCGACATCCCAACCTCTGGCGAAGGCCAAGCCGAGGTAGAAGATACGCTCAGCGTTCGGAACGGAGAGCTTGGTCGTCAATGTCTCGTCATCGACCACGACATCGGCACCATCGCCGATGAGGCCGAAGCGTTTGATCTCGAGGCTGCGCAGGGCCTTCTGCATGGATTCCTTGAAGGTACGGCCGATGGCCATGGCCTCACCGACTGCTTTCATCTGCGTGGTGAGCGTCTCGTTGGCACCAGGGAATTTTTCGAAGGTGAAGCGCGGAAGCTTGGTGACGACGTAGTCGATGGTCGGCTCGAAGGCGGCGGGCGTGTGGCGCGTGATGTCGTTCTTCAGCTCATCGAGCGTGTAGCCGACGGCGAGCTTCGCAGCGATCTTCGCGATGGGGAAGCCGGTGGCCTTCGAAGCGAGCGCGGAGCTGCGGCTGACGCGCGGATTCATCTCGATGACAATCATGCGGCCCGTGTCGGGATGCACGGCGAACTGGATGTTTGATCCGCCGGTCTCTACGCCAATCTCGCGGATGCAGGCGAAGGAGAAGTCGCGCATGATTTGGTATTCGCGATCCGTGAGCGTCTGGATCGGCGCAACGGTGATGGAGTCGCCAGTATGCACGCCCATGGGGTCGAGGTTCTCGATGGAGCAGATGATGACGCAGTTGTCCGCGCAGTCACGGATGACCTCCATCTCGAACTCCTTCCAGCCGAGCAGCGATTCTTCGATGAGCACTTCCGTAACTGGCGAGAGATCGAGGCCGTTCGCGGTGATGGTTTCAAACTCCTCCTTGTTGTAAGCAATACCGCCGCCGGTGCCGCCGAGCGTGTAGGCCGGGCGGATGATGAGCGGCATGGTGCCGATCTGCTCGGCGATGACGCGCGCCTCCTCAATGGTGTGGGCCACGCCGGACTGTGGCAGGTCGAGGCCGATCTTGAGCATGGCGTTCTTGAACTTGAGCCGGTCCTCCCCTTTCTCGATGGCCTCCGCATTCGCGCCGATCATGCGCACGCCATGCTTCGTCAGCGTGCCGGCATTCCACAGCGACATGGCGCAATTCAGCGCCGTCTGGCCGCCGAGCGTGGGCAATAGCGCGTCCGGTTTTTCGAGGATGATGATCTTCTCGACGATCTCGGGATTGATCGGCTCAATATAGGTGCGGAACGCGAACTCCGGGTCCGTCATGATCGTGGCCGGATTGGAATTGATGAGCACCACCTGGTAGCCTTCCTCGCGCAGAGCCTTGCAGGCCTGGACGCCGGAGTAGTCGAACTCACAGCCCTGGCCGATGACGATGGGGCCGGAACCGATGACGAGGATGGTTTTGATGGAGGTGTCTTTGGGCATGATGGGAGAGTGGAGAAGAAATGACGAAATCCGAATGCGGAATGACGAATGGGGTTGGTTTGAAGGGAAAGCGTATGATTTAGGCGCTTTCGGGGGCCGGGGAGAGGAATCGGTCGGATTCGCCGCACTTGGCGGGCCGGAAAGCGCGGCATCTTGCACAGTCGCGGGGGTGCGTCAAATGCGGGGCTTGCTTTGAGGCGGTTCTGTCTGAAAAATCGTCGGTTTCATCAAAAAAAAATGCCCGCCACGACCATAGCGCTCGGATTTGGCCATTTGCCGCAGGATCATGCCAAACACACGGTGCTGGACGTGCATCTGCACCTGGATCATCCGGCCACGCCGATCTCACTGGGGGAGCGCAGCGGTTCGCAATCGACCGGAGCGGGTTTCACACTGCAACAGGCCACGGAGTACCGCCTGGAGGAGCATCTGCGGGCCTGTGGCTGCGAGTGGCTGCGCCAGGTGGCGGTGGAGGAGCGACTGAGCGGGCGGATTTTCTCGCCGCAGGAGATTTTGCAGCGGCAGCCCAAGGTGATGACGCCGCCACCGACGCCGAAGGCCACGGCGCAGCGGCCCACAGACCCGGCGGCGCTGCCAAAAATCCGCGCGGCGATCGCAGCGCAGGATTTTGAGGAGATCGAAGGACTGCGGGATGTGTTGAATGACGAGATCGTGCGCCAGATCGCCAGCGAGTGGCGGGCGGAGCTGCCGTGGGAGGTCAAAGACGCGCATGCGGCGCTGCTGCTGGACCAGACGGCTGAGTGCGTGCGTCCGCTGTTTCAGGATGCGCTCTCCTCGCCAACGCTCGAATCACGCGCGTATGCGGTGTGCGTGCTGACGAAGGACTTTGGCCGGTTCGAGGCGATGCTGGTGAGCGGCGGCCTGGACGAGGCCCGCGTGAACGCGCAGGTGGCGGCGCTCAATTCGCGGTGAGCTTGACGCCAATTTCCTTGTAAGCAGCGACCATTTCCTGGGCGATCTGCGAGTAGCCGCGTTCGTCGAGCAGCAGGTGAAGGTGCTTGAAGGGGGCGGTCTCACCCTTCATGTCCGGCGGGGGGAAGTTGGTGGGGTAGGTGAAGCTGCCTTCAGCACCGCGTTTGACGCGGGGATCCTTGAAGAAGGTGCGCAGCGCCTCGACCTCGCCATACACGGCGTCCATGAACTTGATGAAACGCGTGCCCTGCCTGTCCCCATCTTTTTTGACGCCGTCGAGGTGGCAGAAGAAATAGACGAGGAGCACGGAGCGGAAATAGAGCTCGCCCATCTTCTTGTTGGAAGTGTCGGCAATGCCGGACCAGGTGGCGCGGTTCATCGTCATGTGCGTCTCCAGATTGCCGATGTCGATGGCGTAGCCGCGCTTCTGCATCTCCTGGATGTGGTCGCGGATGCCGGTCTTGTGGGCCTCGGCGCGGAATTTGCCGGCGTTGTAGGGCAGCATCTCGGTGTATTCGGCGGTGCCTTCGATGACCCACACGGGCAGGAAAGTGAGGTAGTCGTCCATCACCTGATGGGTGATCTCGTGGATGAGGGTGCCGCCGTCGTAGTCAGCGTCCTTGGCGTAGGTCTTGCCGAGGAGCTTGAGGCCGATGCTGGGAAAGGGAACGCGGAAGATTTTGTCACCGCTCATGTACACGCCGCCAGAGTTCTCCGGGCCGCCGGCGGCGATGTAGTCGTTCCGCGTCTCATACAGCGCGGCCTGATAGCGCTCCATGCCTTCCGGCGGACTGCAAACAACGCCCCACGGCAGCGAGGAGACGAGGGCCTTGGTGGCTTCGAACGTGCGTGCCACTTCTTTCATTACGAGGCCGGACAGCTTGGCTTGCGAGGTGAACTCGAATGCGTCGGAACGATACACACACTTCCGTGCGGCGGGATTTTCCTCGACGATCTGGATCTCGATGGATTTCGTCTGCACGACGACGTTCTCGGGCCAGGTGCGCTTTTCCAGGGGGAGGCGGTTCAACGAGGCGGCGGCAACATCCGGTGTGGCGCCTTGGGCGGTCGATGGAGCGGATGCAGGGGCCAGGCTTTTCACGAACGCCTGATCCTCGGCGCAGAGACGTGCGAGCGGGATTTGATGCTCCTTGCCATCCGCCATCTTCAAAATGACGCCTTCGGCCGTGGCGCTGACAAAGGAGGCCTGGATGATGCGGCCCTGCACATCCTTCCAAGGACGCAGCGGCACCACCTGCGCAAACAGGCCTGAAGCAGCCAAGGCTGCCGCGATGAAGAGACTGCGGTTGGCGGACTTCATGGTGGCGTGAATATCACGAAGCAGGAATTTAGGCAAGACGGCACTGCATTTCATGCCAGAATCCCACGCATGGCCCGCGTCCTGCTTGGCAAAACGAGCAGCGCAGGCTTTTGTGCTCTGAATTTCGATGGTCTCCCCTCCCCCAAGCCCGTGCCGCGGCCTGCTGCATGTCTTCAACCGCTACCTCTTCAAAGGCGGCGAGGAGATGATCGTGGACAAAATCCACGCCGACCTCTCCACCCTGCACGACATGACGTGGTGCCGGTTCGACAGCACGGAGTGGACCGGCGAGCAGGCTCCTTCACCATGGCGGCAGGCGACGCGTCTGTTTTACAATCAAGAGGCACGTGGTCGTTTTGAAACTGCGCTGGACACGAGCGGCGCAGGCGCGGCGGTGTTTCATAACATTCATCCGGTCGGATCACCCTCGCTGTATCATGCCGCCATGAAGCGCGGACTGCCGGTGGTGCAGTTTTTGCATAATTTCCGGCCGTTCTCCGTCGGCGGCACGCTGCATGCGAATGGCAAGCTGATGCCCGACGCGCTCTACGGCAGCCATTGGAGGGAAGTGCGCGCCGGGGCTTGGCAGAACTCCGTCGTCAAGAGCGCCCTGTTCTCACTGATGCTGAAGGCGCTTCATCACAGCGGCTGGTTGCAGAGTGTGAAAGCGTGGATCGCGGTGTCGGATTTCATGCGGCAGAAAATCATCGACGCCGGTGCGCTGCCAGCGGCGCGTGTGCACACACTGCGTCATGCCTGGAATGCCATGCCTCAGCCGCCTGTGGTTGAGGACGCTGGCTACTACCTCTTTCTCGGACGGCTGGTTGAAACCAAGGGCGTCATCCCGCTGCTCGACACCTGGGACGCGCTGCGCGCACAGCTCGGCAAGAACACGCCGCTGCTGCACATCGCCGGCGAAGGTCCGCTCGATGACGCCGTGCAGCAGCGCGTGCGCAGCAATCCCTACATCGGCCAGCTCGGCCACATCTCCGGTGAAACGAAACGCGAGGCGCTGCGACGCTGCCGCGCGGTCATTGTGCCCTCGACGTGGTGGGAGCCGTTGGGCCTCGTGGTGTACGAGGCCTATGATTATGCCAAACCCGTGCTCGCAGCCAGATCTGGCGGCCTGGGAGAGATCGTACAACATGATGTCACCGGCTTGCAGCACGAGCCGGGGGATGTGCCCGGCCTCGTGAATGATGTGCTGGCAATGGAGGCCACGCCGGGCACCTCGCGCCTCGTCATCGGCCGTGCCGGACGCCAGTGGCTGCTACGTGAGGCGAGCACGCAGGCATGGCTGCGACGGTTTGAGGAGATTCTGAGCGAGGCGACGAGCGGAAGTTGACGGTGGTTTACCGTTGTTGACGATGGATCACAGTTGTTTTTCCAAACCAACCGACGCGGTGACGAGTTCCGTTGGCTCGAACAAACAACCGTCAACTACTGTAAACCACCGTCAACGATCGTAAACCTTCCCCCTCACCGCATGATCGAAACCCGTGAGCCCACGGACACATGCTGGTAGATCGTCTCCGCCATGTCACGCGGCAGGCGGATACAGCCGTGTGAAGCGGGTGATCCGGGATTGGGGATCGCCCCCGCATGCATGCCTACTCCGTAACCCGTGATGCGCATCCAGTACGGCATCTGCGCGCCAACGAAGCGGCCTCCTGGAGGAACGCGTGACACACCTGCGGTGGCGTTGCTATTAACCACATTGCCATGGCGGTCCACAATCATGCCGTAGCGGTTGGAGCGTTTGTCCGCGATTTTTTCCATGATGCGGAAGGTGCCGGTCGGAGTGGCGAAGCCGCTGCGGCCCGTCGCCACATACGTCCAGCCAACATTCTGGCCGCTTTTGAAGAGATAGGCCTTCTGCTCGCTGAGATCGATGTTGACGCTCAAAGGTCCAGGCTTGCCGCTGCCGTGCCAGACGTACATTGATGACTGCGAGGCGAAAGGCGGCAATACCAGCAGCGGACGCCTCACCACCTCAAAGCGCGAGGAGAACAGCGGCAACCGCGGCAGTTCGCATTGGCTTAGCAAGAGCATACCAACAGCAGTGATTGTGAGGCGGATGGCTTTCATGGCGGATGCGATTCTAGGAGCACAATCCGCGCCCACGCAACCCATCAGCTAGAGCCAGTGCAGTGAATTTTATTTCACTGGTTTCGCTGATTCCAGTAAATCTTGACATTCTTGCTACGACGGCCGGCACCGATGATCTCCAAGTCGCGATCTCCATCCAAATCAGCACACACGGCGTCTTCACAGGCCATGCCTCCGTCATCAATAAAAGCCTCCTGCCAGCCGTTTCCGTCTTCCTTGGTCGTCCAGAACAGCTTCACCGCCACCTTGCCGATCTTCTGCTGCGCACGCCAGCCGACCACAATCTGACGGTTGTTCAAGCCGAGCAGGTCATACGTGGCGATGGCGTGACCATCGACGAGTTGATCGCTGATCACGCGCCGCTGCCATGTGCCGTTTTTCGGCCCGTCAGCAGGCGGTGTGTAGATCACGAGTTTGTCGCCATGCATCGGCTCGATCGTCGTCACATACGGCTGGCCGCCCGCAAAGGCACCGTAGCGTACCTCGCCCGCGCCTTGCAGTTCCGTGGAATCCTTCGGATGTTGTGCGATCCACTGCTCCTTCCAGCCGTTGTCGGTTTGGTCGAGCCGCACCACGCCTTCACGGCCACAGATCAGCAGGCTCTCGGCTTCGATACCGGGCGCGGGGATGATGTCGAGGTTGTGCGTCTTGTGCATCGTGCCCTGCACCAGCGTGGTGTTCCATTCCTTGCGCGGATCGTCCGGCATGTGGTAGGCCAGCGTGCGCACACCGGCTCCTTCGCCGTTCTTGTCGTTGCCCCGGCCATGCAGCGGCACCACCACGAGATCATAGCGCCCTGCCCTGTTGCGCACCCACTTCATGCGATGTGTCGTCGGCTCATGCGCCAGCTTCACCGGCTCCCACTTCTGCGTGCGGTCCGCTGGCGGGATCAAATAGAACACCGCGCCGCTGTTCACGGTGTCTCCCGGATTCCACTCCGCACCCACGGCGATCTCGCATTTGCCGTCACCATCGATGTCACGCGCCGCGATGCACACATGATCCTTCTCCGTCAGTTTTTCCGCGATGACATGCTTCTTCCACGTCGGATTCTCATACCAGACGATCACGTTGCTGTCTGCCAGCAGGATGTCCGTCTGCCGGTCGCCATTCACATCCGCAACGGCCAGTCCGTAGCCTATGCCGACCTCATCATCTATCTCCTGTGCTTTGAAATTAGGAGTCTGTGCCTGCAAGGCGGCGGTGGAGAGGAGAACGAGGAATAATGAGTGCTTCATAAGGGGAGAAAATGAAAAGAGGCGGACACAAACGCGGCACAAACTCACGGCCTTGCCGTCGTGGGATAAGCAGGAGGCGTTTCCTTGGCCTTCCGCAGCTCGCAAACCGCCTGCGTGATCCGCTCCACGCCGCTCAAATAAAGAACGGCCTTCTGTGAATCGCTGCTCGAGACAGCACGGCGATGGTATTCCAGAAATGCCCGGCTCAAAAACGTCGCCGGAGCCTCGCCATCCTCACGGATGATCTGGTGAGTTTCCTCATTGCTGCCGCAGAACCATCCGCCATCCGACAAAATGCCCACATGCAAAATGTCGCCACGGTCGTCGAAGCTGAAGAAGCAATAGACATGTTCGCGACTGAATTGCTTCGTGTCCGGCGGCCCCAGATGCCATTCGACGGTTCCGTCTCCATCGAAGGGATTCACCACCGGTTTGGTGCAGAACAGCTCGCCCTGCGTCGTGGTCAGCCGGGCGAGGGGCTGCGTCAGATACGGGTCGATGTCCAGTTCCTTGGGGAAAGCCGTCGAGAAGTCGAGCTGTAACTTCTGGTCCAGGGCGGTCAGCGCCGCCTGCGTTCGCTGCACATTGCGTGTCACGGCCGCTTTTTCGTCCGCAACGACGAATCCGGCCGCCAGCAGGCAGATCGCCAAGATAGATTTCATGCCGCGAGCTTACCGGGACACCGCACTCCGATGCAAGCCTGTAAAACAGGATTGTCACAAAGCAGCCCAGTTTTGGCGCGACTGGACTACTCTGTGTGAAATCGAAGTTCACACGGAGTTCATCGTCTGAAGCTTGATCTTTCCTCGAAAACAACGACCCGGTACAAGCCGCATGAAAAAAACGCCCCCTGAAGACCGCAAGCCGGTGAAGCGCACGCTGACGCGCTGGCAGTCGCTCAAGCGGCTCACGCTGATCGTGGTCATGGGCGGCTCGCTGCTTTGCACGCTGACGGCGGCGGTGGTCATCGGCATCTACAGCCATCTGGCGAAGGACTACGACCTCACCAAGCTCGGCCAGATGCCGGAGCGCACCATCGTGATGGATTACAAGGGCGAGATCCTGGGCCGCATGCACGGGGAGAACCGCATCATCGTGCCGCTGAGCGAGGTTTCGCCCTGGTTTGTGAAGGCGCTGCTGGCGCGTGAGGATTCGCGTTTTTACAGCCACAGCGGCGTGGATTTGAAAGGCGTGGCACGCGCGGCGGTGCGGAACATCAAGGACATGCGCATCGTGCAGGGCGCGAGCACGCTGACGATGCAGCTCGCGCGCAACAGCTACCCCGATCTCGACGACCGCAGCCTGCACCGCAAGCTGGTGGAGATGATGCTGGCCCGGCGCATCGAGAAGGCCTGCTCGAAGGAGCAGATCATCGAGCATTACGTGAACCGCATCTTCTACGGCCCCGGCATCTACGGCGTGCAGCGCGCCAGCCAGGTGTACTTCGGCAAGCATGCCAGCCAGCTCAATCTGAGCGAGTCCGCCATGATCGCGGGCATCATCCGCAGCCCGGTGCGCTTCTCGCCCTTCCGCAATTATGAAGGAGCGCTCAAGGAACGCGACACGGTGCTCCAGCGCATGCTGGAGACGAAGGTCATCACGCCGGAGGAGGAACTGGCCGCGCGCTACGCGGACATCGCGCTGCATGCGCAGCCCGTGTTTCAAAGCCAGGGCGGCTACGCGCTCGACACCGTGCGACGCGATCTCGATTTGATCCTGGAGCAGCAGGAGATCGAGGACGGCGGCCTCCAGGTCTTCACCACGCTCAACAAGGATCTGCAAGACGCCGCTGAGGCCTCGGTGGAGAAGCGCCTTGCGGCCGTCGAAAAGCAGCGCGGCTTCCAGCACCCGAAGAAGGCGGATTTCGACAAGACCTGGGACGGCACGCTGGAGATCGCCAGCACGCCTTACCTGCAGGGAGCGCTCATGGTGCTCGACAACGAGACCGGCGGCATCCTGGCCGTCGTCGGCGGGCGTGACTACCGCCACAGCAAGTACAACCGCGCCACGCAAGGCGAGCGGCAGATCGGCTCGACGGTGAAGCCGTTTGTGTATGCCGCCGGTGTCGCCGCCGGCTTCATGCCCGGCACCTTGATCAACGACGCGCCCATCCAGCCGGGTGAAATCGACAGCGCGGACCCGAACTGGAGTCCGCAGAACTCGGACAACAAATTTCTCGGCATGGCCACCGTCACCGACGGCCTCGTGCGCAGCCGCAACACGATGACTGTGCGCCTTGGCAATTACGCCGGTCTCGATCGCGTGATCGGCCTGCTCACCAACGCCGGATTCAACCAACCCGCCGAACGCACACCGCAGATCTTCATCGGCAACCTTGGCGGCAATCCGCGCCAGCTCACCAGCGCGATCAGCATCTTCCCCAACCAAGGCCTGCGTCGCCGCCCCTTCCTCATCGACCGCATCATCGACAAGGCCGGGAACATCATCTACCAGACGCCGGTGCTCGAAGCCGAGATCATCACACCGAGCGTTGCCCATTTGATGCGGCACATCCTCGCACAGGTGCTGGATCGCGGCACGGCGGCCGCCCTGCGCAGCACCTACGGCTTCAAGGAGCCAGGCGGCGGCAAGACCGGCACCACGAATGATTACAAGGACGCGTGGTTCGCAGGCTACACCGACCGCCTGAGCTGTGGTGTGTGGGTGGGGCTCGACAAACCGCAGACGATTGTGGAGGAAGGCTACGGTGGAACGCTGGCGTTGCCGATCTGGGCCGATGTGATGAAGAAAGCCATCGCACTTGGCTACAAGACTGAAATCCCCAAGGTCACGCTGCCGCTTTCACGCGTCACACTGTGCCGCGTCAGCAGCCAACTCGCCACCGATGGCTGCGGCCATGCCCGCACCGCGTATGAAGAAGCGCTGCCCTACGATCTGGTGCCGCAAAACTTCTGCGCAGAGCACCAGGGTTACGCCGCGCCTCCGCCACAGCGCATGCAGCAGCCCTCGCGCGGCGGTCTTTTTGACCGCATCCGCCGGTGGTTTCAGTGATGGCTCCGCCGCTCTTTTAATACCCGAGCCAAGGCCCGAGCCACTTTTCGGCTTCTTCAAGCGTCTGGCCTTTGCGCTTCGCGTAATCTTCGACCTGATCCTTCGCCAGGACGCTGATACCGAAGTAATGCACGTCAGGATGGCTGAAGTAGAGGCCGCTGACGGCGCTGCCGGGGTGCATGGCCATGCTTTCGGTGAGATCGACGCCCGTTTTGGCCGTGGCATCGAGCAGATCGAAAAGAATGGGCTTCTCGGTGTGGTCGGGCTGGGAAGGATAGCCAGGAGCGGGGCGGATGCCGCGGTAGCGCTCTTTGACGAGATCCTCGTTAGTGAAGTCCTCGGGCTTCTCGTAACCCCAGGCGACACGAGCCTGCTTGTGCAGGAATTCAGCGAAGGCTTCGGCGAGACGGTCCGCGAGCGCTTTGACGATGATGGCGCTGAAAGGGTCATGCGCTTTCTCGAACTCATGCGCGAAGTCATCCGCCCCGTGGATGCCGACGGCGAAGCCGCCGATGTAGTCGGCTCGACCGCTGTCCTTTGGCGCGGTGTAGTCGCTGAGAGCGTAATTCGGTGTGTCTTTCTTGATCACCTGCTGACGCAGGGTGTGGAAGACGGTCTTCACACTGCTGCGGGTGTCGTCGGCATAGACTTCGATGTCATCGCCGATGCTGTTGGCCGGAAAGAAGCCAAAGATGCCACGCGGGTTGAAGCGTTTCTCGGCGATGATGCGGTCGAGCAGATCGTTGGCGCTTTTGAAGAGCTTCACGGCTTCTTCTTCGGCCTTCACTTTCATCTCGGCATCTTCATGGGAAGACGAGAAGCGGCCTTCCGCAGTGATCCAGCGGCCACGCAACTCCCATGAGTGGAAGAACGGCGACCAGTCGATGTATTCGCGCAGCGTGGCGACCATGTCGGTGCCCTCGTGAACCTTCGTGCCGATGAAATTCGGTTTCGCGATCTCCTGCGTGCTCCAGTCGCACTTGAAGGCCTTTTCGCGTGATTCGGCGATGCTGAGAAGCTGGCGCTCCTTCTTCTTGCCGTATTCTTCGCGCAGACGGATGTGGCGCGCTTCGTTTTCGGCGATGTAGGCATCTCTGTTTTCATTACTGATCAATGAAGTCGTCACCGGCACGCTGCGGGAGGCATCAAGCACATGCACGATCGGCCCCGAGTAATGCGGCGCGATCTTGATGGCCGTGTGCGCGGCGCTGGTGGTGGCCCCGCCGATCAAGAGCGGAATCTTCATGCCACGGCGTTCCATTTCGGACGCGACATGAGCCATTTCATCCAGCGAAGGCGTGATCAGGCCGCTGAGGCCGATGACGTCCGCGCCTTTCTCGATGGCGGCGGCGAGAATCTTGTCGCACGGCACCATGACGCCGAGATCGGTGACTTCGAAGCCATTGCAGGCCAGCACGACGCCCACGATGTTCTTGCCGATGTCATGCACGTCACCTTTGACCGTGGCCATGACGATCTTGCCAGCGCTGCGTTGCGCAGGATTGGCAAGTTTCTCCTCCTCCATGAACGGCTGCAAATACGCGACGCTCTGCTTCATGACGCGCGCGCTTTTCACAACCTGCGGCAGGAACATTTTCCCAGCGCCGAACAGGTCGCCGACGACGCTCATGCCATCCATGAGCGGGCCTTCGATGACGAGCAACGGCTTGCCGAGCTTGTCGAGCGCCTCCTGCGTATCGACGGCGATGAAATCGGTGATGCCCTTGAGCAGCGCGTGTTCGAGTCGCTTCTCGACCGGTGCGTCACGCCACTGGAGGTCGGCTTCGATCTTTTTTCCGCCGCCCTGGCCTTTGAACTGCTCGGCGTAATCGACCAGGATCTCGGTGGCATCGGGACGGCGATTCAGCAGCACGTCCTCGACTTTGTGGAGCAGTTCCTTCGGAATCTCCTCATACACTTCGAGCATGCCGGCATTTACGATGCCCATGTCCATGCCCGCTTGGATCGCATGATAAAGGAACGCGCTGTGCATGGCCTCACGCACGAGGTTGTTGCCACGGAAGCTGAAGCTGATGTTCGAAACGCCGCCGCTGACTTTGGCGCCGGGCAGGTGATGCTTGATCCAGCGCGTGGCGTTGATGAAGTCGAGTGCGTAGTTGTTGTGCTCCTCCATGCCCGTCGCAACGGTGAGGATGTTCGGGTCAAAGATGATGTCTTCTGGCGGGAAGCCGACTTCATCGACAAGGATGCGATACGCGCGCTCGCAGATGCGAATCTTCTCGTCGTAAGTCGCCGCCTGGCCGTTTTCATCGAAGGCCATGACGACCGTCGCCGCGCCGTAGCGCTTGATGGCACGCGCACGTTCCTTGAAGGCTTCTTCACCTTCTTTGAGCGAAATGGAATTCGCGATGCCCTTGCCTTGCAGCATCTTCAGGCCCGCTTCGATGATTTCCCACTTCGAGGAATCGACCATGAACGGCACTTTCGCCACTTCCGGCTCGGTTTGCAGCAGGTTGAGGAACTTCGTCATCGTCGGCACGCCGTCGATGAGGCCTTCGTCCATGCAGATGTCGATGACGTTCGCGCCGTTCTCGACCTGCTGACGCGCGATGGCCACGGCCTCCTCGAATTTGCCTTCCTTGATCAGCTTCGCAAACTTCGGCGAACCAGCGACGTTCGTGCGCTCGCCGATCATGAGGTAGTTCGCCTCCTTCGTGTGGTTGTAGGGCTGCGAGCCGCTCAAACGCATGATCGGCTCCGGCGTCGGCACATGGCGCGGCTCCAAACCTTCCACGGCTTTGGCGATGGCAGCGATGTGCTCCGGCGTGTTGCCGCAGCAGCCGCCCATGATGTTCACGAAGCCCGACTTGGCGAAGTCGGTGGCGAAGTTCGCCATGTCCGGCGGCAGCAAATCGAAGCCCGTCGGCGCGAGCGGGTTCGGCATGCCCGCGTTCGGATACGCCGACACAAAACAATCGGCCTTCGTCGCGAGTTCTTCGAGGAACGGGCGCATCTTGTCCGGCCCGAGCGAGCAGTTCAGTCCGATGGACAGCGGCTTCACATGCCGCATCGCATTCAAATAAGCCTCCGTGATCTGGCCCGAGATCATCGTTTCGCCACCAGGACCGACAGCGGCGGAAATTTGGATCGGCAACTCGACGCCATCGGCTTCAAACACCTCGCGAATCGCCACCAGCGCAGCCTTGGCGTTGAGGGAGTCGAAAATCGTCTCCACCATCAGCGTATCGACGCCACCGGCAATCAGCGCGCGGATTTGATGCGCGTAAGCCGTCTTCACCTGATCGAAATTGACGTAGCGGAAGCTCAGATCTGTGAGGTCGGGGAACTGTGAGAGCGACACCGTCAGCGGACCCACCGCACCGGCCACATAACGTTTGCGGCCCGTCTTGTCCGCGATCTGATCCGCCCACTTCCGGCACTGCTGCGCCGAGTTGAAATTGATCTCCCAAGCGAGGTCGTTGAGGAACTTGTCGTCGATGATCTTCTGGAAGAACTCGGGATCTTTGCGTCCGCCTTTCTCACGCGGGTCTTCCACGAAGAACTCGCTCTGTGCGATGCTCGTGGCCGAAAACGTGTTCGTCTCGATAATGTCCGCCCCGGCTTCGAGGAAGCGGCGATGGATGTCCTCAATGATGTCTGGGCGGGTGATGGAAAGGATGTCGCCGTTGTTCAGGATATCCTTCTCGTTGCTCCTGAACCGATCCCCACGCGCCGAGGCCTCGTCGAGCACGCCCTTCTCCTTATACCCGCGAATCGTCGTCCCCATGGCCCCGTCGATCACCAGGATGCGCTGGCGCATGGCGGCTTCGAGTTCAGTGCGGCAATTGGGTCGGGAAGGCATGGCTGAAACTAGCGCCGTAGCTGGGCAGGTCAACCGACATATCAACGCATCATGATTTGAGCATGTGACATAAATTCTAATTTACAAGACGTGCATCCGTTATACCGACACCCATGCCCTCCAAACCCAAGTCTGCCCCCGTCGAATCCAGCCCCGAGGCTATCAATGAGAACTTGGGCAAGCGTGTGAAGAAGCTGCGCGGAGACCGTGGCTGGTCGCTCGAAGAACTCGCCAGTGTCAGCGGCGTCAGCCGGTCGATGCTCAGCGAAATCGAGCGCGAGAAAGCGAATCCGACCCTGACCGTCACGTTTCGCATCGCACGGGCTTTTGGGCTGACGTTGCAGGAGCTGATCGAGAGCGCTGAGGCCAGTGCGTCGAAAATCCAGGTCATCCGTGCCAGCGACCGCGCCCAGGTTTTCCGCAGCGACAAGCACCACGAGATCCGCACGCTCTCTCCGCTGAATCTGGAAAAGGATGTCGAATTCTACGAGGTCACGCTGCGTCCTGGCGGCGCTTTGCGCTCCCAGCCGCACTTTGAAGGCACACGCGAGTTTTTGACCGTCGAGGAAGGCAGCGTGCGCATCGAATCCGACCAGGACACCGACGAACTCACCAAAGGCGACTCCGGTACTTACCGCGCCGACGTGCCGCACGCCATCGTGAACACCGGCAAGGCCGACGCGCTGGTGTTTCTCGTCGTGATTTATCGCTGAGCACTTTCCCCAACCAATCATGAAGCCAACCATCCTTCTATCCCTCTTGTTTTGCGCCGTCGCCCAAGCGCAGATGCCGCCTGCGCTCGTGAACGCGGAACGCGCTAAAATCCTCGAAGGCGTCAACTCGGTGCCGAAGGCGGGTGCGCCGGGGCCGGTTGGGATTTGGGGGCAGATTGCGTTTCCGATTCTCTCCGCGCCGGACAAGGACGGCGTCGAAATCGCCGTCGCTGCTGCGGCGGCGTATGCCAAAGGCCGCGTCATCTTGTTTGGACACAACAGTTACCTCGGTGGTGGCGAGGGCGGTGATCATGCGAAGCTCATGGAGAACTGCGTGAAGTGGGCGGGCAACAAAGAAAAGCCACGCGTGGGCCTCAAGGGTGTGAACGCGGTCAACTTCTACAAGCAGCGCGGCTTCAACGCGGAGACCTTCGAGACCATCGAGAAGAAAAACCTGGGCGACTACGATGTGGTGATCATCAACATCCAAAGCGTTACCAGCGCGGAGGAAGGCGCGGTGCTGGCCGAATACATCCAAGCTGGCGGCGGTTTCATCGGTGGCATGACGGGCTGGGCCTTTGGACAAACGAGCGGAGGCAAAGACCTCGCCGTGTCACACGGATTGAATCAAGCGCTGATGCCGGCTGGTGTGGCGATCACAGACATGAGCGCGTTTGACCAGCTTCGTGGTTTCGAGGCGCGCATCGAGCTGCCGCAGATGATGAACGCCTCCGAGGCCATCGCCGCGATCAAAAAGCAGCGCGAGGGTGGCCCGGCGCTCGACGCGGCGGCGATGAAACAGGCCACCAACGCGATTCAGATCGCCATGGCCGCACAACCACCGGATCGCGGCAATTTGAAAAACGCTGTGCTCGCCGCGCTGGGCAATGCCGGAGCGGACGCGGTCGTTCCCACGGCTCAAGCACCGCTTATCGCCGACAAACATGCCGCGCAACGGTTGCGGCTCGGCATGGAGACGCGGGTGCTGCGTCTCGCCGCCGGTGAAGGCGTGGCAGCACATCCCGCGCATGAAGTTTTCCCCGGCAAAGTCCCTGCGGATGCCCCACGCACGACTGGCGAGATCAAAGTGACGCCTTCCATCCCCGGTTGGACCAGCACGGGCCTTTACGCTTCCGCAGGCGAGACGATCACGGTCATTTTGCCCGAAAATCTCGCCGACAAAGGCTACGCCGTGCGCATCGGCTGCCACAGCGACACGCTGTACCATCTCGACAAATGGGAACGCGCTCCCGACATCACGCGCAGCGTTCCGCTAGTCACTGCGACGACGAAAACGGCCAGCGCCTTCGGTGGTCTCATCTACATCGAAGTTCCAGGCCGTGCGAAGGATGACGCGCCATTCACCGCGACGATTCAAAATGGTGTTCCCGCGCCGCTGTTCGTGCTCGGCCAGGACGATGACGCGAAATGGAAGGAAATCCGCCAGCGCCCAGCGCCATGGGCTGAGATGGCGTGTGACAAGCTCATCATCAGCTTTCCCTCCGAGGTTGGCCGTCTCGTGAACAATCCGACCGAACTCATGACGTTCTGGAAAAAGGTCGTCGAGGCGCAGGACGATATCACCAATCAATCCGCCGAACGCAAACGGCCCGAGCGCATCGTCGCTGATGTGCAGATCAGCGCTGGGTACATGCACAGCGGCTATCCGATCATGATTCCGACCAGCGCCGCGCCGGAGATGGTCACCTATGGCAAACTCAAATTCCCTGGCTGGGGCTTCTACCACGAAATCGGCCACAACCATCAGCGCGGCGACTTCACCTTCGACGGCACCGGTGAAGTCACGAACAATGTCATCGGAATGTACTGCTATGAGGCCGTGCTGAAGAAAGACTGGCTCATCGGCCATCCGGCGATCACCGAGGAGGAGCGCAAGGCGAACGTGCAGAAGATCAAGAAGTCCGCCAACAAGTGGCAGGACTGGAAAAGCAGTCCCTTCCTGGCCCTCACCACCTACATCCAGCTCATGCAGGAGTTCGGCTGGGAAAGCTGGCGCAAATATCTCCACAGCTTTGATGACACCGCCTTCGGCCCCACACCCAAAGGCGATGATGAACGCCGCGACCAGTTCCTCGTGCGCTATTCCAAGATCACGAACAAAAACCTCGGCCCGTTCTTTGACGCCTGGGGCATTCCAGTCAGTTCATCTGCGAAGGCGGAAGTGAGCAAGTTGGAGGCGTGGATGCCGAAAGGGATGTGATTGGGCCTTGTTTCGTAACACCGATGAAAAGCCTGTTTCTAAATTCTGTCGCCGTCTGCTTTTTGATAGGGTGTGTAGCAACACCACCAGCGTACGAGTCGATCAGTTGCGGCTACTCACAGTTGGATGCTGAAACCGTTGTTGATGAAACACCCCTAAAATCACCCATGCTCGCCTCGATTCAGGATCTGGCCTTGACCTTTCCTGTCTATGAGATGGGCTCTAGTCAGACGAAGCGAGACCTCCTTCGAGGCGACGCAACGGTCAAAAGTTCCGAATCTCGTTGGTTGCTTGAGGGCGATGGAGCGCAAACCTCCATCGAACTCATTCGAGTGTCGCCAGCAAACACAACTCCGTTACGAGTTATTTTGAGGGTTGGCCCCAAGTTTAATGGCATTCAAGCGGACAGCTTCGTTTGCGAGTACCTATTCGAGAGGATTGAAGGCGGTTGGCTCAAGTTGTCTGCTCGGAAGTCCCAAGATTCTCCGCTGCTTGTAAGGGATTGATCCGGAAGCCCTTTCTCACACCCGGATCAACTCGCGAATCGGGCTGCCATTCGGCACGATGGGCGTGGGGCGACCACTGAAGTCGTTGATCGTCTCCTTAGCGGAGTCGATGCCGAGATGGTGGTAGATGGTGGCGAGGAAATCGTGCGGGCTGTTGGCGTGCTCGGCCACATCTTCGCCACGTTTGTCGCTGGCACCGATGACGCCGCCGGTTTGCAGGCCGCCACCGGCCCAGAGATTGGTGAAGGCACGCGGCCAGTGATCGCGGCCCGGTTGCACGACACCTGCGGCAGCGCTGGCCTCACCGGCACCGGAACTGGCCACATGGCTGATCTTTGGCGTGCGGCCAAACTCGCCGCTGACGACGACGAGCACACGTTTGTCGAGGCCACGGGCATACACGTCCTCGATCAAGGCTGAAACGGCCTGGTCGAAGGCTCCGGCGCGGAAACGCAGCGCCTCGAAGACATTGTGATTCACCGCGTGGTCGTCCCAGTTGCCCACGCGACCGCATTGCGGGCCGTCGAGGCAACTGGTGATGATTTCGACGCCGGATTCGACGAGGCGGCGTGCCAGTAGCAACTGCTGGCCCCAGCGATGCATGCCGTAGCGTTCGCGAGTGCGCTTGTCTTCTTTGCTCAAGTCAAAAGCGTGACGTGTTTGCGGATTCGTGAGCAAGGTCATCGCCTGTGACTCGAACTGATCCATGGCACCCATTTCACCGGCGGCATCGACGTTGCGCTCGAGTTTGTCGAGGCTGTGCAGCAGCGCCATGCGGTCATTGAGACGGGCCAGTTGTGCTGGATTGGAAAGGCCGACGTTGGGCACGGCGAAATCGGGGCGGCTGGGATCGCTCAGCACCGACAGCGGCGAGTAGGCGGCATTCACAAAGCCGGGACCGGCGATGGTGAAGCTGTCGTAATTGATGATTGGGTTCACGCCGACGTAGTTCGGCAGCGGGCTGCTGCGCTTGTTTTTGGATCGCAGGTAATTCGCCACCGTCATCCAGTCGGGCAGCAGCGGTTTCGGTTTGTCGCGCGGATCGGGATCGCCGCTGAGCATTTGCAGCGAACCGGCCGGATGTCCGCCGCCGGTGTGCGTCATCGAGCGCAGCAGTGTGAACTTGTCCGCGATCTTCGCCTGCAACGGGAGCAACTCCGTGAGCTGCATGCCGGGCACCTTGGTTTTGATTGTCTTGAACGGCCCACGATACTCGCTGCCAATCTGTGGCTTCGGATCATAGGTGTCGAGGTGCGAGCAACCGCCGCGTAACCAAACGAGAATGACAGCGGTGCGTTCGCGTGAAGGCTTCGCGGCATTCTCTGCGCGCAATTTGAGCAATCCCGGCCAGCTCAGGCTCGCGAAGCCGGTGAGGCCGATGCGCATGAAGCCACGCCGGTCCAGAGGGCCGGAGCAGGTGACGGGAGGCGAGGTGGAGGGCATGAGCGCAGAGCATACGCGCGCATGCTCTGGATTCTTTGATCACTTCGCCAGAGAGGCGCACACGATCTCCTCATCGTTGCGCATGAAGACGCACTGGTTCGCGAACGCCGGATGTGACCATACAACGGCTCGTTTTGGATCGGTGGTCGTCGGTTTGAGGATCTTGGCGCGACTGAGTTCTTCATAACCCTGCGGCGTGAGTTTGGCGATGATGAGGTCGCCTTGTTCGTTGGCGAGGAAGAAACGGTTCTCGTGTTTCACGATGAAGGCGTTCGCCCAGCGCACTTCGGGGCCGCCGGTGGTAGCGGCCATGGTTTCCCACACGCGTTCGCCGGTTGCGAGTTTCAGGCAGCGGAGCTGGCCGTAGCTGCACACGCCGTAGATGTGGCCGTTTTCGACGAAGGGCGTGCTCATGAGGCTGTGCAGCGTGTCGGTGTTCTTTTCGCTGAAGCTTTTGCCTTCCCACTGCAACGTGGCGGCGGGTTTGGTGGCATCGAGCTTGAAGCACTTCGAACTGGTGTAAAACGAGCTGAACAGGAGCAGATCTCCCGCGAGACGCGGTGTGGCGACCGTGAGGCCGAAGCGCACCTCCCATGGATATGACCAGAACACTTTGCCGGTGGCGGGATCGAGCGAGTTCACGGCCTGCGGATGCCAGAGGATGAGCTGCTTTGTGCCGCCTGCGTCGATCATCGTCGGCGGGCAGTAACCGGGCTCTCGGGCATCAAGAGCACGCCAGAGTTCTTTGCCGGAATCCTTGTCAAAAGCCACCGCGACACTGCCAGGGCCGCCTGCGAGGCAGATGAGGCGCTGTCCATCGAGCAGCGGATGACCGGCGAAACCCCATTGCGGTGTTTTGGCTCCGTAGTCTGCTTTAAAATCGTGCGACCAGAGGACTTGGCCGTTTGTGGCATCCAGGCAGAACAGATTGCCCTCCGCACCGAGCGTCCAGACTTTGCCGTCGCTCACCAGCGGCGTGCAACGCGGACCGGTGGAGTAGCTCATCGTGTAGGTGCAGTCGTAGCGATGTTCCCAGAGTTGCGCCCCGGTCTTTGCATCAAGGCAAAGCACACGTTCCGTGCCGGGAATGATGCCACGAGCAAAGGCATTGCCGGGAACGCTCGTGTTTGCCGACACCTGACGATCCATGAGATATACTTTGCCGTTCGCAACTGCCGGGCCGGTGTAGCCGCCGCCGATCTTCACACGCCAGAGCACCTTCGGCCCGCCTTCGGGAAACTTTTCGACGATGCCGGTTTCACGCCACACACCATCACGCTGCGGACCGAGCCACTGCGGCCAGTCATCGGCGTGAAGGGTGGTGCCAAGGAGGAGCAGAAGCAGGGTGCGCATGGACAAACAAACTCACCATCATGAATCATGTTGCAGACGATTTCATGCCTCGCAGGTTCGCTGCATCATGATCAACTTGCCTGAACCGCAGCGTCTCCATGGCCTCGTGACCGCCACGCACACTCCCTTTCATGTGGACGGCTCCTTGAACCTGCCTGTGGTGGAGAAGCAGGCCGCGTTCCTCCTGTCGAAGCAGGTGAGCACGGTTTTCATCGGCGGCAGCACGGGTGAAAGCCATTCCCTGACCTTCGAGGAGCGTCATCTGCTGGCCAAGTACTGGATGGCGGTCACCAAAGGCACACCCATGCGGGTGATCGTGCATGTGGGGGCCAATTGCCTGTCCGATGCCAAAGCGCTGGCCGAGCAAGCGGAGGATCTCGGAGCGGCAGCCATCGCGGCGCTGACGCCGATGTATTTCAAGCCCAAGAACGTCGAAGTGCTCGTCGAAACGATGGCGCAGATCGCCGCCATGGCGCCGGAGACACCTTTTTACTATTACGACATCCCGTTGCTTACCGGAGTGAATCTCCCGATGCCGGAGTTTCTCAAGCAGGCGCGGGATCGCATCCCGACGCTGGCGGGGATCAAGTTCACCAACTCCGACCTCATGGCCTACCAATACTGTCTGCGAGCCGATGGCGGCGCCTGGGATGTGCCGTTCGGCTTCGACGAGCACATGCTCGGCGCCCTCGCGATGGGTGCCAAGGGCGCGGTCGGCAGCGGTTTCAATTTCGCCGCGCCTATTTACACACGATTGCTCGCTGCATTCGCGCAGAATGATTTCGCCGCCGCGCGCACGGAGCAGTTCCGCGGCGTGCAAATCATCAGCCTGCTCGCCAGCTATGGCTACATGGGCGCGGCCAAGGCCGTGATGGCGATGCTGGGTGTCGATGTCGGTCCGGCACGACTGCCAAACACGACGCTCACTGCCGCGCAGAAGGACAAACTCCACGGTGAACTCGAAGTGATGGGATTCTTCGAGTGGGTGAAGTGAGCGCGCGATTCAGCGTTTCACCCGCATCAGTGGCGTCGGCAGGCGTTCGCTGGTGAACCAGATGGTTTTGCTGTCGGCATCGTAGCACACACCCTCGACCTGCGGCACAAGCTCCGGTTCGATGCGCACGGGCGGCTGCTTCATGGCCTCTGCGAGCGGCTGGTCCTGCGGCAGCGTCCATTCATACAGGCTGCTGTAGGTGGCGACGATCAGTCGCGTTCCATCCGGCGAAAAACCTGCGCCGGTGGTCATGCAGTTGTCATGCGGACGTTTGCCGGGACGAATCAACGTGGGGAAACGAAGGTCGGCGATTTTTTCGAGCGGCATGCTCGTCTTGTCCTGAAGCGGCTGGGGAAAGGCATACAGGGCGCAGTGGCCATCCTCGCTCTTGGTGAGAATGTAGAGACGGTTGGTCTGCGGATGCACCAGCAGACTTTCAGCATTGTGCTTGCCATCGGGATAGTGAGCACGCCAGATGTGCGGCACGGTGCTCTCTGTTTCGGCGGCAGGTTTGCCTGGGGCGACGATCCCAGGTTCAGGGATTTGATACACCTGGATCGTGGGGCGCATCTGGAAGTTGTCACCGATGTCACCGATGAGGAGAACCGGGGATCCCTGGTCATCCTTGCCCAGCGTAAGATCTTCCCAGTCGAAATTGGCGGCCTCGCGCACGCGCACTTTGGCGCGTGTTTTGCCACTGTGGTCGATGGCGAAGACGCAGGGTTCACCACCGGAGTCATTCACGGTCCAGAAGATCGAAGGATCGCGGCGGCCCTGGATGAGACCGGAGCTTTCCTTGATCCGCTTGTCTTCAAGAATCGCGACACGCTCGCTGGTACTGGGCACCGGTTTTTCCGGCCAGGCGGAAACGCTCTGCCCCAATGCAACCGTGGAAACGGCGAAAACGAGACCAAGCTGGAGAATCACGGCATTCATGACTCAGCCGAGCGGTGTCGCAGGCCCGGCGAGCATGCGGTTGTAATGAAGCTGCACGCGGCCTTGGAACCAGCGCCAGGTGGGGCCGGGGCGGCCACGGTCGAGCAGGAAATGCGGGCAGTCTTTGTTCGGCGGGTTCAAGCCCTTGCGCGGCCAGTGGTAATGCCCCACGACATGGCTGAGCGGAATGTCATAGGCGCGCATCAGATACGCGGCGAGGCGCGCGGTGCGATCAATGGTGAGGCCGATGTCGTTGCCGCTGTGCTCGCACATCTCGATGCCGATGCTGTAATTGTTGCCCGGCCCGTCAAAGTCGGCGTGCTCGCCCTGCTCACGGCAGGGCAGGTGCTGGATGGCGATGTTTTCCTGCACAGTGAAGTGCCAGGTGAGGAAGCCGATGCGGTTGCCGCCTTTGCGCTTGGTGGCGCGCAACGCACCGCGTTTCAAGGCCAGCGCATGCTGGTAGGCGTCTCCCGTGTAGTTCTGCGTGCTGTGAATGGTGATGTATCGCGGCCGCATCGGCCGATAATAACGACGGCCCACGGTGCCTGGAGGAATGAGGTCGAGCTTCACCCGCGCTTCGGCGAGGAGCTGATCCGGCGTCACCGGACCGAGAGCGGCGTCATGATAACGCGACTCCCAGCGGGCGATGCGGGACCCGTCGTAGGTGGCGCAAGCCACGACAATCAGAGCAAGAGAGAGTGGTAGAAAAAGTGCGGCGTGTCGGCGCATGTCGTTGTTTACCTGTTCAAGGGTCAAAATTCAATGTGCAAGGTTCAAAGTTTCAGCCGCAAGACGTGTCGTCCGCCCAATCCTTGAGCATTTAACGCCGCCCGGCGGCTGGCGACACCCGAGCATTGCTCCAACGGCCAGCCTTTGAGCCAGCCGTGCAAAAACCACCCGTGATACACATCGCCGCAGCCGGTGGTGTCTCTCACGAGGCATGCGTGAGCCGGCTGATGAAAACAGGTGCCATCGGCGGTCCAGACATGACTGCCTGCCACGCCCGCTGTGATGACGAGTACTTGAGCGGGTGGTTGGAGCAATGCGGCGGCCATTTCAGGCAAATCGTTTCTGCTGCTGCATTTCGCGGCAAAATCTCGCGAAAAAATGCGGATGTGGCTCGCTTCGACGAGATCGCGCAACGATTCGCGCCACCTTCCAGCTCCGCCATCGAAGGAAATCGTGATGCCGTGCTCTTGCGCGAGTTTCACGGCCCGGCGCGCGGCGTTTTCATGGCGGCCATTGATGTGCAGGAGCCGTGCGCTTTTGAAAAGAGACTCGTCAACCTCCTCAGGAGCCGGTTCTCCCGCTGTGGAAGGCGCATAGACGATCTGCCGTGCGCCATCGCTCTGCCGCACAAGGATGCAGGCGCTGGTGGAGCGCGTTCCGGGCATCACGCGCAGATGATCCGTGCTCACGCCGAATTCTTCGAGCCCGGCGCGGATTTTCTGTCCTGTCACATCATCCCCACAGCGGTCGATCAGCACGCATGAATGTCCTTCCGCCGCCAGCACGCACAACGCCGTCGCCACTGGTCCTCCGCCGTCCTCTGCATGGGCGAGAGCCTGCGTCACATGCTCGTCGGCTCGGAACTCGGGCACTATCGACAGCGCATCGTGCGTAGCCGCGCCGATGCCGATGACGGTGAAAGAACCGGTGACCATGAGGCGGGCACGATTCCTGTGATTTCGTGATTGTCATCTTCGGGCATGTCATTCAACATCCGCCCCCATGAGCACCCCGACCACTTACAACACGGACATCCCTTGGTACAAGCAACTCAGCAGCTACCACTGGTTTGTCTTCTTCGTTGCCTCCGCCGCGTGGTGCTTTGACTGCCTGGACCAGCAGCTCTTCATCCTGGCGCGGGATAATGCGGTTAAAGCGCTCACGCCAGGTGCGACCGGGCCTGAGCAGACCAACTACAGCGGCTGGGCCATGGCCATTTTCATCGCAGGCTGGGCGACCGGCGGGCTCATCTTCGGTGCCGTCGGTGATCGTATCGGGCGTGCCAAGACGCTGGCGATCACGGTGCTCATCTACTCGCTTTTCACCGGCCTCTCGTCGTTCGCGGCCAACATCGAGCAGTTCATGATCTACCGCGCTCTCACCGGCCTGGGCGTCGGCGGGGTGTTCGGACTCGCCGTCGCGCTGGTCGCGGATGCCTTGCCTGACGCTGCACGACCGAAAGCGCTCGGCATGTTGCAGGCCCTCTCAGCGGTGGGCAATGTCACCGCCGGCCTGTGCGCCATGGCGCTCGCGGGCATGGATCCGATGGTCTCGTGGAAGTATCTCTTCTGGATCGGGTCGATACCGGCGTTCCTGTGCATCTTCATCATGCTGCGGTTGAAGGAGCCTGAGAAATGGGTTGCGGCCAAGGCGCTGAGCAAGACGGACAAAACTCAGTCGATGGGATCCTACCTCAGCCTCTTCGGCGACGTCCGCTGGCGGAAGTCCGCGCTGTTCGGCATGCTGCTCTGCGTGTCCGCGGTCGTCGGCCTGTGGGGCATTGGCTTTTTCAGCAACAAGCTTGTCGCCTTCGCCATCGCCGACTCTCTCGCTGGCCAGAACCTGACCCCTCAGGAGGTCAGCACGGCCAAGCAATGGTGGTCCGCGGCCAATCTCATCGTTCTCAACATCGGCGCGTTCATCGGCATGGTGGCGTTCAGCAAGGCCGCGCATCGTTTTGGCCGGAAGCCGGTGTTCGTCGTCGCCTTTCTCGCGGCCATGGCCGCGACCATTTTCTTCTACCTGTGCTTCGACGAACGCGCCGACATTTGGATGAGCTTGGTGCTGGGCATCTGCCAGCTTTCGATCTTCGCCGGCTTCGCCATTTATCTGCCTGAGCTGTTCCCCACGCGTCTGCGCAGCACGGGCACGAGCTTCTGCTACAACGTCGGTCGCTTCATCGCCGCCAGCGGACCGATCACGCTCGGCGCATTGAACAAGGTTCTCAGTGACAAGGCGATCATAGCTCTGCCGGCGGGTTACACCGACGCCATGAAAAACGCGGCCGAACTCGACGCATTCCGCTCCGCAGGCTGCTACATGAGCGCCGTGTTCCTGCTCGGGATAGTGGCGCTGATGTTCCTGCCGGAAACGAAAGGCCGTCCGCTCCCGGAGGGTTGATCCCATGACCGCAGATGAACTCAAAATCGCCTCGCAGGCCGGGGCGAAGGCCATTTCCCCCGAGGCACTCGCGCTCTGGCACGCAAAACAGGGAAACTGGGACGCCGCGCACAACATCGCGCAGGACATTCACACCCAGATGGGATCGTGGATTCATGCGCTGCTGCATGTGATCGAGGGTGATCAGTGGAACGCGGACTACTGGTTCGCCAAGGCTGGCAAGCCGTCGCACGGGCCGAAGGAGATCGACAAACTTTGGGACGAAATCGCAGGCGTTGTGCTATCTTGATGCCTCTTGCCGTGACCAACGAACCCAACAAACCCCAGCAGCGCTTCGAAGACCTGCGTGGCATCCTGCACTACGTGCCGCAGTTCCGGCAGCGTGTCTTCGTGATCGCGTTCGACGGCGCGCTGATGTCGATGCCGGGATTCGCCAGCCTGTTGCAGGACGTGGCGGTGCTGCAATCACTCAACATCGAGGTCGTGCTCGTCTTCGGAGCACGCGCCCAGGTGCGTACGCTGGCCGAAAAACGCGGCATCACGCTCTACAACGACGACGGCATGGGCCGCACCGACGCGGCGGGCATCGAGATCGCCATCGACGCGATCATGCGGCAGGCGAATGACCTCGTGGCCGATCTGACCGCACTGGAGATGCCTGTGGCCGTTTCCAACGCTCTCGCGGTGCATCCGGCGGGCGTGATTGACGGCGTGGACCAGGAATTCACCGGCCGGATTGAACGTGTGGATGAGGAGACGCTGCGCGCGCTGCTCAAGGCCGATATCATTCCAATTTTACCACCACTCGGCTACGACGGCAAAGGCACCACGTTGCGGCTGAACTCGGACGCGGTCGCCGTGGAGGTCGCCATCGCGCTTCAAGCCGCCAAAGTCATCTTTGTGGCCGAATCAGGCATCAGTGCTCCTGATGGCACCCGCGTGGCCCAACTCTCCGTGGCAGATGCACGGGAGATGTACAAGCGCAAGGATCCGAAACACGATGTGAGCATGCTCTCGAAGCTGCGCTATGCCGCCCTGGCCTGCCAGGAGGGCGTGCCGCGTGTTCATATCGTCGATGGCACGCAGGATGAGGCGTTGCTGGCCGAGCTCTTCTCGAATGAAGGCGTCGGCACCATGATCCATGGCGATGAGTATCAGCAGATCCGCAAAGCACGCGCAGGCGATGTGCCCGCGCTTCTTTCCATGATGCAGCAGAGCGTGGATGACGCCGCGCTGGTGCCGCGCACACGCGATCAAATCCAATCCAAGATCAAAGACTTCTTTGTGCTCGAACTCGACGGACACCCCATCGGCTCCGTGGCTGTGCATACCTATGAGGAAGATGGCCGCAAGGTTGCCGAACTGGCCTGTCTGTTTGTGCGCCGCTCCCACAAGAACAAGAGCCACGGCCGCAAGCTGGTCGCTTTCGCCGAGGAAACGGCGAAGCAGCGCGGCTGCGAAATCATCGTGGCGCTCAGCACGCAGGCGTTCCGCTTCTTCGAGGAGAAGATGGGTTACACCGTCGCCGATCCTGATGCTTTGCCGCCCACCCGCCGCGAAAAATACGACAAAAGCGGCCGAAACTCGAAGGTGCTGGTCAAGGCGCTGAAATAGCCGCACTCACCCCATCTGCGCGATGACCTGCGCCGCCACGATGCGCAGAAGCATCGTCAGCGGATACACCGCCGCGTAGGCCACGGCGGGAGAATCACAGCGCGCCATCGTCGTGGCAAAGGCGAGCGCGGGAGGATCGGTCATGCCACCGGAAAGCATGCCGCAGAGCGACATGAAGTTCATGCGATGCCACTTGCGGGCCACAAAGCCGACAGCAAGCAGCGGCAGCATGGTGACCAGGATGCCGAGCAGCACCCATTGCAGACCCTGAGTGGAAAACACCGTGGCCGCGAATTTTTCGCCTGAGAGCAGGCCGACATTGGCGAGGAAGAGGATGATGCCGAGTTCGCGCAGGGCTCGATTCGCGTTGATCGGCATGTGCATGACCATCGGGCCGAGGCGACCGAGGTGGCTGAGCAAGATCGCCATCACCAGCGGTCCACCTGCCAAACCAAGGCGCACCGGCGCGGGCAGGCCCGCGATCTGAAACGGATAGAGGCCGAGTAGCACGCCGAGCAGAATGCCGGCGAAGATGGCGGCGAATTTCGTCTCCTGGAGCATGAGAACGGAATTTCCGAGAACTTGGGTGGCAGCGTTGAGGGATTCCTCATCACCGACAAGCTGGAGCATGTCACCAAACTGCAACCGCACGTCCGGCAACGCGGTGAAAATCAGATCGCCGCGGCTGACGCGGGTGACGGTGATGTTGTGCAGGTGATCCAGGCCGAGCTCACGCACGGTTTTGCCGAGCATGCGTTTGTTGGTCACCACGACACGACGATAGGTCACACTGCCGGGCGCTTTCATGAGGTTTTCGTCGCTCACACTGCCGATGACGAGGCGGAACTGCTCCAGATGCGGCTGCGTGCCCACCGCCATGATCACATCGCCCACATGCAGCCTTGTTTCGGGAGTGGCGGCATGCACCTCGCTACCTGAGGCCGGACGATGCCGTGAGATGACCACGCCTGTTTCTTGAATGCCCGGCACTTCGGCCAGCAAGACGCCCTCAAGGTTCGGATTCTCCACACGCAGGTTCATGCGTTGCAACGGTTCAACTCCTTCGCCCTGGTCGCGGCGGAACTGCTCCGCCTCGGCGGACACATCGATCTTGAAGAAGGTGCGCAGAAGAATGAGCGAAAGGATGATGCCCACAATCGCCAGCGGATAAGCCGCCGCGTAAGACAGGGCGGGCAACATGACGGTGGCAGGATCGGCGTGGGCGGATTGCAGCGCCTGCTGGGCCGCGCCGAGTGCCGGCGTGTTCGTCGTGGCCCCGGCAAAAAGCCCTGCGATGACTGGCAGCGGCATGCCGAGCAGCCACCCGCCTAGCAACGCCACCAGCGCACCGCCCGAAACGAGCGCAAATGCGTAGCCGTTCAACACGCGCCCCTGACGCCGCAGCGAGGCAAAGAAACCCGGGCCCATCTGCATGCCGAGGGCAAAGACGAACAGCACCAGGCCGAAGTCCTTCAAAAAGTGCGCCACTTCCGTTTCAGGCCGCAGTCCGAAATGGGACGCAGCCAGACCGGCAAACAACACACCCGCCACACCGAGCCTGACGCCTGCCACGCGGATGTTCCCCAGCCCGATGCCCGCCAGCACCACGATGCTGAAGATCAGCAGGTCGTGGGCCACAGGCGAAGTTTGGTTCAATTGCTCCAGAAAGGTCATGTCTTCTTACTGGCACGAAGGATGCCAGTCGTGCACGGCTTTTATGCACCATTTTTGTGAGGTTGTCCCGCGTGCGCTGGCATTCACTGCGCGTGATTTGAGAGCGGATGCATTGCGGCTTCAACACGGTCGAATTTGTGCTTCTGGAAGGCTCATGAGCCAGAATCCTTCTTCTCTTTATGACCGACTCGGTGGCGAGGACATGATCGCCAGCCTCATCCCCGCCTTTTATGTCCGTGCGCTGGCAGACCCCGTGCTGGCACCGTTCTTCAAACACACCGCGCTGGACAAACTGCACGGCATGCAGCGCGAGTTCTTCGCCATGGCCACCGGCGGACCGATCACCTACTCCGGCAGACCCCTGGCGCACGCCCATCATGGCCGTGGCATCACAAAACATCACTTTGCCCTCTTCACCGGCCATCTGGTGGACACGCTGCTCGACATCGGCGTCACCCAGGAGGAGGCGGATGAGGTGATCAAACGAATCAATTCCTACACCAACGAGGTGACGGGCACCTCCTATTGACCGGCCTCAGTTTTGGGACCGCGGCACATTGGTGGAACTCAGCGCGTTCTCCGTGATTGCGATGGCCTTGTCCTGGAGTTTTTCGCCGATGTAGCGCTGCTGAAATTCCACGCGGCACTGGCGGCCGTCTTTGGCGAAGACAACCCAGAACTCGGTCGATTTGATGCGCTCCGATGCAGAACTGGCTTCCGTCCAGTCAAAGCGAGTGACGGTGCCACGCGTCATTTCAGTCAGTCCCGTGGCAGTGAGCGTCGCGGAGTAGCCCTGGCTCTGCCATCCCAGCCAGGTGGCGGCTCCGCCAATCAGCAGACAGGCTGCTCCCAAGGTGATGAATGGAGCGATGACCCTGGCCCGGCCAAAGAAGGTGCCGTTGCCAAATTCCAGCGCGAAGAACTTCACCCGCGTAAACATGATCTTCACCAGCATGAGCCCGCCGAGGATCAGCAACGGACCGCCGCCGAGCAACAGCCAGGTGTAAAGATCACCGATCTTCAAGGTGACGCCGTTGCCCGCGTCGCTGCCTTTGGTGAGGAACGGGGAGATGTCCGGCAAGGTGATGTCTGCGGCGAGGAGAGGCGGGAATGGATTCATGACAGCAGATGCGATTAAACCAAGCTGGCAGCAGGAACGTCAAGCACTCGTTCCGTGACTTGTGTGTTTCCGAATGAACTCCTTCACCTCCGCCACGTCCGCGTTGAGCGGCCAGGTTTGCAGCGGTTTCGATTTCAGCGCTTCGAGCGTGGGATGCGTCGGCTCGCTGCCGGTGGCCTTCTGCACGACTTCGGGGAATTTTGCCGGGCTGGCGGTGGCCAGCACCACACTCACGCGATCCTGCGCCATGTCGGTGAATGCGCAGGCGGTGTGCGGATCGAGCACGTATTGCCAGTCCTGCCACATCTGGGCGATGACACGTTCGATGTGCGCGTCGTCCATGCGCGTGGAGCGCAGGCTGGTCTTCGGCAGGTTGATCTTGAAGGGCGCACCCGATTTGATCTGCGTCATGACTTCACGCACACGCCCGGAATCTTGATCGAGGATGTAATAGAGGAAGCGCTCGAAGTTTGACGCGGCCTGGATGTCCATGCTCGGCGCATGGCTCGGATGCACGTCGCTCTGGTGGTAATCACCGCTGGTGAGGAAGCGGTGCAGGATGTCGTTCTGATTCGTCGCCACGCGGAAACCGCCTGTGGGCATGCCCATCTGCTGCGCCAGCCAGCCGGCCAGCACGTTGCCAAAGTTTCCGGTGGGCACGACATATTCGGCCGTAGCACGAACACTCTCGGGCAGCTTCAAGCAGGCCCAGATGTAATACACACACTGCGCCAGCACGCGGGCGATGTTGATCGAGTTCACGGCGGAGAGATTCACCGAGTTCGCGAAGGCCGTGTCGCCAAAGGTATCCTTCACCACGCGCTGCGCGTCGTCAAAGGTGCCGGGCACGGGGATGGCGAAGACGTTGTCCGCGCCGGTGCAGGCCATCTGGCGTTCCTGGAGCGGAGCCACACGTCCGTTCGGGTAGAGAATGAAGATCGTGATGCCGTCGCGGCCCAGGCAGCCGTGGATCGCCGCTGAACCCGTGTCACCCGAGGTCGCACCGAGCACGGACAGGCGTTTGCCGGTCTTTTCGACCTGACGCTTGTAGAGCAGTCCCAGCAGTTGCAGCGCGAAGTCCTTGAAGGCCAGCGTCGGGCCGTGAAACAGCTCCAGCACATAGGTTTTGTCCGTGATCTTGCGCAGCGGCGCGACATCCGGTGAATCAAAGCGCCGATAAGCCTCCGCCGTGAGCTGATGCCATTCCGCGTTGCTGATCTCTGGCGCAAACAACGTGAAAAACTCCGCCGCAAGCTGCGGATACGTCAGCTTCGACCATGCAGGCAGCTTGTCAGCGATACTCGGCAGCTTTTCCGGCAAAAACAGGCCGCCATCCGGTGCCAGTCCGGCTTCAACAGCTTCAGAAAACGTGTGCGGCTTCGTTTGTCCGCGGGTGGAGATGTAATGCATGGGCGAGTCAGTCTGACGCGCATTCATGCGTGGGATTTGATGAGACTCAATGGTTCTCTTTCCGGCTGATCCGACGAACACCCCGGTCAAAGCTTTACCTGGCTTTTTCAGCCTTGAGGGCCGCTTCGTAGCCTGGATTTTTCCACTTCATCGACAGAGCGCCGTATTCCTTGAACTGGGGATTGGTCTTCTCATACAAGGCATCCTTCAGGAGGTACTTGCCCGAAACAGCCTTTTCATTGGAAGTCATGATCTGAAGCTCGATTTTGGCTCCAGGGGCGATTGGGGAGAGGTCGGTGTAACCGGCATCTTGGATCGTGTCTGGCAAGGCCTTGCCATTTTCATCGAAGAAAATGACCGTGCCGTTGATGAGCGACACCGGCATGTCGGACACGTTGGTGACCGACATGGTGAATGTCGGCATGACCGGACTGATGCCACGGGACAGCGCTCCTGTCTCGACGGGCGGTTTGCCGGCTTGTATGAGCTGGTCGATGGGGGTCGTGCCAGCGACAGGCCCATTTGATTCTTTGTTGCAGGCGGCCAGGCCGGCCATTGCGGAAATAACAATCAGAATGCCAAGTGTGTGTTTCATAAAAGTGCCTCTTTCCATGGCTTAATGATTCGCTTTGGACGCCCAATGACCATTGGATTTCCAGTGCCAATCTGGCGAATCACGACCCGATTTTGGCGGCCTGGTTCATGGGTTGAAGCGAGGAAAAGAGATGTGTCGAAGTTGGCGCGCCCCCCGATCCAACAGGGTCGCGCCTTGAGCTGCCTCACTTCTTCCGCGCAATGAACACATCCACCTGCTGCCCGACGTAGAGGTTTTGATCCTTGGGCTTGTCGAGCTTGTAGATGACCTGGAGGACGCGGGTGTCCACGCGTTCGGTGCTGGCGCCGGTGAGGGAGACTTTGGGGATGACGTAGGGCTCGATGCGGACGAACTGCACCTTGAACTTCCGTGAGGAGTCGCTCTTGAGGGAGAAGGTGGCGTCGAGACCCGAGGCGACACCCATGGCGTTTTGTTCATCGACGTCAGCACGCACATGCAGCGTGGAGATGTCACCGAGCATCAGGGCGGGCTGCTTGTTCTGCGGGGAGGCGTATTCACCGGCGCGAATGTTCACCTGGAGGATGGTGCCGTTGCGTGGGGCTTTGACGGTGAGGCGGTCGATGAGCAACTGCGTCTGCTGCACATCGGCCTTGGCGGCGGCAAGCTGGGCGGCGGCAGCCTGTTGCTGCGCTTTGTTGACGAGAACGTCGTTGGTGCGGTTGCGCAGGTCATCCTGGCTGATGGCCCGCTGGTCGGGGATGGAGTTCAGGCGGTCCAGCATGTCCTGCATTTTGGCAAGCTGGGCCTGGGCGACGGTTAGATTGGCCTCGGCCACCACGATGGCCGCCTGCTGCTTGAGCAAGGACGCCCGCAGTTCGCGATCATCGAGGATGAGCAGCGGATCGCCCGCCTTGACGGTTTGATTGACCTCGACCTTCACCGCCTCGACCAACCCGGGCACCGGCACGCCGATGGCGACGTTCTCCCCCTGCGCTTCGAGAATGCCGGTGGCGGCGATGTCATCCGGCGCGTTTTTCTGCGGCGGGGCGACGGGCGGCGGCGGAATGGCCGATTCCTGGCTGCGGATGGTTTGCAAAACGAATCCCATGGCGATAACCCCGGCGATGGCGAGGATGAAAGTGAACCAGCGAATGGAGGTGGAGACGAGTTTCATGGCGAAGCGTTCGTTACGCACGCTGTAGCGTGTTTGGGGCACGGATGCACGCGGAAGCGTGAACTACGTACGTTCTTGCAGCCCGCGGCGGACGCTCTACGCTGCGCCCATGGAACGCCCCGCTGCCATCGCCCAAATCCGCGAAGCCTGCAAAAACATCGCCCTTCAGTTCATGAAGATTCACCCCGCCGTGCCCGGTCTGGCGGATGAGGAGACGCAGAAGGAGTGCTTCCGCTGCGTGCATGAGATGACCGTGCTGCTGGAGACGATCAAAAAGAAGATCGGCCGCCTCGAACGCGCGGACGACAGCACACTTCTGTGACATTTGGCTTACTTGCGCCAGACAGCGCCGCACACGACATTTTCCAATGAGACTCTCCCCTTTGTTCTGTTTTCTACTCCTCGCGACGGCGTTGCATGCCGAGGTCAAACTGCCCGCGATCTTCTCTGACGGCATGGTGCTCCAGCAGGCTCAGCTCGTGCGCATCTGGGGCACCGGCGAAGTGGGTGAGGATGTGAAGGTCACCTTTGGCGATCAGACACACAGCTCCGTGACGGACCCGGCCGGCAAGTGGTCCATCACGTTGAACCCGATGAACGCGAACGCTGCTCCGGCCAGTCTCGTCGTGAGCGGCAAGAACATGATCACCCTCAAAAACGTGCTCGTCGGCGAGGTGTGGATCTGCTCCGGCCAGTCGAACATGCAGTGGACCGTGCAGCAGGCGGGCAAAGCCCAGGAGGAAATCGCCGCCGCGAATCATCCACAGATCCGCATGTTCAATGTCGAGCGCAGCCCGAGCATGACGCCGCAGGCTGACTGCAAGGGCGTGTGGGAAGAGGCCACCAGCGCGAACGTGGGCGATTTTTCCGCCGTCGGTTACTACTTTGGCCGCCACCTGCATCAAGTGCTCAAGGTGCCCGTCGGCTTGATCAACACCTCCTGGGGCGGCACACGCATCGAGGCCTGGACCAGCCGCGAAGCGCTCGAAGAACGCCCCTGTGCCAGTGAAATGCTCGCTGACTGGAAAGACCACGTCAGCAAATGGGACGCCGCGAAAGAGCAGGCCGCTTTTGAAAAACGCAAAACCGACTGGCAGGCGCAGGTGAAGAAAATCGACGAGGAGAATGCCAAACTGCCCGCCGACAAAAAGAAGCCGAAGCCGCAGGCTCCGCGTCCTCCAGACGACCCCACCAAGACGCCGCATCATCCCAGCGTGCTCTTCAACGGCATGGTGGCTCCTCTCGTTCCATACGGCATCAAGGGCGCGATCTGGTATCAAGGCGAGTCGAACCAACGCCGCGCCTTCCAGTACCAGGAACTGCTGCCCACCATGATCAACGACTGGCGCAGGCAGTGGGTGGACGCGTTCTCCTTTTACATCGTGCAACTCGCAAATTACGGCAACGGGCATCCCGTGACCCAGGATGCAGGCGTTCCTGACACCTGGGCCGAGTTGCAGGAGGCACAAACGCTCACGGCACAGACGCTGGACAAATGCGGCATCGCCATCATCAACGACATCGGCGAGCAGAACGACATCCACCCAAAGAACAAGCAGGAGGTCGGCCGCCGCCTCGCGCTTTGGGCTTTGGCGAAGGACTACGGCAAAAACGGCACCGAATACTGCGGCCCGCTGTATCTTTCCTCCGTCGTGCAGGACGGCAAGGTGCGCGTGCAGTTCACCCACACCGGCACCGGTTTAAAAACCCGCGATGGCGGCGAACCGAAGCACTTCCAAATCGCCGGAGCCGATCAGAAGTGGGCGTGGGCCAAGGCAAAAATCGAAGGCAATGAAGTCGTCGTCTGGAGCGAATCAGTGCCGCAACCCGTCGGCGTGCGCTACGCGTGGGCAAGCTGGCCTGAAGGCGCGAATCTCATCAATGCCGAAGGCCTCCCCGCCTCCTGCTTCCGCACGGATGACTTCCTGCCCTCCACGCTCGGCGTCGTCTCTCCCTTCAAGGAAGCCACGCCCGCGAAGCCAGCGCCCGCCAAACCGTGATCGTTCGAGCCGAGCGTGCATCTCTTCCTCACTGATCCCGACACGGCTACATTCCTCACGGATGAACTCCGTCGTGCAACTCCGCACTCAAGCGTGCGTGAGATTGAAGGGCTCGACATCGCATCCGATGTGAAACTCGACGGCCTGCTGCTCGCCTTCGCACGGCAAACGCTGCCCGATGCCGTCGAAATCCAGGCGGCTTCGATCAACGCGTGGGCAGATCGCATCATCGACGCCGTCGTCGGTGTGTTTCCTGACGACCAACCGTGGCGTCTCCATCTCTGGCCTCAGTATGGCGAAGGCAAAGCAGGCAGGCACCGCTGCGAATTGATCCTCACCAGTCTCATGGAGCGCCTGAAAAAACGCCGCCGACATTTGTTGCGCTCCTTGATCGACTCCGATGCCGTTTTCGACGTGCAAACATCGCTGGCGCAGGGCGTGCTCACCTCTCCTGAAACCGGCTGGCTCTCCGCAACACCCGCGCCGCGTGCTCATGCTCTGCGCAGTTTGATTTCGAGCTTCCCACGCGGCGAAGTGCCCCTCGCTGACGACAAAAGTGCTCCGTCACGTGCTTTCACCAAGCTCGTCGAGGCTGAACAGCGTCTAGGACGGCGCATCGAACGTGGTGAGACTTGCGTCGATCTTGGCGCATCGCCAGGAAGCTGGAGCTACGTCGCTTTGAATCGTGGCGCTCACGTCACCGCCGTGGATCGCTCCGAATTGCGCGAGGATTTGATGCGCAATCCGCGCCTGCGCTTTGAAAGCGCCGACGCCTTCAAATACCAGCCGCCACAGACCGTGGACTGGCTTGTGTGCGATGTCATCGCCGCTCCGCAGCGCAGCATCGACCTCCTGCTCGAATGGCTGCGTGAGAAGCGCATGCGCAACTTCATCGTGACGATCAAATTCAAGGGCCACGACGAGTATGCGCTGCTAGACATGCTCAAATGCGATGCGCCGCCGCTGTGCGCCGAGTTCCATCTCACGCGGCTGTGCGCGAACAAGAACGAGGTGTGCGCGTTCGGCGTGGTAAAGTAGGCTTGTTGCTTCGCAACAAGGTTCTGGACTCCAGTTGCGAAGCAACTGAACCACTTTACAGCAGCGCCTCGTGCGCACGGCCATCCTTGGCCTCACAGTAGAGAATGAAGGACTGGTTCACGACGGAGTAACCTCCGGGTGTCGGGTAATCACCGCTGAAATACCAATCGCCATACTCGGAGCCCAAGGCGCGGTGCAGGTTGGGGATGTTTTGATAGATGACTTCGACGGTGCCGTGCCAAGGCGTTTCCTCGGGGCTGATCATTTGGGCGATCTTGGCGGAGATTTCATCGTCGGTGAACGGGGCGTAGATGGCCTTCACAGCGTTGCCCATTTCTTCCTTCGGCTTTTTCAGCTCGGCCTTGCAAGCAAGATAGGTATCGCGCACCACATGGGACATGCCGCGTGAGCGCAGCAGGCTGACGGCAGCCTGGAAGGCGATGAATTTGCCGAGTTCGGCCATGTCGATGCCGTAGCAGTCGGGATAGCGGATCTGCGGCGCGGTGGAGCAGACGATGATGCGACGCGGATTGGTGCGCGCGAGGATGCGCAGCAGGCTTTTCTTCAAGGTGGTGCCACGAACGATGGAGTCGTCGATGACAACGAGGTTGTCCTTGGGCGTGACGACGCCGTAGGTGATGTCGTAGCTGCCGGAGACGAGCGCGTCACGCCCGGTCTCCTGGGCGATGAAGGTGCGCATCTTGATGTCCTTGAGCGCGATTTTTTCGGCCCGCGGCCAGTTGCGCAGCACGAGGTCGTCGAGCTTGGCCTCGTCTAACTCGCCCTTCTTGAACATGTCCATCAGCGCCTCTTTGACGACGACGCGGCGGCTTTTGCGCAGGCCGTCAAGGAAGCCGAAATAGGCGGTCTCGGCGGTGTTCGGGATGAAACTGAGCACGGTGTGCTCGAAGTCGTTGTCGATGGCCTTCACCACCTGCGGCACGAGCTGCTCGCCCAGCGCCTTGCGCTGGCGGTAGATGGCGGAGTCATTGCCGCGTGAGAAATAGATGCACTCGAAGGAGCAAGGCTTGAACACGCGCGGTTCCGTGAACTTCTGGATGCTCATGCTGCCGTCGGCCTTGATCACGGCGACATGCGCGGGCGGAATTTCGCGAGTGTCATCTTCCCCGATGCCGAAAACGGACATCAGCGCGACGCGTTCGGAGGCGATGGCGAAGATTTCATCGTTCTCGTAGTAGTGGCAGGGGCGGATGCCGCTGGGGTCGCGCATGGCGAAGAGATCACCGTTGCCGATGACGCCGACGATGCTGTAGCCGCCATCCCAGCGCTTGGCGGATTCTTTGACGACCGCAGTCACATCAAGCTCCGCGCTGATGCGCGCGGGGATGTCCTGTCCCGGCATCCCGGAGTCACGCAGGGCGTGATAGAGCTTGGTGTGCGCCTCATCGAGCTGGAAGCCGATCTCTTCGAGCACGCTCTGCGTGTCCGTGCCGAAGACGGGATGCTGTCCACGCTTCATCATGATCTCGTTGAGTTCGCGGGTGTTGGTGAGGTTGAAGTTCCCCATCACCATCAAAGTGCGTGTGGGCCAGGTGGTGCGGCGCATGTAGGGATGCAGCGCGCCTTTGCCAAAGTCGCCGCTGGTGCCGTAGCGCAAGTGGCCGATGTAAATCTCCCCCGCCATCTCGAACTCGCGTTTGATGGCCTCGGGATCGTCTTCAAACGAGATGAACTCCTTGCCCTCCTGGTCGCGCTCGTCTTTGCGCTGCTTGTCGATGCGGCGGGCGATGCGCTTGTATTCTTTGCGCTCATCTTCAAAGACCTGGCCAATCCGCTCCACGCTCTCCGTGCTGCGGACACGGAACATGTAGGGCAGGCCGGGGGGCATGCCGAGCTTGCTGCAGCCGATGCCGATGCCGTCCTGGCCACGGTTGCGCTGCTTGGTCATGAGCGCCTGCAACGCATCGAGGCCGTAGAGGGCGTTGCCGTATTTTTGATAGTAGTATCCCAGCGGCTTTTTCAGCCGCACCACTGCTATGCCGCACTCGTGTCGGATTGGGTCGCTCATCAGGAAGGAGCGCCCACCTTTGGCAGGTGGTGGAAGGAGTGCAACCGGTGGAAAAAGTTTCTCACTTCTGGCTGCGCTGCCACCATCCGAGCGCAAATCCTATTCCAGCTCCAAAACCAAGCCCGTGGAACAATCCCCAGCCCAGTTTCGCCACGATGGCGACCTGCGGCTTCGCCCAGCCTTCGATTCCCGAGGCTAGGATGCCATACATCCACTTCCCGCCGATGAAATAACCCGCCGTATGCAGCGAAAACAGCACCAACCCCGCAATCCAGAAGCCAGATGGCCTTTTCAGTGAGTTCCAGCACACAAACGCAAAGAACAGCGTCCCCGCCGCCGCGCCGAGCCACTCACGCAGCCGCCAGCCGGGGGGATCTTTGATGAGAAACCACGCCAGACTCCACAGCAGCGCGTAACCGAAAAAGGCCGGCAAAAACATGCGGTAGAACCGTCCCAGCCGGTTTTCCCCGCTCAACAAGCCACACAGCGCCAGACCAGCCCCACCAAGGTAAACGAGCGCGATCAGCGCATACATGCCGATCTCGCTGCCCGCGATGCGTGGAACGAAGGCCCAGATCGAGTAGGCCGCCACGCTGACGGCGGCGAATCCGAAACTGCCATGCAGCGTGGAACGGAGAAGGGACTTCATAGGTGCCCTTATAACGTCGCATCTCCACCTGATCTGCCACTCACTGCAAGACTTCAGTCCCCTCCTCGTTCAAGGCGGGCATGATTCGTTTTCTCGCTCTTTTCCTGCTGCTGGGCGGCTTTGCCTTCGCTCAATCGAAGCCCGACGTGCTGTTCATCGCCGTCGATGATTTGAATGACTGGACCAGTTACCTCGGCGGTCATCCGCAGACGAAGACGCCGAACATCGACCGCCTCGTGGCGCGTGGCACAGCCTTCACGAACTCGCACTGCGCTGCGCCAGCCTGCAATCCCTCGCGTGCGGCCTTGATGAGCGGCTTGCGGCCTTGGCAAACCGGCATCTATACGAATGGCGATCCGGCGCAGGGCGTGCTGAAGGACGTGAACACCATCAACCGCCATTTCCTTGCCAACGGTTACAACACACGCGGCGGCGGCAAGATTTATCACAACTTCAACGCCGAGGGCCGTCAGGACTCGTGGACGGAGTGGGCCGGTTTGTTTCCCAGCATCAAAGAACACGAAGAAAACCTGAACGGTCTAAATCGCGGCCACTTCGACTGGGGTCCGGTCGATGCCAAACCGGCCGATATGGGCGACTACAAGCTGACCGACTGGGCCGTCAACCACCTCAAGACCGCACCTGCTGACAAGCCGCTATTCCTGGCCGTTGGTTATGTGAAGCCGCATCTGCCATGGTATGTGCCGCAGGAGTATTTCGACCGCTTCCCGCTGGCCGACATCAAGCTGCCCGTCACCAAGGAAAACGATCTCGATGATGTGCCTGCGGCTGGCAAAAAAATGGCTGGTGCCGAAGGCGATCACGCCTCCGTATTAAAAGGCGATCAATGGAAGAAGGCGGTGCAGGCCTACCTCGCCACGATCTCGTTTCTCGACGATCAAGTCGGCCGCCTGCTCGACGGCCTCGATCAAAGCCCGCGCAAGGACAAGACCATCATCGTGTGGTGGACCGATCACGGCTGGCATCTCGGTGAGAAGGAGCATTGGCGCAAATTCGCCCTCTGGGAGAAGGCCACACGCACCAGCATGGCCATCGTGGCTCCCGGCGTGTCAAAACCCGGCAGCAAGACGGACGCACCCGTCGATTACACAAACCTCTACCCGACTCTCTGCGAACTCACCGGCCTGCCACTGCCTGATCATGTCAAAGGCGCGAGCCTGATACCGCTGCTCAAAGATCCCGCCGCGAAATGGGATGGCGTGGCCGTCTGCACGCATGGCAAAGGCAATCACGCCGTGCGCGACGCCCAATGGCGCTACATCCGCTACGCTGATGGCAGCGAGGAGCTCTACGATCACAGCAAAGACCCGTATGAATGGACGAACCTCGCCGGTGAAGTCGGCATGAGTGACCTCAAGGCGAAGCTCGGCGCAGTCCTGCCCAAGGAAGAAGTCAAACCGACCTCCGGTGTTGA